>CAMCMD010000006.1 GCA_945875975.1 Rickettsia typhi
GTTGCGCATAATCTTGACCAACTGGACAAAGCTAGTTTTCCTGGGCAGCTACTAACTGGCGTGGACCCAAGCCTCGCTAAAAACACGGTAACAGCAGTGACTGGTTTAGTCAGTGTGGTATTAAAAGAAACCTCAAATGAACAGATCAATAGTTTAGTTGCCAGTGGACAAAGCCTGCTAACTGCATCACAGGAAGAAGCCCCTGCATTAGTTCAAGGACTAGTTAGTCAGGGAATGGCAATTCTAGGTAATACTAAGATAGCGGCGTCTCTCCAGAATGTTGGTACAATTTTAGAAGAGTCGAATACTGATATTGCTAAAATAGCAGTTAATGCCGTGGAAAATACTATGCTCAAAGGAGTCGTTACTGAAGAACAAATCAATGACGTTGTACCGATAGCAACAAAGGTAGTAGGGGCAAGTATCCAAGATATTACTACTATTGTTACTAAATCTCAGGAATTGGTGGCGAATTTAGATAAAACTACTGAAGGACTAACAGCTCAACAAGTTGGTTCCTTTGGTATGATAATAGACAGCCTGAATAATATTGTTACTAAACCAGGAATTAGTCAGACTTTATCTAAGGATTTGCCAGCATTTTTAGAAAAAAATAGAGATAGCATTCCTACAATCGCCCTTGATCTTGTAAAGAAGTCTCCGGGTTTAGCAGCTCAAACAAAAGAGCTTGGAGTTTCTGATGATTTAATTAAGGATGTAGCAAAACTTGGCGTTGATATATTAATTGATGCAGCACCCATGGTTGATAAACTTGCTCAGGCAACGCTAAAAGAAAAAGATCAACTTGTTACTATAATTTCTGATATAAGAGATTTAGCAAATGCTCCAGAAGAAAACCAAAAAAAAGCTGTGCTAAAAGTTGTTTCAAACATTATAGGCTTAAAAGAAAGTAGCCCAGATCTGAAAGATATTTTTGATAAAGAGTTGCCAGTGTTATTAGAGAAAAATCAGGAACAATTGGCAAAAGTAATTGATGTAGTAATACATACTAAGGTAGGACCGGGGTTAAAGCTCAAGACAGAAAAAATTATTAAAATAGTTGCAGATAATTTGCCGGCTGTAACTGAGCTTGCAGATCTTTATAGTAAAGGTAAGTATGCAGCAATGTTCCCCAAAATTGTAAAATTAGCTTTTAAGAAAGATGTTTTATCAACAGCTATAGGTACTTTGTCTAGGATTAGAAAACATGAAGCACAAAAGAAAAAAGAGGTGGTAGAAGATGTTATTGGTGAAACGATACAAAAAGATGTAGACAAGGAATCATCTGTAACTTCTTCTCCACAAAAGGTTACTTCTAGGGGGAGTACTAAAACTAGCAAACAAATGGATACTATTCCAGAGCCTGAGGGAAGTGACCTTGAACGTCTTGAACATATCAGAAAAAAAATGGATAAGCACATTGGCCCATCACACCAAACGCGTCCTGTAATTTCAAGTACTAAACACAAAAAATTGACATCAAAGGAGAAGGTGAAATAGAAGAGCGTGGGTCAAAAAATTATATTACAGCTCTTGCCAATTAGATCCAAAACTAACTGTGGTATCTATTGCAACATCTAGTAAATAAGCATTCTGCATAGTTGATTTAATGATTGTCATAGCAGATTCCACTTCAGCTAATGGGGATTCAAAAATTAATTCATCATGTATCTGGAGTATCATTTTGGTTTTCATATTGTTGGCGGATAGTCGTTTATCTAGCACTATCATTGCCACTTTTACAATATCAGAAGCTAAGCTCTGCATAGGTGCGTTAATCGCCGCACGCTCGCTAAAAGATCTAAGAGTATGATCTTTGCTGTTAATATTAGGAAGAAAACATTTGCGCCCCAGTAAATTTGAGACGAAGCCATGCTCTTTTGCAAATTCAATAGTTTCACTCATGTATTGTTGAATGCCTGGATATTCTTTAAAGTATCTTTCAATGTAAGTAGCTGCGTCTTTTCTAGATATATTGAGCTGCCGTGCTAGGCCAAAGGCACTAATTCCATAAATAATGCCAAAATTAATTGCTTTTGCTTTGCGTCGCACCTCTGGCTCCATAGCTTCAATCAGTGTATCAAAAATCTGGCTGGCTGTTTGGGCATGAATATCTCTATTTTCTGCAAAGGCCTGCTTAAGCTGTTCAATATTTGCTACGTGAGAAAGGATACGAAGTTCTAGTTGAGAATAATCAGCTGAAATTAACTTCATTCCAGGTGAGGCAACAAATGCGGCTCTGATTTTATTTCCTTCTTCTGTTCTGATAGGGATGTTTTGCACATTTGGATTTATTGAACTTAACCTCCCAGTAGTAGTGGCACATTGTAAGAAAGTTGTATGAATTCGACTGGTGGTTTTATCAATTTGCTTTGGCAATGTATCGGTATATGTATTTTTTAGCTTACAGAGGTGTCTATAGTCTAGAAGTAGCTCAGCCACTTCATAACCTTCTATATTAAGTTTCTCAAGGATGTCAACATTGGTTGAGTATGATTTAGATTTTCCAGAAACCTTACCGAACGGCAATTTCATTTCGTCAAACAAAATAAGTCCAAGCTGTTTGGGAGAAGAAATATTGAATTCTTTGCCAGCAAGGGAATAAATCTTTTTTTCTATAGTTTGTATTTTTTCTGCAAGCTCCATGGATAGGCTGTGTAAATACTGAACATCTACTTTAACACCTATTTTCTCCATATCATGTAAGATATAACACAGAGGTAAGTCAATTGAATCATACAGATGCAAGGCTTTATTTACAACAAGTTTGCTGGTCAAGTTATTGTAACAGTCAATGAAGTGGGCGGCGTAGTACGTGTTTTCAGTTGGGCGAGAGCCAGAATATATTTCTATAACATCCAATAGTTCATGAGCTTTATTCCCGGCGTTTAGGACATAATCCATGAGCATTAAATCGTCGAATGATGCTAAAGTTTTAACTAAAGATGGATCGACTAGTTGCAATAGAGACTTTAAGTTATAGGTAATTTTCTTAATAGCCTTATTTGAAAACAGAGAATGTATTTTCTGTTTAATTTCATTATCTTCTAATTTACTACTTGAGTAAGAAAATAAATCATGTAAGTCATGTTGGTCTTGATAATTAACATTATATAAATCACCGCCTACGGTTAAAATCAAATTATGTTTTGAATCATGAATTCTATAAAAAATTGCAACTACTCCAAGTTTTTGTGTTTCAATAAGTAATGGTTCAAGTTGCTGAGGTTGCTCTATCTTTATTACTTTTAAAGTGTTTTTTTTCTCAGCCAAAATTGGATCAATTAATGTAGAATTTTCTATTTTAAGATGGAAAAGATTTTCTATCCTCTTATGTAGGGATTTAAAGCCATATTCATTTAAGAAATTTGATATTTGCTTGCCACTAGGAGAGTTCCAATGAAAATTATCTAAATCTTGTTCAATCTCAACATTTTGATTTAAACCAACTAATAGCCAAGAGAGTTTAGCATTTTCTAGATTATCCTTTAATAGATTTTGCCATCTAGGGTTCTTAATAAGATCAATAGAATTTATGATTCCATCCAGAGTGCCATATTCGTTAATTAACTGCGCAGCAGTTTTAGGGCCAATACCAGCAACCCCAGGAATATTATCAGATTTGTCTCCTATTAGAGCCTGAACTTCTCTTACTTTTAGCGCTCCGACACCAAATTTAGCTATAATGTCTTCTTCAGTGATATATTTAGCTTTTACTGGATCATACATTTTCACGAACCCATCGACTAACTGCATTAAGTCTTTGTCTGAAGAAATAATTATTGCTTCTCGCCCTGTAGAAGATGCTTTAGTAGCGAGTGTCGCTATAATGTCATCCGCTTCAAATCCAGCTTTGGAAAGATGCTTGAAATTTAATGCATCAGCTACAGTTCTTACCAGGTTAAGTTGCGATACCAAATCTTCTGCTACAGAAGGTCTATTTGCTTTATAATCTTTATATATATCATGTCTAAAATTTTTGCTTTCATGATCAAGAACAATAACAGCATGTTCTGGCTTAAAATCGTTGATCAATTTTATAAGCATCGAAGTAAACCCGTAGATAGCTCCAACCGGAGCCCCATTTGGGGATGATAGAGGGGGTTGGATATGATAAGCTCTGAAAATAAAGCCATAGCCATCTATTATAAGCAAGGGTTTATTTTTTACGCTACCCATATTATTTTTGTTTAATTATTGAATTTGCACTTTCTAGTTCGCTTTGCGTATTTACTCCAATCACTAATTCATGATCTGTTGACTTATAGTAAGATACTTTTTCACCGGCCAAAGCGCATATTTCAATAATATTAGTTAAAAATAGTTCTTTGCCAATATTGTTAGGCTCAGATACAATGCACCTATCTATGTATTTTGCGAGTATTCCAGGAGCAAAAGCCATAATCCCGGAATTACAAAGAGTTACTTTCTGCTCTTCTGGCGAAGCAAATCTTGATTCAACAATTTTTTGAAAATTACCTGCTGAGTCTAAGATAATGCGTCCGTATTGATTTGTTTTTTCATACTCAAAAGCTAATGTTACTACTTGCGAGTTGGTTTTATCAAGATGATCAAATAACCCTCTAATAATATCTGGTGTTATTAATGGATTATCTCCATAGATAACGCCAATATTACCTTCATTATTAAACAAATTTTTTGCTACAAATACGGCGTGCGCCGTTCCCAGCTGCTCTGTTTGATTAACAAGTTTACAGTGATTGCTAAACATGTGCAAATATGGATCTAGATGTTTTGAGTATACTAAAACCAGGTCATTCGCAACTTGAGCACAGTTAAGTATAACTCGCTCAAGCATAGGGATTCCACCAACTTTGTGCATTACCTTCGGCAAGGAGGAATTCATTCTACTTCCTTTACCTGCAGCTAATATAATTATTTGCATTTATTTAACTTCAATTTGATAGTTTGTTAAAAACTTCTTCTGAAAATTCGTAATTTCCAAATACCTTCTGTACGTCGTCACTTTCTTCTAAAGCATCTATAAGTTTCAGCAATTTTGTAGCCTTTTCTTCGTCATCAATCGTAATAATATTTTGTGGTCTCCAACCGAGTTCAGACTCAATAGGGTCACCATAGTTTTTTGTCAAAAACTCAAGACAATCTGAGAATGATTCAATATCGGTGTAAATAATATGTTCGGTTTCAGTGGACTCAACATCCATAGCACCAGCTTCAATAGCTGATTCTACAATATCATCATTTGAGGCAACAGTTTTTGCAAACTCTATTCTACCAACTCTATCAAACATAAAGCTAACGCTACCATTTTCAGCTAGATGGCCACCATATTTAGTAAAAGTGCTCCGAACTTCTGCAACTGTTCTATTCTTATTGTCAGTAAGGGTTTCTACAATAATTGCAATGCCACCCGTCATGAATCCTTCGTATCTATTTTCACTGTAATTATCTAGATCGCTTGGGTCGGATGCTTGTACTAAGGCTCGATCAATTCTCTCTCTTGGAAGGTTTTGGCTTCTAGCGGCAGAGATGCTATTTCTTAATCTAGGATTAGCGCTTGTATCTACTCCGCCAATTTTCGCCGCCGTAATTATTTCTCTAACTAATTTAGTAAATAGTTTTGCTCTTTTTTTATCTTGGGCGCCTTTGCGGTGTTGAATATTTTTAAATTTTGAATGTCCGGCCATATTTTAGCTATGATCTTAAATTATACTGATGTTATTTTAAAGAATTGTCCAAAGAAGGCAAGCGATAATATGTTCTTCTAATTGTTACTCGTCACTCGTCTATTATCTATAGGCTTCGCTCTTCGTGCCTTGCACCAAGTAGCATTAAATTGACTATAGTGAACATCTCTTATTTTTAGAAAAATATTTCTTATTATTAATCTTTCTTTATTATATTTAGGAGCCTCTCTAATTTTAAATTGGGGGCTTATTATGTATAACAAATAAATAGGAGGAAATAATGCCAAATTATAACACAACGAGTATATGAGCCAGATGACTTGATAAAAGAAATAGGTAAATTAAAAAGAGGCTTTAAGTATTTTATCGATGGAAAAGATATATACTCTGTTGCTATCACTCGTTTACTTGAGAGGGTGATGTATGAGAAAATGAAATCTTCAGATATTAAAGGAGGGGTCACTATATCGGAAAATCTGGATATAATAAAAAAATATGTCCATAAGCATGGGTATGCGGATGGAATCACAAAAATATTAGCCAAGTGCTCTGAGAATACTATACATGAAGAGGTAAAAAAAGAAGCCACAGAAGCGACCGGAGCTTATAATAAATATAAAGATAATTTCTTTAAACTTTTCCTAGTTTCAAAGCACGGACTACAAAACTCTGACCCCATCGGTCTACCTAAATATTGTTCAGAGGAAATCGAAAAGTATGTAGCATATGAATATTTTTTAGGCAAGATGGGCTCGAAAGCAAAAGGCGGCATACTATTCGATGGGCAGTACGCAAAATCATTCTGGATTACAGGCTATTCCAACGATAGTACAATACCATACAATACAGAAGTAACGGGAGATTTGCTACCAGAAAAATTCTTAATGGATATAGAGTAAAGTGTTCTGAAGTCCTGGCGAAGAGAGATTTATAACCTCCACGTCAGGCCATGAGTGTTGCAAATTCTATAATACAAGCTTTAAACTAAAAATATCTTTATAGTATTAAAAGCTTGTAAAAATGCAGTAATTTATTGACGTTTTGTTGAGACGAGTCTATTTTGATGTATAGTGAAACGATAATATCAAGAAGTTAAAGATATTGTTTGATAAGTGTGGCAAGGTAATAAATTACATTCATTCCACCTCCAAAGGAGAAACAAAGTTGGCTTGTTTCAGTAAAATAACTATTTGATTTGTATGATTAGAGAGCAGTGCACCAGTAATGTATGATGACCTAGTAGCGTTTTTGCCGCATCTATATTTTATTCTAAAAGGTGTCACTGTTACGTTGAAGTATAGTGTGATTTCGGTATTTTTAGGGCTTATTATCGGTACGATCTTAGCATTTTTAAAAGTAATTGACCTAAAAATCCTAAGATTAGCCGCTCATGCGTATACTTCTATATTCAGAGGTACACCACTTCTTATTCAGTTAACGATAATATACTTTGGATTACCTGGCCTTATTGGTCTTAAACTAAGTGTTTTTGCAGCAGGGGTAATTGCTTTTTCATTGAATTCAGGGGCGTATGTTTCAGAAATAATCAGAGCTGGAATTGAATCTGTTGATAGAGGCCAAGTTGAAGCAGCAAAAGCGCTGGGCGTTTCTCCGGTCTTACGGATGAAGGACATAATATTACCGCAAGCATTTAGAAGTATTTTGCCTGCCTTAGTAAACGAACTCATCAATTTGGTAAAAGAATCATGTCTGATATCAGTTATTGGAGAAATGGACTTGATGAGAAGAGCCCAAGTTGTATCAGCAGAAACTTATACCTTTTTTACTCCGATGTTAACAGCAGCTGCGGCTTATTACGTGATGGTGTTGATTATCAGTAGCTTTGCTTTGCTTTTAGAAAAAAGGCTTGCTCTATGATAGTGCTAGAAAAAGTTACTAAGAAATTCATTGATAATACTGCAATCAAAAATATCAATCTAACGTTTGATAAACGAGAAACTACAGTTATTATCGGTCCATCTGGTAGTGGTAAATCTACATTACTTCGCTGTATCAATAATCTTGAAAACCCGACTAGTGGCACTGTTACAATTAATAGCAAAAAACTTACTAGAAGGAATAGGAGTAAGTTGTGTTTTAAAATTGGTATGGTCTTTCAGCAATTTAATTTATTCCCACATATGTCGATCCTAGAAAACTTGACATATGGGCCATTAAATGTACTGCATACTAGTAAAATTGAAACTCAAGAAAAGGCTAGAAAGTTACTTGACAGATTTGGTGTTCTAGAGAAAGCAGATGTATCTCCACTAAAGCTATCAGGTGGACAGAAACAACGAGCAGCTATTTGTAGAGCTTTAATGATGGATCCAGAAACAATGCTCTTTGATGAACCAACTTCTGCTCTAGACCCTGAAATTGTGAAGGATATTATTGAAATAATCAATGATTTAAAGCAACATATGCAGATGATAGTAATTACTCACCATATAAAATTTGCTAAGATTATCGCAGACAGAATTATTTTTATGGATAAAGGATTAGTTCTGGCTGATCAACCAGCTGATGAGTTTTTTACTAAACCAGCTTCACACCGTGCAAAATTATTCTTAGCTAACGTTGGCGACCTAATGTAATTTTTTACAAAAAAAATACTTTTTCTAAGCTTCTCATAAAATTCTTTCGTCTGCTTGGAATAACTACTATAGTTATAGTTGGTTATGTATTCTTCAAGTAGAGGTAGAAAAATATGCAAAATCATTTTGGTTATAAACTAGTTGCGGTTTTAGACATGAATACGTTGAAGCTTTTTAAAGCGGAGGGTTTAAAAATCACAGAAGGGGTTGGGAAATTCCAGCTTCATGAGAATGAAGAACGTAATGTTGAAAGACACGAAAGCTTGAGAATCAACAGATCTGGCTTATCTGCATTTCATGATCCTCATACTTCTAAAAAGGATATTGATTTGAATGACTCATCAAGAGCGGCAATCGATCATATTAATCAGGTTTTTGTAAGTGACTCATCTTATAAAGAGTTGTACATTATTGCGAGCTCAAAACTACTTGGGCACATGAGGCAAATGATAAATGGCAACTTAAAAAATTAGTCACCAAAGAAGTAAATAAAGACCTCATTAACCACAGTATTAAAGATATTGAGAAAGCAATATTTGCTTGAATATATATAAGTAGGTAGAATATGTCGGTAATAAGAAAAGTATGCGTTATTGGTTCTGGGGTTATGGGAAGTGCTATTGCTGCGCAAGTTGCAAACTCGCGCACTGAGGTAATATTGCTTGATATAGCAGATGAAAATTCATTAAACCCTTCAAATATCGTTGTTGTAGCTCTTGAGAAAATGCAATCACAAAAACCAGCGCCTTTATCACATCCAAGTCTAGCAAAATATATCACTGTAGGAAATCTTCGTGATAATTTAAATCTTATATCAGAGTGTGACCTTATAATTGAGGTAATTATTGAAAGATTAGATATTAAGCACGACTTGTACAAAACACTACTTCCATACCTTAAAGATAGTGCAATAATAGCTTCTAATACTTCAACATTACCGCTCGCCAAGTTGAAAGAGAAATTACCTAAATCAGTGCAACGCAGATTTATTATTACCCACTTCTTCAATCCTCCTAGGTATATGGAGCTTCTTGAATTAGTGTGTGATGTGAATAATGACCGATCGGTGAGTAAGCCCGCCGAAGAATTCATCACCAAAAAACTGGGCAAAACAATTATTCATTGCAATGATACACCTGGGTTTATTGCTAATAGGATAGGGTGCTTTCTTCTTGAGTTTACGGTAAGAAAAGCTATTGAGAAAGAACTTAATCCAGCATTAATAGATCAGATATTCACAAAGCTTCTTGGGTTTCCTTCAACAGGTATTTTTGGTTTATACGATTTGATTGGTCATGACGTTATGGCATTGATCTCTAAGTCATTGACTGGTGCACTTGATATCCAAGATAAGTATCATGAAATATACACTGAGTCAGAGATACTATCCGTGATGAAATCAAGGGGTTTACTAGGGCGTAAATCTGGCAGTGGTTTTTATAAAGTTACAAAAAGCCACGGTCAAGTTATTAAGCAAATATTCGACTTTAAAAGCTTAGATTATGTTGAGCTTAAGTTAACTGAGATTCCAAAAACACTAGAAGAATTATTTAATAAGAATGATATATATAGTGATTTTTTCAAGGAAATATTAGCTAACTTTTTCTCTTATATAACAAGTCTTGTGCCAGAGATATCTGATTCAACTGAAGATATTGATAAAGCTATGAAGCTTGGATATAGCTTGAAATATGGTCCATTTGAGTTGCTTGATTCTTACATGCCAAAGGGCGAAATTTGGCTTAAAGGAATAAATAACAAGGTAAAAAAACAAGCTACAATTAAATCAACATGGCAAGATGGTGCAAAAATATTGCTATCAAATGATTCAGCTGATTTATTTGAATATAAAAACAACCATCTTTTTGTTATTAAAACTAAGATGAACTCTTTAAATCATCAGGTTTTTGATTTAATCATAGATTCAGTAAAACTCTCGGAAGATAAGTCTTCTAGGCTAATAATTCATCCTGGAAAGAGTAAACATTTTTCAGCTGGTGCGGATATTAGATTATTTTATGAACAAATAAGCAACAAGAATTTTAAAGCTATAGAGCAATTCATTGATCTCGGTCAAAAAGCAATGCTCACTCTGAAATATGCAGACATTGATGTGATATCATGCGCCTACGGTCTTGCTCTTGGTGGAGGGTGTGAATTATTGCTACATTCTCATTGCGTAGTAGCACATCAAAACTTAAATGCAGGACTAGTTGAGCTAGGTGTCGGTCTTATTCCTGGTTGGGGAGGGGTTAAAGAAATGTTTTTACGTTCCAAAGGTAATAAAAATCGGCTCATACAAAACCTACGAAACATCTTAGTACAATATCAATCTGCTTCGAGTGATTATTTCGCTCTGGAATATAATGTTAATTGTAATTTCAATATGAGTATTGAAAACATAATGGCAGAAGCTATTGAAGTAAAGCCTGTAACACGAATTATTTCTAATAGTGTTAACTTACCAAGAATAAACCTTGCAAGCGAAATGGATACGGCAAATTTCGATAACATCACTGGCGAGGTGTTGGAATTTTTTCAGAAAATAATTGATATGGGCAAAATCGATGAATCTACTTTGCTGAGTATGGAAAAAGAGAAATTTCTACAGATGGCTGCAAAACCGGCAAGCCTTGAAAAAATTGGCAGATTATTGTCTACTAAGTAGAAAGGCTAAATACTTTCTATACTGCTTTTAGCTTCTCAAAAGTCAACGCTACGTGTCATACCGGACTTGATGGGCTTGCGCAGGCCTTCGGCCCGGTATCTCAGTTATAATTATTCTAGTTATTAGGCAATTCTTTGATTAATCCAAGCCTGACATATTTCTTCAGTTACGGTTTTTAACTTCTCAACTCGTTGGGTCAAATAAAGCAATTCTTCTTCGGTAATTTTATAGGTTTTATCATAACGAGCTCTAATATAGGCTTCTTTAAGCAAAATAAACCGGTCATCTAGCTCTTTAGTATCACGAGGGAATATCTTTAACAGCTCATCACTATAGTTGCTCGCTAAGCTACCGAGATTCTCAATATTATGGTCTTTGCCTTTATAACCGCTAAAAACCAACAAAATTGTATTATAAAAACTCTCTGTTGCTTGGTGTAGATAGAAAGCACCAAGCTTAAATTCACCACGCCCGATGGGGTTACCAGTATCGAGTAGGAGTCCACACCCATGCGGGAACCATTGATCATAATCATCCTGAGCTATTTCTTTTCGCTCTTCCCAGCTTAACTCTCGTCCTTCTGCCAGTTTTAAACTCACCACTATCATAAAGTAAAATACCTTCTTTCTTAATATCCGAAAAAAAATACTGACTTTTCTCTAGTTTTTCATTAACATGCTGGATTGTTTCAGTAATCAAAGTTATATTCGGAGCCAAAAAAGGTCGCCCGCCTAAACCGCTGCGATCTAATCTCCGTTCTATTGTATCTTGAAATGATCTTCCTTTAATCCCAGGTACTTTGGGCTTTTGGTCACTAGCATAATATCCAAATCACTTTGATAACTATATGTTGTATGACCTTACACATATGAATCCACTACCCAATTTCCTCTAGCATATGAACCAAAGAGAATAATCATCGCCAGTTCATTTTTAGATCCTGAGAGAATTGTTTCGACAATGCGATCAAGCCTGTCTTTAATAACTAACGAGCGTTTGGGTAGTTTTGTTTTCATATATCTAGCTAAATTGATAGGCGTGCCCTGCGCTTGGACAGCTTATTTCACCAGTGTTTCTAGAACTATTGGGTCTTTACCTTCAATCTTGATTGTGATATCAAATTTATCTCCCTCAGACAAATTCTTTTTCAAATCAAATAGCATAATGTGAATAGCTCCAGGCATAAGCTCTATTGAGCTTCCAGCAGGGACAACAATTTTATCAATTGAAGTCATGCGGCTAACGCCTTTTTCGTCTACAAAACTTTTATGAAGCTCCACGTTGTTAGCAACGCGTGATGCAGATGCCCCAATAATTGTGATCTGCTCTGCAGTTGGATTATTGATTTTCATATATGCAGCGGAGTTGTTGTTTGGAGACATAGATTTACGTGCCCAAGCCCCTGTGATTTCGAGAGTCTTCTTTACTTCTGATTGCGCTCCTGCTACAGATTTTTCGGTATTATCAGTAGCAACTGGGTTTTCAGGAGCAGCAGCTTTAGAAGCATTACAAAATAACAAGGCTACGCTTAGACCGCATAAAATTTTCTTTTTCATTATAATCCTATTTAATATTTTAAGAAACATTAAGCTTATAGTGTCACAAAGCAAATTTAATTGCAAAGAAATTATACCAAATTTACTTTTGTTCCTTATAAAGAACATTATATATCTTTGAATTGTGTAGTAATTGGGTGTGTGAACCTTGGCTTACAAGTGCTCCTTGATTAATAACCAGAATTTCATCTGCTTTTTCAATAGAAGATATGCGGTGCGCAACAGAGATTATAGTTTTACCAGACAGAAAATTCTGCACATTAAGCAATATCTGCTCTTCACTTTGAGTATCTAGTGCACTTGTAGCTTCGTCCAAAAGTAAAATTTCTGGGTTATACAAAAGGGCTCTAGCAATAGCAATCCTCTGTTTTTGTCCGCCAGATATCCTTATGCCTCTTTCCCCAATTTCCGTATCCAGTCCTAGTTCAAGAGAGTTGGTAAAATTAAGAATGCCACAAAGTTTTGCGATATTGTTGATCTCCTCATCGCTAGCATCTGGCCTAGAAAAATTTATATTAGAGCGAATAGATCCTGAAAATATTGTTGGATTTTGTTCGACATATGCAATTTTGCTTCTAATAAATTCGTCTTTAATTAGAGAGATATTTTTTGAACCAACAAAAATATTACCATCTTGGTGATTATAAAATTTTAGCAATAATTGCAGTAAAGTACTTTTCCCAGAGCCAGATTTACCAACAATAGCTGTAAATTTTCCTTGAGATATTTCTAGTGAAATGTTTTTTAATACTAAAATATCGGGCCTTGATGGATATGAAAAATTAACTTTTTCAAAGCGAATGGAATAGCTTTGGTCTAAAAATTCTTCGCTTAGTACCGGCGCTATATTTGGTTTTAAGTCTCGAAGCTCAAGTACACGTTCTAAAGCAGCAAATGGGTTTTGTAACTCATTTAGAAGCTCAGCTATACCTCCAGCACTCATGCCAACTATCATCGCATAATAGATAAATGATACCATTTCCCCAGAAGTCATAGCTCCACTTAAAATATCAATACTTCCCACCCAAATAACCAAAGTTATTGAACCAGTAATTATTGCTATAGCCAATGCAAAAAATAAGGACCGAAGCCTTAGCCTTATGCTGGCATGTTTGATATTTGAATGAATTTTCTTATCAAACTGATCTGACAAATATTGTTGCTGGTTATAAGCATAAAGAGTACGGATACCAACAAAATTTTCTTCAATATTAGAGGCTAATAAACTCTGCTCTTCTAAGACTCGTTTAGATAAAGATCTCACGTGCTTACTTAATCTAAGGATAGGAAATAGGAGAACAGGAATGCTAAACATAACTATTAATGAAAGCTTAGGGCTCTCTACAAACATTAAAGTTATTGCCCCTAGTAACATTATTGAATTTCTAATAAAAAATGATAAAAAATTGATAATTAGATTACCAATCATTTCAATGTCTGATCCCAATCTTGAAATGATATCGCCAATTTTTAAATCTTCAAATCTAGTTAAATCAACTTTCAATAAATTTTTAAACGCGTCTGATTTAAGTTTAGAAATCACCTTAAGAGTAATTAAGTTAATATAATAAGAACGGAAAAAACTTCCAACTGCAAAAATACAAATTAATCCGCATATTAAGTAAATAGAATTATGCACTATACCTATTTGTCCAGAGTTTAAGCCCTTATCTATCAACCTCCTAAAGACAAATCCTATAAGAAGAAGAGATACAGAAACACTTAGCAAGGATATTAATACTACCAATAAACTCTTTATGTGCCCTACTAAATAGAGACTTAATTCTTTGATATTACTGCTCATTGATTAGCTAACCTTTTATTTCTATTTGCAATTCATACGACAGCACCTGATATAATTCTGCTCCAGTACGAGATTTCCATTGCTTACCTTGTAGAGCAAAATGATAGGGCCCACTAATTGGAGAAGACAACCATATCTCTTTAGAAACACTTTGTTTGTTTATAACATAGGTACCGCTCTCATTCGAGAAACTAAGAATTCCGTCATTAAGATCCAGATCAAATCTACATTCTTGATCGTTATCTTCAATAGTTGTAGCTATTTTATTTATAATTCTTTCTACTTCAATCGTAAAATCTAAATCTTTCATTTTTACCCTCTAACTAGTAATCTAATCTTATGAATTCCTTTGTACCCAAGGTATATTGCTATTCTTTCAATCATTAGTTCTTGTTGATAAGCAAGTTCCATTGAAACACTTGAGCTATCAACAGCAACATGCAAAATATTTATTTGTTTGCCTCTCTCTGTGCTTATAGTAATCTTTAATGGATTTGACTGACTACTAAACTTAACGCCAACAATTTTGCCCCAATTTATGATTAATTCAGCCAAAATTGGATTTTGTCTTTTAAAAATACTATGAATAAGCTTATTTATGTCATTAACTATAGGTTTCATGATTTGCTAAACTAATGACCTAATGAGCGTAACTCCCACAACAATAAGTGCTCCAATTATTGAAATGATAGGATAATAAAGCGATCCAACTGAAAAAATCATTAGTAACAAATTACATTTTATTATACATTTTACCACCTGCTTATGGCTACGGCCTTTTCTCACTGATTTATGAAAAAAATGCTGTAAATGTGGTTCCCATATCCTCTCGCCTTTAATAAGTCTCCTTAAAATAGTCAAGCCACCGTCAGCAACGTAATAAAGCGAGGCAATAACACATGCGGCAAATAGTTTAACACTTGCTGAAGCGACTGTGAGTAAACATACTCCAAGTAAAAAGCCTATACTTATACTTCCTGTGTCACCTAAAAATATCTTTGCTGGTTGCCAGTTAAAGTAAAAAAATCCTATAGCCCACCCCAATATTATAGTAGTAATAATAATTACCATGTCAACATTTGGAATAATGTCGTAGCTAAGAAAACAAAGAATTATAATAGTAATAGATAAATGGCAAGTTTCGCTTACAGTTATGCCATCAATGCCATCAAGGAAATTATATAAATTTAAAAAAGTAAGTAAAGCAAAGGCGGCTATCATTAAATCTAAGTAAATAGGAATTCCATAGCCAAGTACTATACTTGGATGAACAAGCCACATAATAGCTAGGAAAGAGCATAATACATGTATAGTCAGTCTTAGGGGAATCATTACATGAGATATATCATCCCAAAATGATACTAGGCTGATCGGAAAAAATATCTGTAGTATGGTAGGAGAACGATCAAATTTTCCAAACATGCAATATTCGAATAAAGGTAGTAACGTTATGAAAATAATAACGAATGCTATACCACCGCCACGTGGAGTTTCTTTGTCATGTACCCTTCGCGTGCCTGGCATATCAACCATTCCATATTTGGGTAGTAGATTAATCAGTAGCTTTATCAGTAAGTAAGAAGCAGCTGTTGAAATCGTCCCTAAAATAAGAAGGCTCAATAAATAGTAATTCATAACAACATATTTGATTTAAAACTATAATAGTTACCACCGCCTATAATAACATGATCATGAACAGTTACATTAATCATATTACAAGCATTAATAATTTGTGTAGTCAAGTCAATATCAGATTTTGATGGTTTGATATTACCACTTGGGTGATTATGAACTAAAATAATTGCACCAGCTTCGTGAAATAGAGATTTTTTTACAATTTCTCTTGGATAAACAGGAGTTTGGTCGATAGTTCCAGTAGCAACAATTTCATCAGCGATAAGGATATTTTTTTTATTCAAGAATAAAACCCGAAACTGCTCTATTTTTAAACAACCCATATTAAATTTTAGATAATCAAGTAGTGCACTCCATGAGCTTATAATATTCTTTTCTTTGAGTTCATTCTGAAAAATACGATTCAAAAGCTCTTTGAGCAGTCTAAGTTGTAAGTAAGTTGGTTCCTTGGCTTCATCTACAGCAAGAATCTTATCTTTCTCAGCATTAACTAGCTCACTAAAGTTACCAAATTTTTGTAATAAATCTTTGGCAAGAGGTTTGACATCCCGGCGGGGCAGAGCTTGAAATAATAATAATTCTAGTAATTCATAATCGCTAACACTAGAAGGGTTAGAGTTTAAAAATTTTTCTTTCAGTCTTTTACGATGACCAAGATAATGAGGTTGTTTATCTCCTTTATTTTCCTGATTCATATGGCGGGTATAGTAAATTTGTTGGCGATAGGGTAAAAATTTCTACCCCATCTTTAGTTACACCTACTGTGTGCTCAAATTGAGCAGAAAGTGACTTGTCTCTCGTCGTTACTGTCCAATTATCAAATTTACTCAAAATAGTTTCTGCCTTGCCTGCATTTAACATTGGTTCAATAGTAAAAAACATTCCCTCTTGTAGTACAACACCAGTTCCAGGCTTTCCATAATGGAGTACAGTTGGCTCGTCGTGAAAAACCCTGCCAATGCCATGACCAGTATAATCACGAACTACTGAATACTTATGTTTTTGGGCATATTGTTGGATTGCATGACCAATATCACCAAGACGCACGCCTGGTTTTACCATCTCAATACCAATCATCATCGCTTCATAAGTAACTTGTGTAAGTCTCTTTTGCTTAATACCAACCTCACCGACGTAGAACATACGACTAGTATCACCATGCCACCCATTCAATATAACGGTTACATCAATATTTATTATATCGCCACTTTTGAGTTTTTTATCAGATGGTATGCCGTGACACACAACATGGTTAATTGATGTACAAATTGATTTTGGAAATCCCTTGTAATTAAGCGGTGCGGGAATTGCTCCATTAGTAATAATAAAATCATGGCACAAATTATTCAAATAGTCAGTAGTAACTCCAGGAATAACAAAACTAGCGATATAATCAAGAGTATGAGCGGCAAGCTGGCCAGCTTGCCGCATCTTCTCAAAATCAGCCTCTTTATGAATTTTTATTGTCATTATTTTAATTTTTCTTTCAATAACTCATTGACCATTGCTGGGCTTGCTTTACCTTCAGTTTTTTGCATTACTTGACCAACAAAAAATCCTATAAGTTTATCTTTACCACTTTTATAAGCTTCTACAGAATCTGGATTTGCAGCTATTACTTCGTCAATAATTGGTTCAATCGAGCTGCGATCCGAGACTTGTGTTAGCCCTTTATCTTTAACAATTTTAGTTGCGCTATCGCCGCTTAAAAACATTTCTTCAAAAACAGTTTTAGCTATTTTGCCTGAAATAGTACCGTCTTCTATCATAGTTACCATAGAGCGTAGCATTTCTGGCGTAATCTTACACTCGGCTAAAGTCAGTGAGTTTTTGTTTAGTTTACCAAATAATTCGCTTGTAATCCAGTTTGCAACAGTTTTTGCATTTGTTCCAATTATTGCTTGCTCAAAATAACTAGCGGTTTCTTCATCAGCAACTAAAACCTCTGCATCATATTTACTTAAATTCAGCTGAGTTACGTAACGTTGAGTTTTGACTTCCGGTAATTCTGGCAATTCTGATCTCATTTTTTCGATGATTGCATCATCTATAACTACGGGAAGCAAATCTGGATCCGGGAAATAGCGATAATCGTTCGCATCTTCTTTGCTGCGCATTGTTCGAGTCTGTCCAGTGCTTGCATCAAATAACCTTGTTTCTTGATTAACTTTCTCGCCGTTTTCTAGTAATTCTACCTGACGCATTGCTTCATACTCAATAGCTTTCACTATATTTTTAACGGAGTTAACGTTCTTAATTTCGCACCTTGTGCCTAGCTCCTCGCCTGGTTTGCGTACTGAAATATTTGCATCACAACGCATCGAGCCTTGATCCATATTACCATCACAAGAGCCAACGTAACGTAGTAAACTTCTGAGTTTTTTGACATATTCAGATGCCTCATATGGAGAATTCATATCTGGCTCAGTTACGATTTCCATTAAAGCAATACCTGAACGATTTAAGTCAATTAAGCTATAATCTGGATGCTGATCATGTATACTTTTTCCAGCATCCTGCTCTAGATGAATACGATTGATCCTAATTCTTTTTTCTGAGCCGTTCTCAAGAGTAATATGCAAATGACCATCTTGTACAATCGGCAGATAAAACTGCGAAATTTGATAGCCTTGCGGTAAATCTGCATAAAAGTAATTCTTTCGGTCAAAAACCGAAAGTTTGTTTATTTTTCCATTTATTCCTAACCCTGTTTTTACTGCTTGTTCTACGCAATATCTATTTAAAACTGGCAACATACCAGGCATTGCTGCATCAACAAGGGATACTTGGGTATTTGGTTGGGCGCCAAAATCAGTTGCGGTTTGTGAAAATAATTTTGCTTTTGAAGATACTTGAGCATGTACTTCTAGACCTATTACATACTCCCACTCTCCTGTATTTCCTGTGATATATGCCATTAGAAACCTCCTGGTGTGAAATCAGTATTAGCCATCGCTCGCTCAATTACCGCCATTGATCTAATAAGATTATACTCATCAAATGCAGGTGCTATTAATTGCATTCCTAGTGGCAATCCTTGGGACGATATGCTAGCTGGGACAGATCCGCATGGTAAACCGGCTAGGCTTGCTGGAATGGTAAATATATCGTTTAGATACATAGTGAGTGGATCGCTTTGATTTTCATTTATACCAAAAGCAGCCGTTGGTGCAGACGGCAATAAAATTACATCTACTTTTTCATATGCTGTTTTAAAATCGTTTGCTATTAAACGACGTATTTTTTGAGCTTTTAAATAATAAGCATCCATTTTGCTTGAAGAAAGTACATAAGTACCAATCATAATACGTCTCTTTACCTCATCGCCAAAACCCTCTGTTCTGGTAAGGGTATACATTTCATCAAGGGACTTGCAGTCTTTTTCGGTTCTATGGCCGTAGCGAACTCCATCATATCTTGACAAATTCGATGAAGCCTCTGCGGGTGCGATAACATAATAAACAGGTAAAGCATATTTGGCATGAGGAAGTGAGATGTTAACTATTTCAGCTCCTTCTGCCTTCATCATTTCAATCGAATCTTGCCACATTTTGATTATTTCACTATTAACTCCTTTCATATCCATTAAATCCATTGGAATGCCAACTCGCATTCCTTTTACTGATTTTATAGAAGCTGATACAAGCTCTGGTACAGATTTGTTGACTGAAGTGGAATCTTTTTCATCAAACCCCATCATAGCCTCAAGGATCAAAGCAGCGTCATTTACTGTTCTTGTAAAAATGCCCGCTTGATCAAGAGAACTGGAGAAAGCCACCATACCCCATCTTGAGCATCGCCCATATGTAGGTTTAATCCCAACGATGCCCGTGAAAGCCGCTGGCTGCCTGATTGAGCCACCAGTATCACTTCCAAGAGCTGCCATGGCGCTAAAGCTACTTACTGCGGCAGCTGATCCTGCAGATGATCCTCCTGGAACAAGATCTTGAGAGTTGTCTTTCGCTTTCCATGGGCTAATCGTACTGCCAAAATAGCTAGTGGTACCCGACGAACCCATCGCAAACTCATCCATATTTGTTTTTCCAATCATGATTGTTCCATGATCAGCGATATTTTTGCTAATTGTTGATTCGTACGTTGGAACGAAATTATGTAGCATCTTTGATCCGGCAGTAGTCCTGATACCGTTCGTGCAAAATAAGTCTTTTACTGCAACGGGAATTCCTTCTAGCTTACGATTAGTTCCTTCTTGATAATTTTGATCCGCCTGCTTTGCTTGCTTAGTTGCATGGTGAAAGGTTTCTGTAATATATGCATTAAGATTTTCGCATTTTGTTGCTTGAGCTATATGGGCATTAACAAGCTCGGTTGAGGTGAATTTTTTTGAGTTTAAGCCCTCTAGAGCCGACGTTATGGATAACTTTATCAATTCTTTCATATTATTCAACCACCTTTGGAACAATAAAACATTTTATTTCACGCGCCAAATCGACGCTATTACCTGGAACATTTTTGAAGAGATCATCAGAAAGATTAGCTTCATTTACTTTATCTTCGCGCAGTCTTTGACTCATTTCGCATACTGATCTTAGTGGCTCGATATCCTGGCATTCAACCTCATGAATTTGATTAATCATGTTAAGGACGCTTTCAAGTTTAGAAGAGAACTCTTTAGCTTCCTCGCCTGAAAAGCTTAGCCGAGCCAGTTTTTGTAATTTTTTTAATTCTATGTCGCTGATCATAATTGATTCTCATCGCATGTAAGTTGTTTATTATAAGGCTAGTGTTTATTTATGAATAATTCTGAGCGCATATATCATATGTATTATAGAAATAGAAGTTTTTAATAAACGCATTCAGGATCTCAAGTGGTTGTAAGATAAGTCCTGATATCTGTATTCAGGATAACCTATTCTTAGTATTATATATATCAGCCGTTATTTTTTCTTTTTTCTTTTAGTACCATCGGTCGTTTTATTGAACCTACCTATATTCTTGACAAATTTTTGTATACCATTTTGCTGAGTGCCATAGGTCTGTGTATAGTTGCTTTGTGATGAGATTTCCTCGTTTTGACCATCGCTTAAAAGTATAGCTTCTTGAACTTTATCGCCATTAAATACTACTTTTACTATACGTTGTTTTACCACCTTAGGATCAAACCATGCTCTCTTAGCAAGTGAACGTTGAATATAATACCATGTATTATTAGAATAATCTGGTACATAGGTTGGAGTTCCAACAAGTGCAATCAACTGCACTTTGGCTGGTTGCTGAGAATTTATTTGCTTTATTGCCTCGTCGCTTACAAATTGTCCACGAACGTCTATAGACTGACAACCAGCCAGGAATATAAGAAAAATTGTTGGTATTAGTTTGGGTAAATGTGTCATAAATGGTTTTTATATAAAAATATTATGGATTTTGTAGATGAAATATAATACAATGCGCCTCTGTTTGACAAACACTTTTTTTAAATACTGACAACAAAGAAGTATATTGAGGGATAAACCATGGCAGTTCCAAAGAAAAAAACATCGAAATCAAAACGTAATATGAGACGTTCACATGACGCACTTAGCCGAATCAATGTTATAATAGACAAAGATACTGGTGAGTACAGACTACCACATCATATGGATGCAAGCAACGGTTCATACAATAAACGTCAAGTTATTGCAGAAAAAGTTGAAATTGAAGCGGTTGAGTAAGTAACTCATATGGCCACAAGAATTATTGGTTGTGGAGGCTACTTACCAGAAAGAGTTTTAACTAATGATGATCTAGCGAAGTTTGTTGACACTAGTGATGAATGGATTAGAACAAGAACTGGGATCTGTCAGCGACATATTGCTGCCGAAGGAGAGTTTACTTCACACATGGCTCATAAAGCAGCGCTTGCCGCAATTAAAGATGCTAAAATTAACGTTCAAGACATAGATCTTGTTGTTGTTTGTAGCAACACTCCTGATAATAGTTTCCCTGGGGTAGCCAACAAATTGCAAGGTTATCTAAATCTCCAACATATACCTTCTTTTGATATACAGGCAATCTGTTCTGGATTTATATATGGCATTCATGTAGTGGATAGCATGATAAAATCTGGTAAATATAAGACTGCCTTATTAGTGTGCGCTGAGAAAATGTCTGCTCTTCTAGATTGGAAAGATCGCTCAACCTGTGTATTGTTTGGAGATGGTGCCGGTGCAGTAATTTTGCAGCATTGCAATTCGAATGCTGGTATTATCGATAGTAATATTTATTCTGATGGGTCAATGTACGATATACTTTACACTGATGGAGGTGTAAGTACTAATGGCAAAAGCGGTACAGTGCAAATGAAGGGTCAAGAAGTATTCCGGCGTGCGGTTGAAAAAATGTCTGAATCAGTTAAGCAGGTGCTGGAGTCAAACGGGATGAATTTGTCTGATGTTGACTATCTGATTCCTCACCAGGCAAATTTGCGGATAATTGATAGTGTTGCTTCTAGATTTGAGATTGATAGCAGTAAAGTAGTAATTACTATTGATAGGCACGCAAATTGTTCGGCGGCTTCGATTCCTCTTGCATTATCAGAACTCAAATCATCCAAAGGAGTAAAGTCAGGCGAAATAGTTGTGTTTACTGCCTTTGGTGCGGGTGCAACTTGGGGATCTGCGATTGTAAGATGGTAGTAATATCATAATAAAAATTGATGGGGATAATATACATAAGGTCTCTACCATTACTAAGGAAAAAATTTCTGAAAAATTAAGGTCTCAACTTGGGTTATCGCTATCGTTGTGCGAAGAAATTACATTATATGTTTTTGCAGAAATTTTAAACCTAGCCAAAAAAGATCAAAAAATTATGTTGCAGAATTTTGGCACTTGGAAAATTAACCACAAAAAAACTAGGCCAGGATTCAACATTCACTCTGGTAATTCTGTTTCGATTTCTCCAAGAACTGTGCTGCAATTTACTCCTTCTAAGTCATTTAAGGATAAGGTGAATTCGTGATAGCTGAAAAGAAGTATTTTTCTATTACGGAAGTAGCAGAGTTGACTGGGCTATCTACTCATAAGCTTCGTTATGTTGAGAAATCTGATCGTAATCTCTCAATAATAAAAATGAGAGGCAGAAGATATTATACAAAAGATACCATTAATTACCTAAAACAAAGTTACTTAATCAACTCTATTATAGAGAAAGATAGAGATGCTCAATTAGATCGAGTGAGTTTGGGAGGCGAACCATCATCTGAGGCTGCGTTAGTAGATAGGGAGCTAGATCAAGCTGATAATTCTTTGTACGATGTTAACCAAATGAATGGCTATAAGATCAATCTTCCACGTCAGCTTGATCTTGGTATTAAGTTTTCTGTAGATGGCCGTGCGTCGGTGCAACAAGTTGATGAAGATTTGAGCTTGAGTCGGCTAAACAAGAATGCAAATCAAATCCAAGAATCACCAATACAGATTTTTACTCAGATAGAGTCTAAACAAGTGCCAATTGTTTCTCGAATCGATCAGTTACTTAGTAAGCTATATAAGATTCAAAATAAATGAATATTAAAACTATTTTATACCATTTCCCAGATTAATTTAAGCAATAAATTCAACCACAACCTTGTGCTATATATGTGGTGAATACAATGTTGATGCGTAAAATTCTCTAGTAGATTTAAATGGCAAATGTTTTAGATATTCAGCGCTGAGCGGTAGAGTTCTAAAATTGCTTCTTGTTCTGCTAGCGAATCTTTATCAAGTTTCTTTAATTTTATCACTTGCTTCATAATTTTAGTATCAAAGCCGTTTGCTTTGGCTTCATCAAATACTTGTTTTATATCGTCAGCTACTTCTGCCTTATCGCTATTTAGTCGTTCTATTCTGCTGATATATTGCTTTAGTTGGTCTATTGCTATTACTTCTGTCATTATAGTAAACTCCATTTTTATGATAATATACGACATTTTTATTAAAACTTAAGCAAAAAAAACAAAAAAATATTGCATGTGAGAATAAAAGTTGGTATTTACTCTGTTTTAGGTTAAATGGCGGCTCTAATCATTAACTTATAGTTTAATATTCAAATATAAAAAATGCTTATGTTTAATGACCATGATCTTATTTTGTTTGCTTGTTTTGTAGGGGCCATTGTTTGGGTGTTGATTACTAAAATCTTCACTTATAAGAAATTATTGGATGAAAAAAATATCCAGATAATCCAGCATTATCTTGATGGCAAATTTTTATATAAAAACTTGGTGAATAGTATAAGCATATCTAATGCTTCTGAGTTTTGTATTCAGTTAATAAAGGATGTCAAAGAGTACCATAACTTGGAAGATGTTATAGTTATAGATTCGATTATAATGCTTTCTGGGGAGAATAATACGCTTCTTCGTAGCGCAATTATAAAATATATACAAAAAAATATTACCAGGATAAGAGCTGCTATCGAAGGTCACAAGCTTGCCAGGTTTAGTTGTAAAATTATCGATTCTACTTACATAATATACATTTCAAGTATTGCTTCAAAAGATGAGGGAGATGGGTTGATTGTTTGTGTAGAACAGGCTCCCTCTCTTTTGACTAAGCAAGAAAAGCATAGCCTAGAGTGCAGTGTTAATTTACTAAAAACAAGATTGCTGCACTGTTAAAATAATATATAATACGAGCAGTTGAATCGTATTATAACAATGTCAGCAGTAAGTTTTTTGAGGTTAACAAGTGCCAGAAAAATTAGATTTGCCTTTAGGTAAAGAGGTTAAGTATTCATATAGTTATGATAAAGCTCTATTAGTTGGCATACCAAGAAAATTAGCTAGAGAGCAGATTAATTTATTTGGAGATATGCCGTTTAGTGGAGGGGATTTTTGGAACTGTTACGAGTTGTCGTGGCTTAATTCAAAAGGTAAGCCAGAAGTTAGAATAGTACAATTTTTTGTTCCTTTTGATTCTGAAAACATCGTAGAGTCAAAATCAGTTAAGCTTTATCTGAATTCTTATAATGGAACAAAATTTACTGACGAAAATGAGGTTATTGCTCTACTCAAAGTGGATCTGGATCGTGTAACCAATTCGGACATAGAACTATCTGTGAAATCTTTGAGCGAGTTTTCCAGTGATAAGTTGGTAATGTTCGGTGGTGTGTATCTTGATGAACTAGACATAGAAGTGAACGAGTATAATGTCAATTCTAAATTACTTAAGCTATCTGATGATTCGCAGGTAGTAGAAGAGGTGCTATATTCAAATCTATTAAAATCAAACTGCTTAGTAACAAATCAACCTGATTGGGCTTCAGTACAAATCAAATATCGCGGGAGAAAAATAAACCATAAATCTCTCCTACAGTATATTATCTCTTTTAGAAATCATAGTGAATTTCATGAACAATGTGTCGAGCATATGTTTAATGACATTATAAAGCAGTGTTCGCCAATGGAATTGACGGTATTTGCCAAATACACCAGGCGAGGTGGGGTGGATATTAATCCTTATAGAACTAACACCATCTTTAAAACCACAGATATTAACAAATATAGGGATATACGGCAGTAAATAAATTTGTGAAAGAAAAAAAATATCGTAAAATATTATTATGAAATTATTTTGATTTGGAGACATCGATATGAGTGGTAATAAAGCTAGTCAAAAAGCCAGCAAGAGTAAAAGTAGCAAACCTAGCAAGGCATTTAATGAGACACTACTGGCGGAGAACCTGCTTGAGTCAGATTTTGCCGATGATATGAAGCAAGGTGTAAACGATTTTATAAAATCCGCTAACTCTACATTTAGTTCTAGTTTACATGGTAATAGTGATCTCACTAATCTTACACAAAAAATGATAAAAAACCTGACGGATAATATTAATAATTCCTTTGAGAATAACTTGGGCTTAAGCGCGGAGTGCTTAAAATGTAAAACCGCAGGCGATTTTATAGAGATTCATCGTAAGTTTTTTGAACATAACTATCAAACGAGTGTTAGGACTTATACTGATCTTGTTCATGATGTACAACAAATCACGAATCATAATACAAAAAGTGCTAGAGGATGTTTGGGTAAATAGGCCCAAAAGAAAGTCATGCAGAAATAGTATAGAAAACTACCAGATTGTGACGCACTCAAGGAGATCCCTTCCTTAGAAATTAATCATCAACACTCAGTTTATATACCATCCCAACGCTTGATAATATCGGTATCAATGTTAAAAAGATCAAGAATTCTTGCATTAGAATGATTTATTAAATCATCTATTGAAGAAGGTTTGTTATAGAATGCGGGAACTGCTGGACATATCGACACCCCAACACGGCTTAATTTTAGCATATTCTCTAAATGTATTGCATGAAGCGGTGTTTCTCTAACCATTAGAGCTAGTAGCCTCTTTTCTTTTATCACTACGCTAGCAGCTCGGGTAATCAGGTTATCTTCAAACCCATTAGCAATAGCAGAAAGTGTTTTCATACTGCAGGGGGCGATAATCATACCGTTAGTTCTAAAAGACCCGCTTGAAATTCGAGCTCCAATATCTCCAAAATTATATGCATAATCAGCAAGGCTCATTATATCCTTTACTGTAAAAGTTGTTTCAGTAGCTATGGTAAGATGAGCCGCTTTTGAAATGATTAGATGAGATTCCACAGCAAGAGTGCGTAGAGTTTTCAACAGATTTATTCCGTATATGGCTCCGGATGCTCCAGTAATGCTGACAATAATCTTGTAAGTATTTTCTTTTTTTATCATATATTATATAGATACTCCTATCTGGCAATAATCACAGCTCGGGATTATAATATTACCGAGCTTAAAAAGCAAAAATTTTAGCTAAAAAACAATTTAAACGAATTTAGTACTTGATCTTTTGGCCTATTTTTGTATTTTACTAGGAGGCATTTAAGGTATTTAGTTTTTTTGTATAATTTTTGTGCATTATAATCAAATATTTTTAAAACAAGCGGGTGTAGCTCAGGGGTAGAGCGCTACCTTGCCAAGGTCGAAGTCGAGGGTTCGAATCCCTTCACCCGCTCCATTATATTAATCATTGGCGGTTGTCATATGTTTAAAGAAGTTAATCTAGTTGGTATCTTTGCGCTGATAGCGTATCCAATAATTTTGATTGTTCTAGCTATTTCTTATGCAGCAACCAACCAACTAGGTTGGTTTGAAGTGATTTTATTTTTAGCAGGGTATTATGGTTCAAATATTACTGTTGGAGTTGGATTCCATCGTCTTTGGTCGCATGATACGTATAAAACAAATAAATTTGTTGAATTCATACTAGTTTTATTCTCTGCCGGCACTCTACAAGGTCCAGCTTTATCTTGGGCATCAAATCATTTTATGCACCATACATATACTGATACGGAGAAAGATCCGCATACACCACTAAAATATAAAAGTAGAATTATGGGATTTCTGTGGTCTCATATGGGATGGATGTTGGTTGGGGAAGGCAGTTATAAATCTATTGACAGAGTTACAATAGTAAAGCATGGAAGAAATAAACTACTAAGATGGCAACTAAAATATTATTGGCATATTGCTATTCTTATGAACACCTTAGTTCCAGCAGCTGTTGGGTATGTCTTCGGCGGGGCTAGTCTACTTGCTGCCTATGCAGGGTTTTTGTTTATAGGCCTGGGGAGAGCTGTGCAACAACAAGTTACGTTTTTTGTAAACTCGCTTTGTCATTTTGTTGGTACGCAAAAATATACTAACGGCACATCTAGGGATATTTGGTGGTTGGCACTTTTATTACTTGGAGAAAATTGGCATAATTTCCATCACGCATTTCCTTCTGATTATCGCAACGGTCATAAATGGCATCAATTTGATGTCCATAAATGGATCATATACCTTATGAGTAAATGTGGTTTGGCTTGGGGTTTAAAAAGAACTGCAGAAGCTCGAGTTGAAGCTAAAATCTTCCAAACAGCAGATCAGGTTGCCAAATTTCATAAAGAAAAACTGGAATTGATGTCAACTAAGGTTAACGAATTAGATGTGCTTTGTCAGCAAAAAATCCAAGAGCTGGAAAATGCGCCTGCTAGGGCAAAAAAGAAATTTTGGCAGGCTTTGTCAAAAGCTCACCATAATTTAGATAATATCAGGCTTCAACTCCAGAGGCATATGAAGAACTTTGAAAACCCTTCTGAGAAAATTATTAATGCAATAAATAAAAAGCTTAAAAAGGCAGAGGATTCACTTCAAAAGCTTTATTCAGACATTGAACGCATTAAATCTTACGTTTGAAAATATAATAGACTTCCTGCATAAGTCAAAAATAGTTGAGGGATTTTTAGGAAAAATGAAGCCGAGCGCCGCAATGTACTCAAATGTACGTTAGGAACGTAAGCAAAGTTATTCCGGACAAAACATACCTCCAGTCATTCTGTGTTACAAAGTCATGCCTTGCTTGAGCCGCTTTTTTTCTAGTGTTTGAGAATTTTGCCAAGAGGGGAGCTTCAGACAGTTTTAGGATTACTTTTGCCATGTTGCACAATAGTTCTTCTCGTCACGACTGAATTTAATCACCGAGGTTTAATATTCTTTACTAATATTAGGAAGTAACACCCACCTAAATAAATATTTCCTGTACTTATTAATATATTGACAGCTAAGTTGAAATAGGTATTTACTTAATAATGTATGAGTTAACTATTAAAGTGAGTAAATATTATGGCAAAAGATAATGAGGGCTTTTCACCAAGAACCCAGGGATTGCTGGCTGATATAAATAGATTAGTTGGTAGAATAGGTTCTTATAAGGAAAGCATAGTAGCTTTAAAACCTGGGTCAAGCGAAGAAAAAATACTCCATTTTTACGGTAGCCTTAGTGTAATAGAAGGGTTGGGGTCTAAAGCTATTCGAGAGAATGCCCCTTCACATGAAGTTGATAAATTAGTTGAGGTGATACATAATAGTAAAATAGAGCATTTAAAACTAGCCACTACCCCAGAAGAGCGTCAAAAATTAGAGCTTAATTCTGCAAAAACAGAAGCGGCTGTTAAGGGTTTTGTTTTGCCTTTAGCATTAGGGGGGCCTTCAGATGAACTTGAGAGGTTTGGGTTAGATCAAGATGAGATGTTAGTTCCTATGAAAGCTACTGGGCAGGCCATACTAGAGCTGGCAAATAAACATATACCCAAAGAAGAATATGCTCAAGCGATTATAAAAAAGACAGAAGAGATATTAAAAAATGATCCTCGGGGGTTTTCTCAGGAAAAGCTTGAACAATATAGCAAATTTATTGGCCAAGGTGAGCAAAGTGTTAAACAATCAGGGAAGTTAACCGAAGCAGAGAAAGCGCCTGTAGAGGCAGCTGTTGTCCGAAGTGTTACTGGCTTTGTTAACTCTCTAGAAAAAGATGCACAAGGTGTGTCTCCTATATTATTAGTTTCTGATGTAATAAAGCAAATGGAAAAGGAGCAGAAAGTTAAATTTACTCCTGAGAGAGTTGAAAAGATTACCAAAGCTCTTGCACCAACTCTTGCTAAATTAGGTCCAGAATATCTAGCAGTACATAAAAAGGAGTTAACTCAAGAGCTAGTAACTTCTTTAAAGTCTGAACAAAGTTATTCCACTAGCTTTACTGGTAGTTATACTGTTTCTACAGCCTCATTAGATAAGATTGCAACTAAATTGGAAAAGCAACATCAACCCAAAGCTGAAAAAACTTCGGTTAAAAAAATAGAGGCGGCTTTCATTACATATGCGATGACAAGTACAGACATTGCAACAAAACTAAACTCTTTTGCTCAAAAGACTGGTATGACTAAGGATGGAAAGCCGTTAGAGTTTAATGCTAAAGCTATACCAACTACCGCAGATATTGCAAAAATGCGTCAGTCTAATCCCAAGCAATTTGATAGCATTTTTAATGCGCCAAAAGCTCTACCTAAACCGTCACCAGTACTCGCTCAGCAGGCTAGTGTTGTAGGCCATAATCATGGTTTGCCTCATCCACCTCCTAGCACAGTAACCCCAAAGCCACCAACTACTCCGACCCCACCAACCCCACCGACCGTTGGAGTGGGAGCAAAAAAGCTTCCTAAGCCGCCTCCAGGGCGTCCTACTAAGCTACCGCCTACTCGTCCGAGATCAGATGGGTTTTCAAGGTAAATGCCTTCTATATCACGCTAATTGGGGATAAAAACTTATTATCAAATCCCGAGTTAGCGTGAATCGATTTTTATTTGTTATTAGAGAAGTAACGGTGAAATTTACTATATCAAGTCACTTATTTGTGATCTGGATACCTGAAAATGATGATAATCTATTGGTTTATTCCAGTTTCCTCCCCACTCACTAAAACCATGTGTTTTAAAAATTGATACTATAGGTTCGACCATTCCTGGCCTCAGGTTAGTACGATTTAAGAACTCTACTCCGGCTTTGGGATGCACCTCGACATGACCATCGTCTTGAATAACAATATATGGATTTTGCACTGGGTTAATGTCTATTGCCAGCCCGTATGAATGCATTGAAAGCTGTGTAGAGTTGGCAATTTTTCTGAAATTAAAGTTCGAACTATTATTAGCTGCCATAGATCTATCATCATCACCTTCGTATTTATCAATGAGATAAACGCTATGTATTGGAAATTTGATTACCATTAATTCTTCGAAAATTCGGATTACTGATTCGGCTAATTTATCCAAAACTATGATTTCACCAGACTGAATATTTCCTTCAAAATCAAGGTGACTAATTTCAAGCAACTTTAGGCGCTCAAGAGTAACCGGGCAATCGGTTTTCCAAACTCCCTTAGCTTTCATTTGTTCAGCAATTATATTTGGTATTTCTTTTATATTAAAATGCATAACTTAAGCCATATAATGTCCACCATTTATTGACAGAGTCTCGCCAGTAATGAAACCAGAATCATTACTGACTAAGAATAAAACGGCTCTGGCAACTTCTTCAGGTTTACCTAGCCGTTTGACTGGAATTTGTTCAATTATGCTTTGAAGCACTTCGTTTGGAATGTCTTTCATCATGTCAGTATCAATGTAACCAGGAGCAATACAGTTTACAGTAATATTTTTTGATGCCGACTCTTTAGCTAATGCCTTAGAAAAACCAATAATACCAGCCTTTGATGCGGAGTAATTAGTTTGTCCTAGCTGTCCGGATAATGCATTAATAGAGCTTAAGTTGACAATTCTACCAAAATTATGCTCACGCATTTTTGTTATTACAGAACTTGACATGTTAAAACACGAGCTCAAATTTACTTCTATTACATCGCGCCAGTTTTGCAAGGGCATTTTGTGAAGCATGCCATCTCTAGTAATACCAGCGTTGTTGACAAGTATTGATACATTTTTGCTGGTTTCTAATTCAATCTTAGTTACGGCTTCATGACATTCAGTTATATTTGAAACGTCCCAAGCCATTGTTTTAATACCAGTATTTTTACTAAACTCACGGGCTAATTCTGTATGTGTATGATAATTTGCGATAACATCATAGCCAGCATTTTTTAAACTTGTTGAAATTGCAGCGCCAATTCCTCTTATTCCACCAGTAACAATTGCTAATTTTGACATAAATTTCTAGTTTAGGATTTACTTAATGATTGTAATTTGACCTATCTCTTGCAATTATTCAAGTCATTTTAATAAAATTTTTTCATGAAGGCTTTTTAAGCTAGGAAAAGATGATACTATCTTAAGAACTTGACTATCCAATATATAAGTATCAAAGTTCGTGTTATCGTTCTTTCTTGATTTGGCCAAGAAAATCTATTATTATTTCAACATGTAATAGGTATGGGAGTATTTAAGATGGAACTAAAAGGATTTGCTGAAAAATTACATACTATAAAATTGTTTAATGCATTAAATTATGCTGAACAAAAATTTGGTGAAGACAGTGAACAATATAAAGTAATAGAAAATCTACGCTGTGAAGTACAAGCTAGAGAACCACTAATTTTACAACCAGTTCCCTTAGACAAGTACTTGGGTCAAGGTATTTTAGACATTCTGGGAGAAGATGGGTTCATACAGATTATGGGAGCAGCTGATTTTGTAGAGCTTTATTATTCAGCAGAGTAAAGCTGTGCCTTTGGGATGTTGTCTAGCACTAAATAAAATGTATGGTTAAGTATAACCTCATGGTAGCGAGATGAAACTACAGCATTTATTTTTTATAATTATTTTCTTAAGTGTCAATTTAGCTAAAGCTAACATTATCCGGGATTCTGAAATAGAAGAAACCGTAAATCTTGTAGTCGCGCCACTTCGGGAAACCTCTGGGCTTAAAGATTTAAAAATCTATATTCTCGATGATTTAGTCCCGAATGCCTTTACTGCTGGAGGAAATGAGATTTTTATTACTAGCGGTCTAATTATCAATTATCCAGATCCTGATGTATTAAGAGGAGTTGTCGCTCATGAAATGGGCCACATCTTAGGGCATCATGTAGTAAGGCGGGATGAAGTTATAGATAATTATAAAAAGGCAGCTATAGGGACTACAGCTTTAGGGTTGGCTACTGCAATAAGTGGTGCAGGAGCAGAAGGGCTTGCAATTACATTAGGGGGGATGCATTTTTCTGAAAGATCAATTTATGCTTATTCCCGTGAATTTGAATCCAGTGCTGACCAAACTGCCATGCGCTTACTTAATAAAAGCTCTAATAGTGTAGTAGGGCTAATTAAATTTTTTGAAAAAATGCAGCTACAATCATCGGCAGATTCTTTTAGTCAATATGACCAAACCCATCCTCTTAATAATGAAAGATTACTTATACTTAGAAATTTTAATAAAAAATCAAAATTTAGCACCAGTCAAAATAATAACGATATAGTTTATAAATATTCTCGTGCTTCGGCGAAGCTAGCAGCTTTTACTGTGGAGATAAATAAAATACTTGATTACAAATTCAAAAATAATGTTGATGAAATAACTCACTATATGAAAGCCATTAAATGTTTCCGAATAGGTAATTTTAATGATTCACTCAGTCATATTGATTTTCTTGTAAGGAAGCATCCAAATGATCCATATTATCACGAACTGAAAGCTCAGATATATTTCGAATCTGGAAAGAAAGCTGCTTTACATGAATATGAACTAGCAGAAGAGGCGAGGCCACATGATCCTTTAATTCGTCTTGGTAAGGCTATAGTTGGGATGACTAACCGTAGCAATGGTTTACCAGTTGCTATCTATTATAAAGATTTATTATTTGTTCTTGATAAAGAACCAGACAATTTACTAGCTCTTCACTATATGGCAATTTATTATGAACAAAGTGGACTTATAGGTAAAAGCTACTTGAACACTGCTCTCATTTCACTTAAATCAGGGCGCATTAGCGACGCGCGAAAGATGGCAACTATGGCGATGAGTAACTTGAAAAAGAACTCACCAGATTGGTATAAAGCTGGTGATATTTTAGAAGCTACAAAATAAGTTTATTTATAAGTGGTTATTTTTGTTTTGCAAAAATAATACGAATCAAGTATCAAAGTGATAATATCTCAATAATATAAAAAACTATAAGGAATAAAAATGATACAAAAACTCTTTAATTTTGCATTGGCATTAATATTTATAATACTTGTAATTCTTTTTGCTTACAAAATGTCGCTGACCCCAGATGTAGTATCAGTGCCTGTGCATTCTTCTTCTGTCGAATCTACTGAAGAAAAAAAGGATGTAGCGGATACTGTAGCTAAAGATGAGATACAGCAAATGATTAAAGACTATATTATGCACAATCCTGAGGTAATAATGCAGTCTCTTGAGGGGTTTCATAATAAAAAATTAGATGAGTCTACTAGAAAAACTACTGACTACTTGCAGAAAAACAAAGCACAAATCGAAGAAGCAGAGTCCCCTCCAATACTAGGTAACCCAAATGGAGATATAGTTGTAGTTGCTTTTTATGACTATAACTGCTCTTTTTGTAAAAAAGCAAATGATTATGAAAATGAAATTATAGCTTCAGATTCAGGAGTAAAGGTGGTTTTGAGACCAATACCTATTTTAGGTGGAACCTCTACATATGCAGCCAAAATAGCCCTAGCAGTTCAAAGGGTTTCTAGTAATAATTTCCTGAACGTTCACAACGAGTTGATGAAAATGCAAGAAATTAGTGAAGAAAATGTCAAAACAATGCTAGCAAAGTATAGTATTGATTATTCTTTAATAGAAAACGAAATTAATAGTTATTCAGTAAGACAAATAATTGCTAAAAACTTTGATTTGGCTAAAGAACTTGGAATAAAAGGAACACCTTCATATATAATTAATGGTAATTTTGCTCCTGGATTAATCCCGACAGAGAAATTTAAAAGTATTATTGTACAATTGCGTGCAAGTGCGGAAGAAATCCCTTCTTCTGTTGAAAAACCTCAAGAAGAAGATGTTCCGTCTGCTGAAGATAAGAGCAATAATGAGCCAGATACTAAGGGTGTCACTGATAAATAATTGCTTCAGGCCAAATTTATGATAACTGGAGATAAGAATTTTTGTAATTTTATCTCCACGCAGACAAATATAACTTTTGATAGAGGACTATAAAAGCATTCGCGGCACAATGTAGCTGTGTAGTAGTAGCCCTTTCTCGCTTAATTTTATTTGCCCTGCGCCCATGGTCACAAAATTCTGATGTCTTAGTTGCTCTATAATATTTATATTCAAGGAATCCGAAAAATTTTTTCCAGTAATTTCTTGAAATTTTTCTTCAACTATTCCAGCTTGTAGCCTAGTTCCCATCATCAAAACTTCCTCTATAGTTTCTATTTTGGAAAGCTGGGTTTTCGTTTGGATGCCATGGCCAAGTTCGTTTACTTTATCAAGCCAAGTATGTGGTTTGTTAGTCATCATTAGTGCGACTATACCCTCTTTATTATGTAGTCTACTGTGCGCTCCTGGACCGATCCCTATATATTCGTCGTAATTCCAGTAGCATAGATTATGTAAGCACTCATGCCCACTTATGGCGTAGTTTGAAATTTCGTAGCGCTTATATTGGTTTTGTTGTAAATATTCATTGGTCCATTCATACATATCAGCAGCTTCATCATTTGATGGCAGAATCAGTTTCTTATCCTTATAAAGCTTAAAGAATGGCGTGCCTTTTTCTATAGTTAATTGATACAGAGAAATATGCCCTCCAGCAAATTCCATGGCTTCTTTTAGCTCATCTTGCCATGTTTTTAGGTCATGATTTTGTGTGGCATACATTAAGTCAAACGAATATTTATCAAACAGTGTTGTGGCAGATTTAATTGCATCTAGAGCATTTTGTGCGGAGTGTTTTCTTCCAAGAGATTGAAGTCTTTCATTACGAAGAGATTGAACGCCAATTGAAACTCGATTTATCCCGGCTGCTTTAAATTCTTTGAATTTTTCTAACTCATATGAAGTCGGGTTGGCTTCTAGTGTAATTTCAGTATTTTTATCTACTATAGCAATATCTGAAATTGCAGCGATTATTCCTAGAATTGTATTTGGTTCCATCAGAGAAGGTGTACCACCGCCAAAGAAAATTGATCTTACTGGCCTTTTGGCAATTCTATCTGCAAAATAAGATAGCTCTTTTTTATATGCTTCTAACCAAGCATTATGATTTATGGAGTTAGAAACATGAGAATTAAAATCGCAATATGGGCATAATGATAAGCAAAATGGCCAATGAATATATATTGATATTGGTTTCATGAGGACTCTATATCTATTATACAAGGTACATGGTCGGAAGGCCTGTCCCAAGCTCTTGCTTCTTTATATGAAACAATGTTCTGTAATCTAGATTCAAGTGGTCTTGATACCCAAATATGATCTAATCTTCTTCCGCGATCTGATTTTTTCCAATCACGGTTTCTATAACTCCACCAGCTATAAAATTTTTGACTTGGGTCAACAAATTTTCTAGCAGTATCAACAAAGTCAAACGAATTTTGTAATTTAATTAAAGCTGTTCTCTCGAGGGGTGTATGACTTATAACATTTGTAAGTTGTTTCGAAGACCAAACATCGTGTTCAAGAGGAGCGATGTTTAGGTCGCCGACTAAAATTAGTTTGTCGCTTTTACAGCGGTTAGAAGCAAGCCATTGCTCCATCGCTTCTACATAGGCTAGCTTATGTTTGTATTTGTGATTAATCAGAGTGTCTGGCTCATCACCACCTGCTGGAACGTAGAAGTTATGTAATTCGAAGTCATGAATTTTAGCACAAATATGTCTTTTGTCACCGTTATAAAACTCTAGAGAAAAACTGTCGGAAATTTTATGTTTGGACAATATCGCAACGCCGTTATACGATTTTTCTCCTGTATATACTACGTAGTTAAAACCAAGGGCTTTTACCGCCTCAATAGGGAAATGCTCATCTCGTACTTTTGTCTCTTGTAGACAAATAACATCAGGGATTTGTTCGTCAACTAGCTTTCGTAGTAAGTCAAGACGAAGCCGAACGGAGTTAATGTTCCAAGTAACAATAATCATATGAGGGAGTTTTATTACAGCAATTTATTAAGTATTTTTTTGATCATACGCAATAACTTAGCTTCAGGCGAGAGATTTTTTGCTACCCATTTTTTAATCCAAGGCTCTGCTAATTGCCACATATTAATATCTTCATCAAGGCTTTGGCCTATTCCTTCGACAACAACCATCATTTTTTGTAACAGTAGCAATTGTGGCTGTGTTTCCATACTGTATTCCTCTGTCACTTTGAATAATTGAGCTAGAAGATTTCCTATCGAAATATTTTTTATAGCTACGCCAATAATTGGTTCAGCAATAGCCCTGCAGCTTTGAGCAAAATATTCCAAGTCAGTTTCTTTTGGAATATATCCTACGCGGTGGTGTACTTCTGCCACTAATTTATAATCTCGTTTTAGGAAAGCGTAAAGTATTTCTGCGATAGCAAATCTGTCGCTCTCCGCAAGGATACCAATAATACCAAAATCAACTAATGCTACTTTCCCATTAGGGCACACTAGAATATTTCCTGGGTGCAAGTCAGCATGAAAAAATCCATCTCTATAAGCTTGATTGAAAAATATCACGGCAATTTTAGCGGCAATATCTTTCGGGTCAAAACCTAATTTTTCAATAGCTTCTCTATCATAAATTGATACGCCATTAATCCATTCCAAGGTTATTATATCGTCATGAGTTAAATGCCAGTAAATTCTTGGAATGTGTAGAGATGAATCATTGACGAAATTGTCAAGAATCCTAGAAGCTGCAGCTGCTTCCGAGCGAAGATTAAGTTCTAGATTCATTGACTGCCTAAACACTGACATAACTTCTTTTGGCCTTAACCTTTTTGCCTTTTTAAGAAAGCAAGTAAGTATCTCGGCACCGTACTCTAAAAATGCAATATCTCCTTCGTATTTTTGTGCAATATTAGGCCTCAGGATTTTTACGGCAACTAGTTCACCCGATTTTAGTTGCGCTTTGTGTACTTGAGCTATTGAAGCAGCCGCGACAGGAACTTCTTCAAAATAGAGGAATAGATCAGATATTTTTTGACCAAATCTTTTTTCAATTCTTGCTCTAACTATTTCTGAGCTAAATGGTGGAAGCTTGTCTTGTAAATACTTCAAGCTATTTGCTACCTCTATTCCTACTAGGTCTGGTCTTGTGGATAAAGTTTGACCAAACTTGATGTATATTGGGCCAAGGGATTGGAATAATCCTGCCAATCTTTGACCGAAATTTAAGTTAGATTTGGTGAATAGTCCAGCTGGGTACAGAAGAATAGTACAGACTCTACCTAAAATTTTTACTGATAAAGGTAACTCAAAATGACCTGAGTCAATTAAAATTCTATGCTTACTTATAACATAGAATAGATGTATTACCTTAGGAATATACCTTAAAAACTTGATCATAATTAAGATTTAAAACCATAATGAATAGCAGCAACTCCAAATGTTAGGTTTTTGTAATTTATGTCAGAAAAACCCGCACTCTGGATCATGGTTTTAAAATCCTCCTGATCTGGAAATACACTAATGCTTTCAGCTAAATATTTATAAGCTCCTTGATTCTTAGCAACAAAATTTCCAATTCTCGGAATCAGATTAAATGAATATAAATCATATAAAGGGCGTATCATGTCATTTTGAACTTTAGAAAATTCTAGACAAAGAAATTTTCCCATTGGTTTTAGTACTCTATAAGCTTCTTCCAGAGTTTTTTCAATCGATAGCATGTTTCTAATACCAAACGCAATTGTGTAATAATCAAAGCTATTATCTTGGAAAGGAAGTTTTTCAGCATCGCCTACGACTAAATCAAATTTTTTTAAAATATTTGAATCTATAGCTTTGTCTTGGCAGACCCTAAGCATCTCTCGATTTATATCACAAACTGTAATATGTGGATCCTTGTTTTGTTTTTTTGCATTAGCTTTAATACGAAACGCAATATCTCCAGTGCCGCCAGCAACATCCAATATATTACTATTTAAATTCGGGACCATACTACAGAATTCATCCTTCCATAGACGATGTACGCCAAAACTCATTAAGTCATTCATAATATCATATTTATTAGCTACATCAGAAAATACTTCATCAACCAAGAATCTTTTTTGATTTGATGTTACTTTCTCAAAGCCAAAATTTTTATCATCTTTCTCATCCATAAGCTTGACCTATATTTTATACCGATATATTTTGTAAACTAACATCATTAAAATATTATATCAACGAATTAGCTTTGAAAATGCCAGAATTAGCCGAAGTAGAAACATTAAAGCGATATTTAGCTTCTCATATAATAGGTGATAAAATAACGAATTATAATCAGAGAAGAAATAGGCTTCGGTATGAGCTAACAGAGGATTTATTCAACTACCTTATAAACACAACAATTATAGATCTAACTCGAAGAGCTAAGTATTTGAATATCTATCTTGATAATGACTATGTCTTGACCTTTCACCTTGGAATGAGTGGAAGAATAACTATCCAACAGGAGAATTATCACTTGCAAAAACATGATCATGTAATTATTGAATTTCAGAGCGGTAAGCAGCTAGTGTTTAATGATGCCAGAAGATTTGGTATGGTTTATATTAGTCCCAGTAACGAAGTAAGTAATCAACATTATTTTAAAGCGCTGGGAGTTGAGCCTCTGGAAGAAAAGTTTGACACAGAATATCTTCTTAAAAAGCTACTTAATAAAAAAATAGCGGTAAAACTAGCTATCATGGATAACAAAATTGTTGTCGGAGTAGGTAATATATATGCAGCAGAAAGTCTATTTAGAGCGCAAATTAATCCTCTAAAACCTTCAAATACTTTAACGAAGGAAGAGGTTTGTAGTATAGTTAGATCTATAAAGCAAGTGCTAGAGAAAGCAATCCAAGCTGGAGGCACTACTTTAAGAGACTTTGTGGGCGCAGATGGTAAGCCAGGATATTTCAAGCAAGAATTAAATGTTTATGGAAGACAAGGTTTGTCATGTTATATTTGCCAGCATAAGATAGAAAAGATGAAGCAGTCTGGAAGGTCCACGTTTTTTTGCCCGCATTGTCAAACTGATTGCCAAAATGAGTAAATTATGAGCTTAAAAATCGCGACTTGGAATATTAATTCAATTAGGATGAGGCTACAACATTTGCTTGAATTTATTGAATCAAATGAGCCAGACATTATTTGCCTGCAAGAGCTTAAGTGTGAAACGGATAAATTTCCCACTGAAGAATTAAGTCATCTACCCTATAATTTCTATATAAATGGACAAAAATCCTATAATGGTGTAGCAATTTTGTCTAAAATTCCGGCAGATGAAGTTAAAAACAATTTTGATGAAAACCCCATTTTTGATCAAGCTCGTTTTATTGAATGTTCTTTCGGTACTTCTATTGGGTATATTAGAGTAATTTCTCTATATGCACCAAACGGGGGAGAGGTTGGTAGTGATAAGTTCGTTAATAAGCTAGAATTTTATGATGCGTTTACAAATTATATTAATTCAAAAAAGTGCTTAGAAGAACAATTATTCATCGGTTCTGATTTTAATATCGCTCCTTATGATATTGATGTGTTCAACGTAGTCAAACTTCAAAACTCAACTTGTTTTACCTATAAGGAGCAAGAAAAATTAAGAACAATATTAAACTCAGGATTTGTTGATAATTTTCGGATATTGCACCCCACTAAAAACGAATTTTCCTGGTGGGATTATCGAGCTGGGGCATTTGAACAAAACATGGGAATGCGTATTGACTCTATAATTTCTACAAGCAATGCGGTTGCTAACTTAGTTTCGTGTAAGATTGACTATCATAGCCGAACAAAAGATAAACCATCTGATCATGCCCCTGTAATAGCCGAGTATAAAAGCTGATTAAATATATTTTTTACACTAAATATTTACAAAAATGAGCTCAGTCTATCATATTCTTAATCAAGTTCCGGCAATAGATAAGGTGAATATTCAGAGCGAATATGAACATCTAGTGCAAGAATTAATTCGCTCTGGTAGACTTAGAATAGATACAGACTATTACTGTAATTTTGTTCGTTTTACGGATAGCAATTCTGCCATTAATATAATATTAAGCTACGAAGAATTAACGCACGAGCTCTTAGGCAACACTAAAAATAACATCCGTAATCTTTATAAACACAGTAATAAACTAATTGATGATACAAAAATTATTTCCATAATAAACGATCTAAACAAAAAAGCTAAAAAATTGCTTTTGGTAAGTGACGAGTTGAAAACGCAATTAGCCAGAGTCTTTGTTCAATCCGCTCATCCAATTGTAATAAAATGGCTGTTACGAGACAATGTTGAGGTATTTATTACTTATTCGCATAATATAGGTGATGTAATGGATATAGCTTCCTGGAAAAGATCAGGAACTAATAGTGGTATGCAGAGCACTGATGGAAAAAATGCTTGTATCTATGTCTCTTGCGGAGGCGATCCCTTTGCCCAAAACAGTGAATCACATCCTACTCAAGGAAATGGCTGGGCTGCTTTAGCTAGATTACAAATTATTGCTGCGCAGGAATTGGGTCATTTTGCCGATATTAAAAGAGATGATTATGGTCGCCAAATTACACGGCACTCTTGCAATTTTGCCTGTACAAAGGCTACTCCCCACGTAAGCCTTGCTAGAAAAAGAGATATAGAAAGGAGCTCTAGTTTAAAAGACCTCCTAACTAACTCGGGAATGGATAAGCTAATAAATATTGAAACAAAACTTAAGTTTTATAATCAACAAAAATTATCAGGGCTTAGAGTATTTTGGCTTAGATTGATTGCTAAATATTATAGTTATAAACTAGTCAATTTTGCAATAAAACGTAATTTTCTTTTTATAAAACGCTTTTATGATAGAGAAAGATACGTTGGATTAATGCTTTCAGCAATGATTGAAGATATGCTTTCTAATTTATCACCAATTGCTGACGTATATAAAAGAGATAATCCTGAAGCAGAAGAAGCTATAAGCTGTGCTGAAGCTTTGGCTAGAGTTCCTCAACAAGTAATGAAATGGGGTCATCTTACCACTAGAGCTACTATGCATGATCTGTATCACGTATATTACAGCGAAGTAATACCTTCATTGATTAAAAGCTATAACACTGTCACCGCTACCGAATATAAGAGAAATTATTCGCATCAAAAAAATATATTTAGAAACATTTTATCCAAATTGGGTTTTATACAAAATAAAACTTCAGTTCAATTTACTGAAGTTAGAGATATTTAGTCATTTTGATCTTTGGAGTGTTTAATTTTAGACTTATTATAAGAATGTTTGACTTTAATCTATAAAGAAGGTATTTTTCGGTGTTAGTGACTTGTCTAAAAAAAATATAAAGATAAATTTGAGCATGAGTAAGAAGCAACAACACCCTTTAATGCCTAAAGCAACTGCAGTTTGGTTAGTGGAAAATACCTCGCTAACTTTTAAACAAATTGCAGATTTTTGTGGTGTTCATGAACTAGAAGTAAAGGGGATTGCCGATGGTGAGGTTGCTATTGGAATTATGGGCGTGGATCCGGTAACGACAGGTCAGCTAGATAAACATGAACTCGAGCGTTGTACGCACGATCCAAAAGCTATAATCAAACTCAAAGCTAGCGTTGCTTATGATTCGACTAAAAGTTCAAAAAAGACTGCTAAATATACGCCAATAGCGAGAAGACAAGATAAGCCAGATGCCATATATTGGCTCTTGAAGAATCATCCTGAGGTAAGGGATTCTGATATAATAAAGTTGATAGGCACAACAAAATCAACCGTTGCAGCGCTTAGAGATCGTACTCATTGGAATATGGCTAACATTCGTCAACGTGATCCAGTATTACTTGGCATATGTAGTCAAATCGATCTTGATAGAGTTGTTGAGAAAACGAAGCTGTAAAATATAGCTTCAGATAATACGAAATAACTTTTTACCATCCTCTTCATTGTGTTAGCATAATCATAGGTATCACTTAACTTAAATATAAGGAGATAGTTATGAAAGAGCAATTTAATGCAATTCAATCATCTGTAATGGATACAGCCTCAAAGGAAATGGCTAAGATCGGACAAAATCTGATTGGAGGTTTAGAAGGGTTTGGACTGACCCCAACTCAGAAAAGGGCTGTAGCAGTTCAAATTGAAGAAGCTGTTGATGGGGTAGAGCAGCTTGTTGGTGGCAAAGCAAAAGAAGTATTTGCTTTAATTAAGGACGGAATCGATAAAAAGCTGGATGAAATTGATATTATTCCAAAAGAGTTGAGAAAGCAAATTGGTAATATGTGCAAAAGCTCGGTTGATCAATTAGGTAAATTGGTAAATGATGCCATGGCCCAGGCGAGCAAGTCAGGGAAGGAAGTTTCTGGTGCGATTCTTGACCAAGGGTTAAAGGCTCTTAAAAGTACATTTGATATCATCGGGGCTTGGCTTAAAGGAGAAAAGACGACAGAGCAGGCTATGACAGGAATAAAAGGCGCTTGGAAAGAAGCTGGTAAAGAAGTGTCCAAATCTTTTAGTGAGGCTAAAAAATCTTTTGTTGACAAAATAGGCGGCAAAAAGGTGAATTCAAAAGAAAAAGCTCCTGTTGCAAAAGAAAAAACTCATACTGATAGAGTTGCCAAGAAGCAAGACGTTACAGCTTCTAGGGATAGATAATAGGCTTCGTATCCTCGTGTCTAGCAATCAATTCATCTGAATTAACTATAGTAGGTAATTCATGTGTTAAAAGTTGTATGAGTCTCCTCTGGAAAGGGATTAGAGTTCTTTCCAAACTTGCTAATGAAGAGCAAGTGCTAGGAGTCTACGGAGCGACCGCAGCGTACACAAGGTATGTGAGGATCTGAGCACCGGAATGATAACGCAATTGCCTTCAGTAGTAGAGTTTCGAAAGAACTCTATTGTTATTCCTAGATAGGCCACGTCTCATGAGGGCAAAAGGAAATTCATGGCTCAAATCCTAGGTTTATAAAAAACTTTTGGCTGATAACAAGAAATCTAATGCCCAGTGGAACCAAAACCACTAGCGCCTCTTGTGGTTTCATCTAAGGAGTTAGCTTCTTCCAAAATCACATGTTCATATTTAGCAATCACCATTTGAGCAATACGCATACCTCGCGTTATAGTAAAATCGATTTGTCCGTGATTGATAAGTATAACTTTTAGTTCCCCACGATAATCTGCATCTATTGTGCCAGGAGTGTTAAGCACTGTAATGCCATTTTTTGCAGCTAGGCCAGAACGTGGTCTTATTTGAGCTTCGGTGCCATCGGGTAAGCCTAGTGCAATACCTGTTGGTATTATTTGCACTTCACCTGCTTTGATGACTAAATCTCCTTCTATAGCGGCGGCAAGATCCATCCCAGCACTTTGGGCTGTTGCATAATGTGGTAGAGGCAAGTCCTTTGCGTGGTCCAGTTTGATAATAGATACTTTTGTCATTATGATGGTTATATTTTGTTAGAAAATTAACTAGAGATTTGTACACGTTTGCACAATGGAGTAGACGGCTCAAATTTTTAGTGATCTAGAGCAAGGCTATGGCGGGAGTGACGGGACTCGAACCCGCGACCCTCTGCGTGACAGGCAGATACTCTAACCATCTGAGCTACACCCCCTTAGCCTTATCGATTGGTAATATATATCAGATTATAAAGACCCGCAAGCAATAATTCATATTTAGTTACTATGAATTATTTGTATACCGTGATCTTGAACAGATTGCAGTAACAGATACAGGATGAGTGGAGTTTGGTCCTATATGCTTTATTGGTTTACCACGAATGACTTATTTTGTTACTTGTGTAAAAGGTGACTGTTCTCCAATCTTAAACCATGTGCAATATAGAGCTGGTAAGAATAGTAACGTAAGTATTGTTGCGACAGCAAGGCCTCCCATGATTGCATAAGCCATTGGCCCCCAAAATACTGTTGGAGCAATAGGAATCATGCCTAGAATCGCAGCAGCAGCAGTCAAAATTACTGGACGAAAACGATGGGTTGTTGCAGTTAATACGGCGTTCCAAGGGGATAAACCATGTGCAATTTCAGTCTCAATCTGGTCTATAATAATAACTGAATTACGTACAATCATACCAATCAAGGCAATAATGCCTAAAATAGCAACGAAGCCTAGTGGTTTGTTGGCAATCAGCAATATAGCGACTACTCCTATTAAGCCCAATGGGACTACGCTTAGTACAAGAATAACACGTTGCACACTCTGCAATTGCATCATTAAAATAGTTACCATAATTGTCAACATTAAGGGGACCACCGCTGCAACTGAAGCTTGGGATTTAGCGCTTTCTTCGGTTGAACCGCCAGTTTTAATTTGGTATCCCTCTGGTAATTGAGCGTTAAGTTCTGAGATTTGAAGAGCTAGTTTTTTTACAATGGTTGCCGGTAAGACCGTAGCAGAAGCGTCAGCTTGTACAGTAATAGTTGGCAGCCGATCCCTTCGCCAGATCAAAGGATATTCCTGTTCATATTCAATGGAGGCAATTTGTAGTAATGGAACTTTTTTTCCGCTTGGAGTAGAAATTTGCAATGTACTTAAAGAATCAAGAGAGACTCGTTGCTCTGCTTCGGCTCTGATTATTACATCTATTAAATAAGTGCTATCGCGTACCTGAGTGATTTTCATTCCTGAGACCACGGCGTTTAATGCACTAGCCAAATCTTCCGAACTTAAGCCAAGAAGCTTTGCTTCATTTTGATTAACTTCAATTCGCAGTACTCGTGCTGGTTCAATCCAATCAAAATTAACATCCTGGACTTGTGAGTCTGAACCTAGAATTTGAGCCACTTTGTAAGCTATATCTCTAACTTGTTCTAAATTATGGCCACTTACCCGATACTGTAATGGCCATCCAACTGGAGGCCCCATTTCAAGTGGCATGATTCGGCTGTTTATAGTTGAAAAATTCTCTTTAAATTCTTTTTGCAAATAAGTTCTTACTCTTTCCCTTGCTTCTATGTCTTTGGTCACAATTACAGTTTGAGTAAATGACGGATTTGCTTGAGCTCCTTCTAGTGGAAGATAAAAACGAATAGCTCCCCTCCCTATATAAGAGCTCCAACGTACAATATCAAGATTTTTTTCTAGCAGTTGTTCTAGTTTTGTCACTTCACTAGACGTAGCAAATATAGACGAATTTTGCGGTAACTGCATATTGACTAAAAGCTCTGGACGATCAGATGATGGAAAAAATTGCTGAGGAACAAATTTCATCCCAGCAATTGATAACATAAATAACATTATAGTAATACAAATGGTGGTTTTAGGAGCACGCATACAGATAAGTAGGGTAGCACGGAATAGTTGCAATAATTTGCTTTCCTGTTGGTGATGTTGTTCCAGTTTATCTGGCAAAAAAGCTAGACCAAGTATAGGAGTAAATATTACTGCAACAAACCAGGAAGCAATTAAGGCAATAGCAATTACTGCAAATAAGGAAAATACATACTCACCCGCAGAACTACGAGCAAATCCAATTGGAATAAATGCTACTACCGTAACTAGGGTGCCAGTAAGCATAGGAAAAGCGGTTGAGGTGTAAGCGAAAGTAGCGGCGCGAACTTTCTCCCACCCAGTCTCCAGTTTGGTAATCATCATTTCAACGGTAATCATTGCATCATCAACGAGTAATCCAAGGGCAATAATTAGAGCTCCCAAGGAAATTCTTTGGAGATCAATATGAAAAAATTCCATGGCTAAGAAAACTATGGTTAATACTAGTGGAATAGAGCATGCAACCACTGCCCCTGCTCGTAAGCCAAGACTTAAAAAGCTGACAAAAAGGACAATAGCAAAAGCTTCTTGTAATGATTTAGTAAACTCGGCGATATTTTCTTCTACTACCGCGGGCTGGTTGGCAACTAATTGATATTCGATACCAACTGGTAAATCTGTACCAATTCTTTGCATAGCCTCTTCAACATGTTTACCTAGTGCCAATATATCTCCACCTGGAGTCATAGAAATGGCAAGGCCTATGGCTTGTTTTCCATTAAATTTAAAAAGAGATTGCGGTGGGTCAATATAGTCTCGTTTAACTGTGACAATATCATTTAGTGGAAATAGTTTGCCGTTTATATTCATGTTTACATTACGTAAGTCTTCTTCTGATTCGAATCCTCCAGATACTCTCAATAATACTGTTTCATTTTCGGTTTGTACTACACCTGCTGGTCTTACAGAATTTGTTGTTTGCAACATTTTAATAAATTCTGAAGGTTTTATTCCTAACCCTGCAAGTCTTCTAGTAGAAAATTCGATGTAAATTTTTTCATCTTGGTTTCCTAAGATTTCTATCTTAGAGACATCTGGTATTTGTAAGAGCTTAGAACGTGTAGCCTCTATATAATCTATTAGCTCACGTCCTGAAAAACCATCGGCAGTGAAAGCGTAAATGATGCCGTACGTATCCCCAAACTCATCATTAAAAAACGGCCCAATAGTTCCTTGTGGTAAGGTAGTGACAATATCTCCAATTTTTTTACGAACCTGATACCAGCTATTTTGCACTTCTGAGGCTGGAGTGGTGCCAGCTAAATTAATAAAAATGGTTGACGATCCTGGCGTAGTAAAGCTACGTACATAACCTATATTAGGAGTTTCTTGCAGTTTTTTCTCTATACGCTCGGTGACTTGATTCATGGTCTCGTCAATAGTGGCTCCCGGCCATTTTGTCTGGATCAGCATGGTTTTAATTGAAAAAACAGGATCTTCATTTCTGCCAAGACGCATATAGGATAAGCTGCCCACTAGTACTAACATAGCCATTAGGTACCATACTAGTTCCCGATGATTGATTGCCCATAGCGAGAGATTAAACCGTTCTTTCATTAGTTAACCTATTTATCTAGTAATTTAACCTGCTGTCCAGGATATAGTGAATGAACTCCTGCGGTAACTACAATTTCACCGTTTTCTAGGCCTTCAGAAACAAGAATTGAATCCTGTTTATAGTCGATGATTTTAATATCTCTTAAACTGACAGTATTGTCTTGGGGATTAACTATCCATACAGCTGGGTTTGAATTAGATTTAGTTAATGACATTACAGGTAATTCAATAGCACTTGCTCTATTCAAAGTGACGCAACCAGTCACTGTTGAACCAAGCTTTAACCCTTTTGGTGGATTGGTTAGACCTACTTTTACAGCAAAGGTCCGAGTAACAGAGTCTGCTTGGGGTGACACTTCTCTGACGTATCCAACAGCTTTGATGCTGGGGTCATGACTTAGGGAAACTTCAACCGCTAACTTACTTTCTGAGTTATTTTGAAATAACTGCTCCGGTACGTTAAATACAGCATCTCGTCCTTCGTCTGTTGCTACCCGCATGATAACTTGACCAGTTTTTATTACTTCACCAGCTTCTGCATTAATGGATGTAACAATTCCCGAAACATCTACTTGCAAGTTAGTGTAGTCAAGGCGATTTTGGGCTTGATTTAAGCTGGCATTTGCTCCTTCAACTTTTGCTTGTGCAGACTGGAGTTGCGTGGTTGCATCCTCATATTTAGCATTGGCAATAACGCCTTTGCTTAGTAGGATTTTTTGCCTAGCTTCATTGCTAATTGCTTGCTCTAAGGCTGCTTGAGCTGCACTAAGATTTGATTTGGCAGAAGTAAAATTGTCTTCCGCCTCCTGTGGGTCTATACGAGCAACGGTTTGTCCAGCAGTAACCATAGCTCCAACTGAAACCAAACGTTCTATTAATTTTCCGTCAGTGCGAAAAGCAAGGTCTACCTCATTCTTTGCTAAAATTTCGCCAGTCAAAGATAATAACTGCCCTGCTGTCCTGTGTTCCACTTTAATGGTTCGTACAGGACGCGCAATTGTTGTATTAGTTGTTATAGATCGAGTATTTGTAGACTTGATTGCAATTGCTATAATTATAGCAACAACGACAATAATAACAGTATATTTATTTATTAAGCAAGATCTGCATTTTTGGAGTACTGGCATTTGCATAACAGTCTTTAAATGATTAAAGGGAAAATATATCATCTTTGCGATTGAGCTTTGCTTTATTTTTAGCTACATAGGGTAATTGAGGGTTACAGAAATATTAATTGTAGCAGAATTATTACATATTTAAGTGTGATTATGTCTCCATAAATTATTATTTAAATAGTTGTTTTTTTTATTTGATTATTGACATTTTTTGGTAAAGATGTTATTTAGTTTGTGCTAAACATTATTTGAATTAGTTATATTTTTAGGTCTTAAATTATGAAAAAACTTGGTATCTTTGTTTGTGCTGCTTCTATTTTGATCGGTTGCGGTGGTAATCCGCATCCCAAAATGGTTAGTTTTACCCCTGCTAGTGTGGTGATAGATTATTCAAAAAATGATCTTCATGAAGCAACTGGCATGGCTCAGCAGTTTTGTTCTTCAATTGAGAAAGATGCTCAATATGTAAGTACTAAAGAATCTGGATGGACTTCGTCAGAGAAACTTGCTTTCTTTAATTGTATAGAAAGAGGAAAAACAGTTGCGGGATGGGCGGCAAGTCATGGGGCAGCAAACAATACTCATACCCCTATCATCAATAACTTCAAGTAATTCTTAACTCCAAGAGAGTTTTAAAAATTAGTTTAACCACGGGGAAATTAAGTACTCGTGGTTTTTTTCATACTAACAAGAAGCATCTTTGCTGGTTATGCAGTATATAATATTGCTCTAACAAGTAGGGTATAGAAAAATAATATAGTCAAAAGTACCCACAAACCGAATCGTTGTACCAATTAGCATATCTTGCGAAGATTGATCTAATGGAATGCTATTAAGAATTATTAAATACCACAAATTAATTTAGAAATTCTATTTTTTTTGAAAAATTTTATATTGGCCAAATAAAGAAAATGCAATTATACTGCTGCTTTCTAGACTGAATCAAAAGTGCATAAGCATATGACAAAATTATCATTTCAAGAATTAATTTTAAAGCTCCAATATTATTGGCAAGATTACGGTTGTGCCATTTTGCAACCTTATGATGTTGAAGTAGGGGCGGGGACATTTCATCCTGCGACTGTCTTGAGATCTCTTGGCCCAAAGCCATGGAACGTAGCTTATGTTCAACCATCCAGAAGGCCAACCGATAGTAGATATGCCGAGCATCCGAATCGAATGCAGCATTATTATCAGTTTCAAGTTATATTAAAACCATCACCAGATGATATTCAAGATTTGTACTTGAAAAGCCTCGAGCACCTTGGGATTGACATGCAAGCGCATGACATTCGTTTTGTAGAAGATGATTGGGAATCACCAACTCTTGGAGCATCAGGACTTGGTTGGGAAGTTTGGTGTGATGGTATGGAAGTGTCGCAATTTACGTATATGCAGCAAATTGGTGGAATAGAGTGCAGACCAGTAGCTGGTGAGTTAACTTATGGCTTAGAACGTTTGGCGTTGTATATTCAAGGAGTTGATGCTGTTAAAGATCTGGACTGGAATGGTCAAAAAGGTGAAAAGGCTTTGACTTATAGACAGATAGATTTTGAGGCTGAGAAACAGTTTTCAAAATTTAATTTAGAATTAGCAGACACTGAAATATTATTTCGTCATTTTGAAGATTCCCAAAAGCAGTGTATTGCCTTGATCAAAGAAAACCTACCTATGCCTGCCTATGAATATTGTATTAAGGCAAGTCATTTATTTAACTTACTTTGTGCAAGAGGAGTGGTTAGTGTGACTGAGCGTGCAGCGTATATAGCAAGAGTTAGGCACTTAGCGAAATTATGTTGTGAGAATTGGATAGAAATGGATAAATCATGAGCGAATTATTATTAGAGTTATTTTCTGAAGAAATTCCAGCAATGATGCAGCAAAAAGCTGCGGCTGGATATGAAGAAATTTTTGCCAAATATTTTCAAGAACAAACAATAAATTTTTCTAGTATCAAGGCATATGCGGGGCCGAGGAGAATTACAATTCATGTTAGTGGAATATCATCTTACATCGAAGCTACCACAAAAGAAATAAAGGGACCCAAGACCTCTGCTTCAGAGAATGCTATTGAAGGATTTTGCCATTCAAACGGAATTAGCAAAGATTTACTTACGCGCCAAGAAATAAAAGGAGTGGAATATTTTGTATATGAGAAAATCTTAGCAAAACAGGAAACAAAAAATATACTACAAAATACATTAATGAATCCTATTTCGGCTTATGTTTGGCCAAAATCAATGTTTTGGGGTGATTATCAAATAAAATGGGTTCGTCCACTTAGGAATATCATGTGCATATTCAACGGTCAGACACTTGATTTTAAATATGGACACTTGGTAGCAAATAATAAAAGTTTTGGCCATAGATTCATGAGCCCTAAATCATTTGAAGTGACTAGTTTTGTTGAGTATAAACAAAAATTATCTGATAATTTCGTAGTACTTGATCACTCTGAGCGCAAGGATTATATATCGCGAGAGTCCAGCAAAATAGCCGGCCAAATGGGCTTGGTTATAAAGGAAGATAACGACCTTTTGGAAGAAGTAGCGGGGCTAGTAGAGTACCCCCAAATTTTACTTGGAAAGATCGATCAAAAATTCCTATCTGTGCCAAGCGAAGTACTGAGCAGTTCAATGAAAAGTCACCAGAAGTATTTTAGTCTATTTGATAAAAAAGGTAATTTTGCTCCGTACTTTCTGTTTGTATCAAATATTGCAGCCAGCAATCCGGAATTGGTTATTGGTGGGAATGAAAAAGTTCTTTCAGCTAGATTGTCAGATGCTTTATATTTTTATAACCAGGATTTAAAAACCAGGTTGGATCAAAAGTCCCAAAAGCTTGATAATGTTATATTTCATGCAAAGCTTGGTAGTATAGGTGATAAGGTACAGCAGCGCGTGACAAAAATTGTCCAATATTTGTCGCCAAATAATGAAAATCTGATCAAAGCAGCCATGCTATGCAAGAGTGATATTGTCTCTGAAGTTGTTGGAGAATTTCCAAATTTGCAAGGTATTATGGGATATTATTATGCCAAACATGAATCCCTAAGTGAAGATATAGCTGTTGCCATCCGCGATCATTATAAGCCGCAAGGACCTAGTGACAGCTGCCCTACGGCTATTGCCGCATTTTTAGCGTTGGCTGATAAGATAGATAGTCTATGTGGTCTTATGCTGGCAGGAGAAAAGCCAACAGGTTCAAAAGATCCGTTCGCGCTTAGAAGGCAAGCGCTTGGTATAGTAAGAATTATTCTAGAAAATAAATTGCCTGTTAATATCGTTGAATTGGTTGACGTAGCGGTAGGTAACTATAGTGTTTATAAAGATGCAAACCTTTGCAGCGCAAAGCAAATAGTAGAATTTCTAGAAGATCGCGTAAGGCACTTCTTGAAAGATGAATACTCTATCGAACTTGTGAATGCTGTGCTAGATCTTGAAAAAGAACCGAATCTGACTGATACTAAAATTAAACTGAATTCATTACAAGAATTTATTGCAGGCGGATCGTGCGTTGATTTAATAGTTGCTTACAAAAGAGCAAGTAATATTGTGGCTGGCTTTGTTGGTAAGCATACAACAATTAATGAATCTTTATTTGATAATGACTATGAAAAAAATCTATACAGCTTCTTGAAAGATTGCGAACCTAAAATTAAAGCAGAGATAATAGCAAAAAACTATGCAAGAAGCCTGAAGATGCTTGCTGCTATGCGCTCTCCAATAGCAAGCTTCTTTGATAATGTAATGGTAAAAGTTGATGACCAAGCTGTGGCCCATAATCGTCTTGCACTGCTTGCCAAAACAAAGCAACTTTTTGACCAGATTGCAAAATTTGATCAACTTTAAATTTGACAAAAAGAGTTACTGTCAAGTATAAACAAAAGATAGTCTATTTAGATTATATGTAAAATCTAAGTAGTAGCTTATAAATAAAGGTTGTTGTTAAGGAACTAAAGAGAAATTGTTACAAGAAAATATTAATATATAAGGAGAGTGGTTATGAAAAAGATGTTAAAAAAATGGGAAGGTGGAGCCAAAAAGCATGGTGGACTAGGCAACGCTATGGGTGCTCAGGCACAGGCATGGGCAGCGCCGGTACATAGAGCAAGCGCAAAAAATAGATGGAGGAGCCCGAAAAACATGGTGGACTAGGCCAAGCAGCACTTGTTTACATGGGAGTATCAAGCTCAAGTGAAGAGGCAGCAAGACTAGAAGCAGTAAGGCGTCAAGCTGAAGAAGCGGAAGTAAGAAGAGCTATCGAAGAGGCGGCAAAGAGAGAAGCTGAGGAAGCGGACGTAAGAAGAGCTATCGAACAGGTGGCAAAGAGAGAAGCTGAGGAAGTACGGATAAGAAAAGAGGCTCAGGAGAAAGCGCAAAGGGAAGCTGAGGAATTAGAGAGCGCTCTAAAGTTAATTCGAGAACAAGAAGCTGCAGAGCGAAGAGAACAAGAAGCTGCAGAGCGAAGAGAACATGATGAGCAGCTAGAGAAAGCTCTAGAGTTATCAAGAAGAGAGCAACAAGCCCAGCTAACTGCAAGCAGAGAGGCTGAAGAGCTGGAAATAGCTAAAGAGATCTTAGAAAGAGAAGCTGAGGAGTTTAGAGCCAAGCAAAAAGCTGAACTGGCACAAGAGGTAGCTAAAAGCTTGAAAAAAGATCTTCCTATGAAAGAGTGTATGTTTGACTTTGCACAAAAATTTCCAGGTGATGCTCTTGACGATACTCAGGCGATTGAGCTTATGTCCTGGCTCACTAAGACAGGAGCACCAACTATTAGCGAGATTATAGGAGAGGTATGGAGCTTACATGACCCTGTATTGAACGAAGCGGCGAATCAGTGGATTACCTACAACCAACCGGAAGGGATTGCTCTAATAGGAGAGGATAGCTAATATACTAATAATGTGTTATTCTGTTGCCAAGTTTAATACGGGTACTATATGAAAACTAAGTTACCTAAACGATCATTAGTTATCCAAGAAAGGTTGGACAATATCACAAAGGAAGTCCTTGTTGCAGCCAAGGATAAGATATGTATGATCATCCTTTTTGGCTCATATGCAAGAGGTGATTGGGTGCACGATCAATATGTTAAAGGACATATTACCTACACCTATCAGAGTGATATTGACATTCTGGTGCTTGTTAAAGGCAAATATGGCGGAGGTCTAGTACGCTTTAGAATAAAAGATAGTATAGAGAGAAGGCTTGAGAGAAAAGGCCTCATAAGTAGTATTTCAAAAAAGCCTAGGAAAATATTAAGAGATCCTAGGGACATGTTAAAAGATCTTCGGGAAAAGTTAAAAGTTCCTCCAGTAACTATAGTTCTAGAATCCATTACGCGTGTGAATAAATGTCTAGAAGAAGGGCAGTATTTTTTCTCCGATATTAAGAAAGAGGGAGTGGTTTTATATGATAGTGGTGAATTTCAGCTGTCAGAGGCAAAAGATTTACCTTGGATAGAGCGGAGAGAGATAGCTCAAAGAGATTATAATTACTGGTTTAAGCTTGGCTCAGGGTTTTTTATTGGAAGTAAGTATTATTTGGAAATAGGTGAATATGGTTTGTCAGCTTTTTCACTTCATCAAGCTACCGAGAGTTTCTATAGCGCCATTTTGTTAGTCTTTACAGGTGACAGACCAAAGCTGCACGATATTCGTGAACTAGGTTCCATGGTAGGCAATTATAATGATGAATTATGGAGCATATTCCCGCATTCTGAGGGGCACCAAGAAGAATCTTTTAAATTGCTGCAAGAAGCCTATATTAGAGGAAGATACGACCCTGATTACAAAATCAGCAAGGAACAATTGCTTTATCTAATTGAGCGTGTAGGGGAGCTAAAGAGAGTCACAGAGAAAATGTGTTTAGCAAGGCTTGCACAAGAAATAATTTAGTTTGCGGCGATATTGGTATCTCAGATGGATTTACGCATGCCTTCGGCCCGGTATTTCAGGCAGCGGAAAGAGCTACTAGGCCAAGAGGTAGGCGCAAAGAGTTTCAAACAAGTTCGAGATGACTTATGTGTTGATGACTATAAGATCTTGGGCCAAGAGGCAGGCGTATGAATGATATAAAAAAAGCTGCAAATATAATCAAAAACAGTGACTTGGTGGCGTTTCCCACGGAAACTGTGTATGGCCTTGGCGCGGATGCTTGCAGCCAAGAAGCTTGTTTAAAAATTTTTGAGGCTAAGGGTAGGCCTGCTAATAACCCGCTTATAGTTCATGTAGCGTCGGTGCAAGAAGCCAAAGATATAGTGCATTTCAATGATGATGCCGAAAATCTGGCTAGTTTGTGGCCCGGTCCGCTTACCTTAGTTCTACCTAAAAAAGATAATGCAATTCTTGCCGAGTGTGTAACGGCTGGTCTTAATACTGTTGCTATTCGTATCCCGGCAGATCCTATAGCTTTGAACTTGATTAGAGAGTCTGGTTGCCCAATTGCTGCCCCTAGTGCTAATAAATCAGGTACTTTAAGCTCAACAAGCTATGAGCATGTAAAGAAAAATTTTGGAGATGAAATATTTATTTTAGCCTCAAATGGTAATGCTACTTATGGTCTTGAATCAACTATTATCGATCTAACTTCGCTAAAACCCACGATATTACGTTTTGGTTTTATCACCCCATCTGTTTTAGAAAAAGTGCTAGGCAGGGAAGTTTTTATTGCTTCAAAATTATCAGAAATCAAAGCCCCTGGCATGCTGTTAAAGCATTATGCTCCTAAAACCCAAGTACGGCTTAATGCGGATGTTTTACGAAATTCGGAAGTTGGTTTGAATTTTGGTAAAAGTCAACTAAATGCCGGTGGATCGATGAATCTCAGTGATAGCAAAGATATGATAGAAGCAGCTGCAAATCTATTTGATTATTTGCATAATTTAGATGAATTTTGCCAAAAAAATAATATAAATACGATTGCTGTTGCTTCTATTCCGAATACCGGCATAGGTCTGGCTATAAACGATAGACTCTCTAGGGCAGCAGAGTAAGTTAATTGATATGAACTTGCGTGCGTTGCTCGTCACTCGCTTATTATCTATAGGCTTCGCATCCTCGCGCCCGGCATCAAATATTCATCTGAATTAACTAATAGTGTATGCAAGAGATCTATTGAATGATATGAGATTTATAAGGTGGTGCCGAATGTCGGATTTGAACTGACAACCTACCGCTTACAAGGCGGTTGCTCTACCGTTGAGCTAATTCGGCGCAATAGAACTAAAAGCTAATCTAACTACTTAGATGCTTGCTCTTTTAGTTCTTTTTTTGAAGGTTTTGTTGTTTGAGCTTTTATTTTTGTATTTAGTTTTTTAAGAATTGATTCTGGTAGCTTAATTCCAGCTTCTTTTATAAAACCAATAACACGATCAGTAGGCTGTGCTCCATGAGCTAACCAATGTTCAATACGCTCAGCTTTCAAAGTAACTCGATTTTCGTCTCCTTTCTTTAGCAATGGATTATATGTTCCAATTTTTTCAATAAACGCGCCGTCTCTCGGAGCTCTAGCATCAGCTACTACTACTCTGTAGTAAGGACGTTTTTTTGCTCCACCTCTTGCTAAACGAATTTTAACTGCCATATATACGAAACTCTATTTAATTTTTTCTTCTTTGAACTCAACATGCTTACGCACTCTTGGGTCGTATTTTTTAAACGACAATTTTTCTGTCAAAGTTTTTGGATTACGCTTTTTCACAAGAAAATAACCTGTTCCTGCGGTGCTAACCAATTTTACTAATAAATTCTTATTTTTTTTCTTAGACACAGCCTTTCCAACCTATTTTAAAACATTCATCTAAAATACTAGAGCGTAAGATATACCCAAGGCAGTTATTAGTCAAGCCAAAAATTAGGCTTTGTTCATTTTTAATTTAGGTATCAAGACGATTATGGTCTCTGCTATACATAATATTTCCAAACTGCCATAATGATTACTAAATGAATACAATATATGGCTAATAAATTATTGCTAATCTTAGTAAGATTAAGATTATTTGCCTGTCTAAAGTCCTTAAATGTAAGAGAAAAATATATTGAGCCAATTACAATAGCTGTTGCAATAAATTCAGGAATTTTGAAGTCATTAAAATATATGATCATGGTATATAAAAACGAGGTGTATGCTGCTGTAAAAGCAGCTATAGGAAGTGAGATGAGGCTATTTTTTACAGAATAACCAAGAACTATCATTGCGATTGTAAGAGTGCCATATTCCAAAACGTGGCTAGTTAGTGGCCAGAGGCAAGCTAAGATGAGGAAGTGTGTATAGGCATTCCAAAAATTATTTAGGCAGGATTGAAAAATGATCAAATAGACGTAGCCAATAAAAATAGAAATCAAAATATTCGCTTCAACTATTTGTTGAAATATTACGGCCGCGGTAAATAGATATAGTCCTACACCGTAAATAAGTACTTTGGGTCTTAATCTATTCCTAAAATTAAATCCAGCGAAGAAACAAAATACTGGAAATGCATAGCGTCCTACAGCCCGTAGGATCCATGTTTCTGGAAAAAAAAATAATCCAATATGATCAATAATCATGCATATTATAGCAATGATCTTTAAAATGTCCTGATAGTTAGATGTTCTGGTCATGTTTTTTTAAAAGTATTATATGAATTTTTAGACAATATGAAACTATTAAAAATATAGCTATTCCAAGGGTGATAGTTCCAAGTAGCGTTGCAGATTTTATGGTAAATTTGGGGCTATAGAATAGGTCACCAAAATAATGCATAACGAAACTAATAAATATCAGCATACATAGTGAACTAAAAAATACCTTGAAAGCAAATAATTTTGTTTCATATGTTACCCTAAAGTTCCCATATTGTTTTGCATGTTTATTTAAAAGCCAAGTGTTAACCCATGCAGCAATGGAAGCTCCGATAGCGATTCCAAGATAACCAAGGGGAATCATTAATGCAATATTCAAAATTGTATTAATCGTAAGTGAGTAAAGAGTAATACGAAATGGAGTTTTTGTATCCAAATTAGCGTAATATATAGGTGTTAAAATTTTTGCTATGACAAATGCTGGTAGTCCAAGCGAAAATGCCGCAAGTGCTCTGGCGGTGTATATTGTATCTTCGGGCAAAAATTTACCACGCTCATAAATAAGATGAATGATTGGTTTTGATAAAATAAATAAACCAATCGTCGAAGGAACAGAAAGTAACAAAGCGATTTGTATAGCTTTGTTTTGTAAATGGTTAGCTTCGCTATAGTTTTTTTTCTTATATATTTGAGATAATTCTGGCAGTAAAATCGTACCAAAAGTTATGCCAATTAGAGCCAGAGGTAATTGGTACAAACGATCTGCATAGGATAAAGTAGAGACTGCTCCAGGCAAGAAGCTAGCGATTGCTCCAGAGATAAAAAGGTTAAGTTGTTGTGATCCAGAGCCTAGCGTGGCAGGTCCCATACTCTTGACCAATTGAATTACTGATTTTTCTTTTAGAGCAAAAATTATAGGAAAATTCAAGTCCGATTTGTATAAACAAACTACCATGAATCCCACTTGTAATAGCCCAGCAACAATTAGTGAATAAGCAATACCATAGTGAGCTGTATATTTTTCTTGAAGATAATAGGTAACTACAATCACACTGATATTCATAATTATGGGCACAAATGCGAAGGCGGCAAATTTCTTTACAGAATTAAGCATGCCGCCAAATAAAGCGGTGATGGATACAAATATTAAATAAGGAGTGGTAATACGACATAATATTACTGCTAGCTCAAATTTTTCGTTCTCAAGATAAAACCCTGGGGCAATTAGCAAGACGATATATGACATCAGAATTTCGACAATTATTGTCAATATGATGAGAGTAATCATCAATAGCGTAAAGATTTTGCCGCTGAAGATCTTGGCTTCGTCTCGTGAGGTAACAAGTTTTTCACTAAACATAGGGATAAAGACCGCCGATAATGCACCTTCGCCAAATATTCTTCTAAATAAATTGGGAAATTTAAAAGCAACGTTAACGCAGTCAGCTAGTGCTGATGTGCCAAAAGTGGTGGCTATAAAAAACTCTCTAGCAAGGCCAAAAAACCTTGATAAAAGAGTAAAAAATGCAACGATAATTCCTGATCTTAAGAGCATGTTCTGTAAATATACGTTAACTTAAAATAACTATAAGTCAGCCCTTTCAAGCGCTTCATCGATAATTTGATTTGCTTTTTTAGCGTTTTCCCAGCCAACTACTTTTACCCATTTTCCTTTTTCAAGCTCTTTGTAGTGTTCAAAAAAATGAGTTATTCTTTTTTTTAGCATATCAGAAACATCACCAATATCTTTAATATAATCGAATGTTATATCCAATTTTGATATTGGAACTGCCAAAATCTTCTCATCCATACCAGATTCATCTTCCATCATTAATACACCGACGGGACGAACCTTGATTATAGATCCTGGTACAACTGGGTGATGAGTAATCACAAGCACATCTGCTGGATCACCATCATCTGAGAGAGTATGAGGAATGAATCCATAATTGCACGGATAAGACATGGAAACTTGCATAAATCGATCAACGACTATTGCTCCTACATCTTTATCAAATTCATATTTAACTGGGTTATCATTCATTGGGATTTCAATGATAACATTAAAATCTCCATCCTTTGTTTTTGCAGCAATTTTATCAATAAACATATCTTATTACTCTATTTATGGTTTTTTAGACTTGTCAGTCTAAGACTATAGATTTATACGATATTTTGATCAAAACGGCTATACTATTTTTTGATATTCAAAATAGACCTTTCTAATAGCATAAATCCATAATACGCATACTATGATAAAAATCACCATTAGTGGTGCGGCAATAGAATTATATGTCGCCATAGGCAATATTGTGAAGATCATTGATTGAACAAGTCCGCTAGCAGATTTACCGATTTTGGGGCTAATCACGTCTACAGCAGCTTTGCCTTTAGTACGCAGCTCTTGATCGAGGGGAATATACAGCATTTGGCTAGATGTATCCAAAATGGAATATTTTGATCCTTTGGATAAAATATTCTGAACTGCGCCAACAAATACTGCTAAAGCTAATGGAGACATTAGGATTGCGCCATCAAAAAAATTCATTATGTGTTTGTCAAAAACTACTAAAATAAAGAAAATTGTTCCGGTGGTTAGGATAATTACGGGTGAAATTACTGCTGCTGCAAACCAACTGCTTTTGCGCATGACATTGTTTCCTATAATCGTCATAACCATAATAGCAACGCCGGTCCAGAGTATATATAAGCTATTAAATTCAGCATAAGAGTTAACGGTAGGGTACAATTCCTTTATTTTAGCTTTCCACACTGCTTCTACTAGATTCATAGAGAGTCCAAATGAAGCGTAGCATATAAGCATCAACCACAAATATTTGGATCTTGCTATGTACTTAAAACTCTCAATGATCCCCATCTTTGGTCTTGTTGATTTATCCATACGACCAACTGGGAGGTTGGAATATGTGCTACTGAAGTTTCTTGAAATATACCGAACAAGCAAACATGATAAGACAGAGGCGAAGGCAACCATTGCAATCGATACTTGAACTAACATAATTTTGTTATTTGATACAGTGAATAAATGGTGAATAACACTATAGTCTGAAGATAAGTTCATCATCATAAAGCCGACTAAGATCAGTGATGAATTGCCGAAGAGCGAAAATAATGTGTAAAAGCGCTTGGCTTCGTTTGTATTAGTAATTTCATTAGCTATTTGCCAAAACATTAAAATATAAAATACATTTGGCCATAATTCAGAGAAAGAGTAAAAAAGAATGTAACTCCAGTTACCAACTGTAGCTATATACCATTTTAGATGAGGATGACTATCCATCAGTTGAGCTAGAAGCTGTCTATCCATATGAAAAAAATCAATATTCGGATATATCACGAAAGCGAATAGAATGTAAAAACCAGTGAATATTGCTGCCAGATAGTAAAATATTTTATGAATTGGTAAGTGGTTTATTAGTTTTGCATAGGCAATAACAAAGATTGCTGCCATTGGTGTTACGACATAAACCTTACTAAAACTAGTAATTTCAGCACTTACTTCGGAAATTAAAATACTGTCTTTTAAGATTCTTAAAACATTCTGGTTAAATATAACACAAAACATTAAAGATGAGATAGGGGCAAACTTAGCCAGTTCTGATTTGTGAATTGGCCAAAAAATGTTACGGATCTTGTTAAAAGGTTTGGTTTCGTTATTAGACATTGTTTGCAAAACACCCATGGACAAAAAAAAAACTTTAAAAGTCATTTCTGGTCGTAGGTCTGCATGCCTATAAGCTATAATTAATAAAATATAGCAGATTCAAATACACTAGCAGTACGATGAAAATATTGCAGCGTACTGTATCATTATAGTCCTAGACAGTCAAGCTCTGTTTTTCAATGAAATTATTTAATTGGTCATTTTATTATGTTAGGTTTTCACTCCGATAAATACGATCAATACAAAATGGAATATGATCAATTTGCAAAATCAAAAAGTCAACCAAGATATTCTGCTTTATCATTAGCAGTAGATTACGATTCTGAGATAGTAAACCTGATGAGATATGAATCCTTGGCTTCGAAAAATAATATATTTCTAATTGTTCCATCAATTTTTAATTCTCCAGAAATACTATTTTTATCAGGAGAGAATAATTTAGTACAAAACTTACGTCAACAGGGTGAAGTATATCTTGTAAATTGGAAAGAAACTAATAGCCAATTAAAGCTTGAAGACTTAGTTTGCGAACTGCAAGAAATAATAAATTTTATCGGCAAAAATAATAAGGAAAAAATTAATCTAATCGGCCATTGCATAGGAGGAAATATATGTGTTGCAGCCGTTCATGGTAGGGAGAATGGCATTAGTAGTTTATCATTATTGACTACTCCGTGGGACTTCGCTCACTTTGGTAATCTTGCATTAATTCTTGAGAATTTTGGTTTTGAGAATGTTATAAAAGAGAGAGAGCTAATACCGAAAATATATGTTCAGATAATGTTCTTCTTAATGTTTCCTTCGCAATACAAAGAAAAAATTGATAAGTATTTCACTTTATCTCCTGATTCAAGGGAGTTATTTTTACAAGTTGAAGACTGGCTACAATCTGGTATTTCAATCCCAAAATCACTTTATGTGCAAATCATAGAAGAATTTTGTCTGAAAAATATAACCCACAATAAAGAATGGAAAGTAAATGGGTCAATTGTAAATCTGGAGCAAATTAATGTCGCAACTTGTATTATTTACGCTAAGAAAGATCAAATAGTGCCCTATAGTTCAATAGTTCCTTTGCAAAAAATGATAAAAAACTCTACTATTATAGAAGTAGAAGGAGGGCATGCTGCTTATCTAATATCTCCTAGTTCTAAATTTCAGCAGCAATATAATAATTGGCTAAAAACCGCTTTAGAACTAAAAGAAGGAGAAGTCGGACCAAGAGATGGAGTTTTACAAAACTAACTTTAGTACGATGGTGTTTTTAGTAATATATAAATATTTGGTAGAGAAAATTTATGAAAGAAGTCTATATAACGCATGGTAAAAGAGCGGCTGTTGGTAGTTTTTTGGGAAGTCTTTCAGAAATGTCTGCTCCTTTGATAGGGGCAGAGGTCATAAACGCAATATTAGTGGAGAGTAAGCTTGATCCAAAGTTATTTGATGAGATTATATTAGGTCAGGTAATTGCTGGTGGCTCTGGACAAAACCCTGCTCGCCAGTCATTGATTCATGCTGGCATGCCAATAGAGCTGCCTGCAACTACTATTAATAAAGTTTGCGGTTCTGGTTTAAAGGCTGTAGCATTGGCAGCAAACGCAATCAGAGCAGGTCAAAGTGATTTAATCATTGCTGGTGGTCAGGAAAATATGTCTCTCGGTATGCACGGAGGTTATATACGTGGGGGGACTAAATTTGGTGAGATAAAGCTTACTGATTTTATGATGTATGATGGACTAACAGATACATTCTCTGGTCAAATGATGGGTATTACTGCCGAGAATATATCTGCAAAATTTAATATTAGTCGTGAGGCTCAAGATCAACTGGCTCTCAACTCTCAACTAAAAGCATCCAAAGCACAACAAAGTGGAAAGTTTAAAGATGAGATTGTTCCTATCAAAATCCAAAAAAAGAAAGAAAATTTTATATTTGATCAAGATGAAGGGATTAGAGCGAATTCAAATATGGAAGGTCTTGCTAAGCTAAAACCAGCATTTAAAACTGATGGAACTGTTACAGCTGGTAACTCCTCGACCATTAATGACGGTGCAGCTTGTGTTCTTGTTGCTTCAGAAGACGCAGTAAAAAAACATAAATTAGTACCTATAGCAAGAATAGTATCTTATGCTAGTTGTGGGGTCGACCCTTCTATTATGGGAACTGGTCCTGTGCCTGCCTCCAAACTTGCTCTTGCAAAAGCTGGTTGGAAGGTAGAAAATCTTGATTTGATTGAAGCTAATGAAGCTTTTGCTGCTCAGGCTGAGTATGTTAATCGAGAAATGAAATGGGATATTAACAAGGTGAATATCAATGGTGGAGCTATCGCTATTGGTCATCCTATTGGTGCAAGTGGAGCACGAATTTTGGTGACATTACTGCATGAAATGAGAAGATCTGCTGCCAAAAGAGCGCTTGCTACTCTTTGTATTGGTGGAGGTATGGGGATTGCTATGTGTTTAGAGCTAGCTTAACGAGTGGTACTGTAATCTTACGCTTATGCTCTATCGCGTAGTCATTGATTTTTTGTACAGCAATGATTATTTCCGGAAATTCACGCGGTAATATGTTTACTAAATAATTGATCACCTCTTTGTCTACAACTACTGAGAAGTTAGAAAAGAGCTTGAATATCAACATAGAAATCAGGTTATCATCTGGAAAATCAATGTCCACAATATTTGTTGCATTAATTCTTGACGCTAAGTCTGCTAAAGCCAACTTTGGTAGTTGAGTAGTAGTGATCAGTAAATACTTGTTACTTTCATGAATTGAGTTGAATTGGTGAAGGACTTTCTCTTCGTTCCAACTGCTGTCAAATCCATCTATTACAAAAGTCGTGTGGTGAGACAACAGGCTTTCTGTTAGCTGATGTGCTTTTTTGAGAAATAATGCCCCAGAGTTTAATGACCATTTTTTAGCTAAATAACTCTTCCCAGAAGACTTTGGTCCCCTCAAAATAAGTGTTTTTGCATAGGGGGCTACTCCCCACGTTTCAGGTGGCCAAGTAATTAGCGTCTTAAGAGCCAAATGATTTGAGGATGATTCAATAAATTCACTTGGATCGTGGTGATCGCTACTGTCGAAAGAGAAAGTGATTTGTTGCATCTATATATGGTCATTTAAGTTGGGGTTAGCTTTTATACATGCTGCTAGACTTATAGTAGTCAATTATATTTAATAAGCAAACTTTTGTTATTCCGGCTATGGGGATAGCAAATAAGACTCCTACAAATCCAAATAAATTAGCTGTAGCAAAGACGGAAAAGATAATCCATACCGGATGTAATCCAATGCGGTCTCCAATAATCTTGGGAGTCAAGATATAGCTTTCTACTGTATAGCCTATTGCAAATAAAATAAGTACATAAATAAGTTCTGTGCCCGCTCCAAAAGAAAAATAGCAGCTAATTGTCACCATCAAAAAAGACAATACAACACCAATAAAAGGAATAATAATTAAAAAACCAGAAAAAATTCCAAGAAGCAGGGCTAGATCAAGACCAATAATACTTAAGCCAGTCACGTAGTAAATGGTAAGTAGTATACAAATATTGAGTTGACCTCTAATATAAGCGGATAGCAGCTCATTTATGGAATTAAAAATTTCTCTAACTTTGCTTTTGCTCCTCATTGGGAAAATAGAGTCAACGGTTTTAACTATGTGAGGCCAGTCTCTTAAAAAATAATACAGAATAATGGGTATTAAAGCGACAACCGTAAAGAAATTTAGCGTAGCAACAGTGTATTGCCAGAGGTGATTGGCAAACGAAGCAAATAAGGTAAGAGTACCATTAACAACATTTTGCGCCGAGTCAGAAATCTTGTTGGCCAGGTCTGGGTCAATATCATAAAATTTTGTAGACCAGGCTGATATTGCGTTATCAAAATTAGTTTTGTACATAGGGATTTTGCTGATAAAGGCAGAAATCTGCCGGTAAATTATCGGCGCAATTAACACTATAATTGTAACGAATCCACTTAAAAATAAACTAAAAACACCAAACGTTACTATGCCTCTCGGTAACGAAAATTTTCTACAATTTGTATCTATTGCTGGCTGCAAAAGATAGGCAAAAATGAAAGATATCAAAAATGGTGCTAGTGTATCTGACACTACATAAACAATGCCACTGATAGTTATAAATACCATTGTCCATGCAAGTATTTTATTCATAATTAAAATTCTTTAAAGTTCAAGATCACTCCTTGATGTGCACGGGTCTGAAAGATTCTCGCCCTTACGGTTATTTATTATTCCGGATTTTTACTCAACTTCTTTCAGTAGAGCCTCTTCGCTTTTTGAAAGTTTCTTTTTTTTCGTCTCTATATTCTTTGCTCCTTCAGGCCTCGAAGCTCGGTAATGAGGTGGCACCTCCAACGACTTGTTACGCTGCACTTGATATTCGTCTGGGATCGTTTCAGTCAACCCAAGCGTTTTTTTTGTTTTACTGCTGCACCCTATAGATAAAAATAATACTGCTATAATCAACAGAATTTTTTTCATAATTTCTCCTAATATCTTTTTTAATTAATGAAGGATATATATTAACTCTTCAATGCTTTTAAGATATAACCCCATTTTTGCCGGGTATCAAGTATTTTTATGAGTATTAACTAGAGTTTGTAGTTTCCCAAGAGGTCTATTGAAGGAGATGTTTTTAAGAAGTTGCCGCAAACGGCATAAAATAGTTGCTTGAGATACCAACTATATTTAAAGCCTTTGTCCATTTGTTTGAATCGTTCGGAGAGAATATTAGCTCTTTATCGGGAGCAGCTATTATCCAGAGATTGTTCTCTAATTCAAACTCTAATTGCCCAGCTGCCCATCCTGTATAGCCAACGATGAAGATGCTCTTTTCTGGTCCTTTACCAGTGGCTATATCTTGCAATATTTTTACATTCGAGCTAACAGCTAAATCTTCTTGGTTTGGGTGGAATAGTAAATTTTCATTATACTCGCTGGAGTGCAAGAAAAAGCCACGTTCCACTTCAACTGGTCCACCAATATGAATATTGAGCTCAAGGTTATCAAAATTTAGATCAGTATCTAGTTTGTTAAATAAACTCTTTGCAAGAGCGCTTCTAACTGGGCGATTGAAAATAAGCCCTATAGAACCTTCGTCTGCATGTTTGATAACATAGATCAATGATTTATGAAATACGTTTCCTTCCATAGCGAAGGGGCTTGCTATGAGAATTTTGCCAGTTAAATCTGAAAAATTTTGGTCCATCATCAAAACATTTACTTTAATCACTACTATTCTATATAGTTATAACAGTTTAGTATTTCAAGATCATAGGCTATGACTATAAGACAAGTATATATTTTTTTTATTCTTATAAGCTCAATATTATCAGAGGCCTATGCATCTAGCCAACATTTTATCCTCAAAACAGGTGATTTAGGTGAAGTGTTTTTAGAAATGAAGATGCTAAAAGGATGTAGTATATATGCAAATGGCGAAGTGTCGAAATTTGGCTTACCGATAAAAATTACATTGAATAACTCTTATAATCTCAAAGATTATAAGATAATTTGGCCAGATTCTCAGCAAAAACATGTCGCAGGGATAGGAGTAATAAATTACTTTGATGGTTTGGTAAGGATCCAGATTAAGGTACAGGCAAAGGATAGTACAAAACCCGTAAACATAGAGGCAGAGTTAGAATACGCCATTTGTAGTGATATGTGTATTCCCGTCAAGCAAACTATTATCACTAAGATTGACGTAATAGAGAAGGGGTTTGGATTTGAAAAGTATTTTGCGCTTATTATATTGTCAATATTAGGCGGATTTGTTTTGAATTTTATGCCGTGCGTATTACCCGTCCTGTCACTTAAAATGTTTTCATTTTTGAGAAATGATAGTATTGACAAAAAAATCGCATGCTTATTGACCATTGCTGGAATATTTTCTAGTTTCTGGAGTTTAACTGCAATAGTAATAAGTTTGAAGCATACTGGTAGTCAATTTGGTCTTGGTGCCAATTTTCAGGAACCAGAATTTATTATAATCTTAAGCATCATAATAACTATTTTTATTAGCGGTGCTTCGGAACGAATTGATTTATCTTTGCCCGATAATTTGATGAATAAATTAAATATTAGTAAGCTAAGCAATCAATATCTTGAGCATTATTTTAGCGGGGTACTGGCAGCAATTTTATCAACGCCGTGTAATGCTCCATTTTTGGGCACAGCTGTTTCTTTAGCATTGGCTGCAAACAATTTTCAAATATTTTTAAATTTTTCCTTTGTAGCTCTTGGTTTTAGCTCGCCTTATATTATTATGATTTTTTATCCTTCCGTATTAAAAATCATACCTAAACCTGGGGCATGGATTCTTGTGTTAAAGAAGGTATTAGTATTATTTATGGCTGGGACAGTTTTTTGGCTCCTATTCGTTCTCTATGGTCAAATAGGAGAGAGAGCTACTATAGGAGTATTTTTACTACTTCTGCTATTAAAGTTTTCGTTAGAGAGTGTCACTGGGATTATGAAAAACCGAGGCCTTAAGTGGTCTATTGTATTAGGTATCATTTTAGCGAGTCTTATACTCCCAATTGGAGCAAGTAACGAGGATTTAACCACCCAAATGCAAATTGATAATACTTGGCATAAATTTGAACGAGATAAAATCAAAACTTATGTTGATCAAGGAAAAATAATTTTTGTTAATATTACTGCAGATTGGTGTGTGTCATGCAAATATAATAATTTAATGGTACTAAATAGAGATAGGACGATGAAGCTATTTCAAGAGCACGACGTGCACGCAATGAAAGGAGATTTTAGTTCGCATAATCAAGAAATATATGATTATATAGTTGCCAATGGATCTTATGGAATACCTTTCTATAAGATTTATGGCCCTAAAAAGCCACAAGGGTTAGTTCTACCAATCATAATCTCATACTCGGATATAAAGCTTGCGATCAGAGAAGTGTGGTGATTTTTGTTAATAATTGTGATATAGTTTCCAAGTTTTAAGAGTTACATTAGCATAATATGCAGATAAAAATTGACAATATTGAGCTTTCTAGTCCAGTAATTCTGGCTCCTATGTCAGGAGTAACAGACTTGCCATACAGAAAATTAGTAAAGAAATTTGGGGCTGGTCTTGTGGTATCAGAAATGATTGCAAGTAGAGCTATGATTGTTCGGTCCCATCAATCAATGAAAAAATGTGCAATTGACCAAGATAATAATGATGCGACAAAAGCTTGTGTCCAGTTGGCTGGATGTGAACCTGATGTAATAGCTGAATCTGCAAAAATGAATGAAGATATGGGTGCGAAGATCATTGACTTAAATTTTGGGTGCCCAGCAAAAAAAGTTGTAGGTGGATTTTCTGGATCGGCTTTGATGAGAGATGAAAAACTTGCTGCTCAAATAATACAAGAAACAGTTAGGGCGGTAAAAATCCCTGTTACACTGAAGATGAGAATGGGTTGGGATGATGACACAAAAAATGCGCCCACACTTGCAAAAATTGCTGAAGATGCTGGTATTAAGATGATTACAGTGCATGGTAGAACAAGATGCCAATTTTATAAAGGACGTGCTGATTGGGCCTTTATTTCGCAAGTCAAAAAAGCGGTAAAGATTCCTGTAATTGCTAATGGGGATATTGTATGTATTGATACTGCGATACGTGCACTACAAATGTCGGAAGCTGATGGTATTATGGTAGGAAGGGGGGCTTACGGCAAACCCTGGCTAATTTCTCAGATTGCACATTTTCTTAAGAATGGAGAAAAATTACCAGATCCAAGTTTGGAAATACAGTTAAATGTTGTGCTGGATCATTATGATGAAATAATAGAGCATTATGGAAAAGACATAGGAATAAAAATAGCTAGAAAGCATCTTGGATGGTACAGCAGGGGTTTGCCTAATTCAGGAGAGTTTCGTGCGACTATTAACCAACTAAGCGATGTTGATAATGTCAAAAATAAGGTAAAAGAATTTTACGGACCATTAATTTAACCCAAAATATGTAGAAAAATGAAAAAAGAGTGTGAATCGCTTTCTAACTCCGTTGAGGCAAGTCTGGATAAATTTTTTAGAATGCATGCAGGTGATAGTCCGGAATCTGGTTTGTATGAAAGGGTGATAAATGAAGTTGAAAGAAGCTTAATTAAAAAAACCCTGCAACACGTTGGTGGTGTACAAGTAAAAGCTTCAAAAATTTTAGGGATTAATAGGAATACTTTACGTAAGAAAATTAAAGAATTGGCTATCTCGGAAAATTAGCTGTTATACATGTCACATGGAGCTAAGTCCATGATGATTTTTCTGATAACGCTCTACTTATTGTAGGTCATGGACTATTTTATACATCCAATTAAATATATAGATATGCTAAAAAAAACTTGGAATAATTTTGCTAATAATAGATTCAAAAATCTATTGCTCTATATAGTAGCTGTGGTTTGTATTATTACTATAATATCTAGCATAGTATCCATTGGGATATCTTTTCAAAAAGACTCGGATCCAGTTTTAATACTTAGTCTTTTGCTTGCTATATTGGTTGCGATATTAGTTTTAAGTGTTTTAATAATTAGTAGCAACTTTACTTTTATAAAAGACGGAGAGCGTAGAGTTTCAAAGCTGCGTAAGAGAATTGTCGTTGCATTTAGTATTGGGTCAGCTCTACCAACTGTTATTGTTGCAGTATTTTCGACATACTTCTTTAATTTCGGGATAGAAGCTTGGTTTGATAAGAAAATATCAAAAGTTCTTGATCAGTCAGTAAGTGTTGGAGAATCTTATATTGATGAACATGTATTACAATTAAGGGAAACGGCGATCTCAGTTTCGGATGATTTGACATCTATGTATTATGATTTGATTCATAGTCCAGAATTATTTTTGAAGGTCATTAATGCTCAAGCAGAACTTAGATCTCTTGACGAAGCAATAGTTTTTCAAAGAAATTCTAATACGATTTTAGCTCAAACTTCTCTTAGCTTTTCACTAGCATTTATGACTATTCCAGTCCACTTGATTGATAGAGCTAACAAAGGTGAGGTGGTTCGGGTGGATTCTGATCCGTCTAAGATACGTATTTTGATTAAGATTAAGGATTACGAGGATACTTATTTGTTAATTGGAAGATTAGTAGATACAAAAATTATTGATCATATTGATAAGACTAAAGGGGCAGTATCAGAATACGAGAAGCTAAAGGACCAGATAGTTGCTATGCAGATCAAGTTCTCTATGGTGTTTATTTTGCTCAGTGTAGTGTTATTACTAGCTTCAATTATTTGGGGAAGAAGGTTTGCGGAAGGTATTGTAAGGCCAATTAGAGAGCTAGTAATTGCCGCAGAAAAAGTTAAAAACGGTGATTTTTCTGTGCAGGTTCCAATAGAAGGCCTAAAAAAAGATGAGGTAAAGGTTCTTTCCTCGGCTTTTAATAGAATGGTAACCCAAATTGATCATCAACAAAAAGATTTGTTAATTGCGCAAAGATCCTTGGCTTGGTCTGATGTTGCCAGGAGAGTGGCTCATGAGATAAAGAACCCTCTTACACCAATTCAATTATCTGCCGAAAGATTACTTAAAAAATTTAAGGATGAAGTCGGAGATAAAGACTCTTTTGAAAGGTACGCAAATAACATACTCAGGCATTCAAATGATATAGGGCAGATAGTATCAGAATTTGTAGATTTTGCTAGACTACCTTCTCCTAATTTTGCTAAATGCGAAATCATCTCTTTAATTAATGATTTGGTAGAATCCAGAAAATTAATAAATGATACTATAAACTACATCTTCTTTTCGAATGTTAAAATGCATGAATTTATTTGCGACGTTTCTCAAATAAATAGGGTCATGGTAAATTTGATGCTGAATTCTGAAGAGTCTTTTGATAAGACAGCAGTGAAGAAGGAAATAAAAGTTACATTATTTGTAGATGATGAATTTGTAAAGATTTGTGTAGAAGATAATGGACCTGGATTTAGCAAGAAAATGTTAAAATCAGCCAAAGAGGCTTATGTTACAACAAAGTCTAATGGCACTGGCTTAGGACTTTCTATTGTTGATAGGATAGCTTTAGATCATTTTGGAACTGTAAGCTTGTCTAATAATAAAAATAACGGAGCAAGGGTTGAATTAACAATGAGTGCTACAAGTTTAAAGAATAAGTTAAAATAACAACTAACTTTACTTAACTATTAAGGTTTTTGTAAAAAGAAATGGCTATATGTTGTATATTTACTATAAAACTGTTGCTTTATAATTTGCAAAGCTATAACTTCTAGTTAAGCGATTCATAATCATGGATTTACTGGCGGGGATTAGTAGTTAGTTTGAATTGGTTATGATGGAAGGAAAAGGGTTATTCGTTTGCTATTTCGTTCGAATAGGCAAGTTTTATAATATTTCCTCTTGTAAATTATATGAATGAATTCTAAGTTCTTGGCGGTTTGCCTTAGGGTGTAAGCTGTACGAGTTGCTATCTTAAGATTCAAGGTTTATTTATAAAGTGGAATAGTATATTCGAGTTTAAGTAGCTTAGGTATTGCTTGATTTTATTATTAAGCCTTTTAAAGAGAGTTAAAATTATGGCACTAGACATTCTGATTATTGACGATGAAGCAGATATTAGAGATTTAATATCAGATATCTTAAAAGACGATGGGTTTTTGAGCAGGTCAGCTGCAAATAGTGCCCAAGCTTTTAAGGCTATATCAGAAAAACTTCCTAATGCAATAATTCTTGATATTTGGCTACAAGACAGCGATTTGGATGGCTTAGGTATCCTAGAGATGGTAAAAAAGCAGTATCCGCTTATGCCAGTTATAGTAATTAGTGGACATGGCACAATTGAAACAGCAGTAAGTGCTATAAAAATGGGTGCATATGATTATTTAGAAAAACCGTTTACTCATGACAAGCTTATGATTATTCTAAAAAGAGCTTGTGAATCAGCTAAGTTAAAGAGAGAAAATATAGATCTAAAATCAAAAGTAATAGATAAAACAGAATTTGTTGGTTCAGCTACTAATACCACGAAATTGAGATCTGAAATAGAGAAAGTTGCCCCAACTTCTGGAAGGGTTATGATAAATGGTGCAGTTGGAAGTGGTAAAGAGCTTGCCGCAAGATTAATACATAAAAGGTCTAAAAGAGCCAATGGACCATTTATAGTATTCAGTCCGATTGCGATGAATGCTACTAAAATTCAGCAGGAGTTATTTGGGGAGTTTGAAAGGCAAGAGTCAACGAGTTTGTTCGATAAACGAATCAGTGTGCTTGAGGCGGCAAATAATGGTACTTTGTACATTGATGATGTTGGAGATTTGCCTTTAAATGCTCAGAATAAATTGCTGAAATTCTTAAGAGATCAAACTCTTATCAAGGGCACAAAATCCACAAAGCTTGATGTTAGGATAGTAACTTCAACTACAAAAGATTTGCAGGTGGAAATTACTCATGGGAGATTTAGACAAGATTTATATTACAGATTAAATGTTGTTCCTTTATATGTGCCAATGTTAGCTGAAAGAAAAGAGGATATTCCATTACTAGTTAAATATTTTGTTAAGCAGCTTTCAAAATTTTCTGGGCTAAAGGAGAGAGAATTTTCTGACGAATCCGTTGCTGCGCTTCAGGCGTATAACTGGCCAGGAAATGTAAGGCAGCTTCGGAATGTCATCGAATGGACTTTAATTATGAACCCACCTAGCTCATTATTGTCTGATAAAATTAGATCGGACATGTTACCACAAGAAGTTATTAATAATAGTGTTAATATTTCAAAGCCAGATACAAATCTTGATATGATGTCTATGCCTCTTCGTGAAGCTAGAGAGGTATTTGAAAGACAGTATTTGACTGCTCAGATGAACAGGTTTAATAGTAACATCTCTAAGACATCAACTTTTGTAGGTATGGAAAGATCGGCATTACACAGAAAATTGAAAACCCTTAATATTCATGCTGCCAATGGAAAACTTAACGGAATCGACAATGAATTGGGTGAAGATTTAGATGTATTGGTAGAACTAACGAATTAGTAAGGATAAGAATTAGATGAGAAAATGGACTTTTATTGCGATGCTCTTTGTACTTGGTTGTAGCGATACAAAAGAAGTGAGTAGTGATGTACTTAGTGAAAAGAAGAGTATCGAGATCAAAGAATATATAACTAAACAAGTAGCTGACCGTCAATCGGTAGATCTTAAAGGGAGATATGGGACAAATTTGCGTGGCCTCAAATTAACGGGGGCTAATCTTTCTGGTACCGATATGTCTGGGGTTGATCTTTCCGGTGCAGAGCTTGCGAGAGTTGATTTTTCGGGAGCTAATTTTGATGATAGTATATTGATAGGTGCCACCATCCAAGAAAGCGATTTTTCTAATGTTAAGTTCAAAAAATTCAACGCTCCAGGAGTAGATTTTCAAGCGTCTATCTTTAATGGGGCTGTATTTGATAATGTGAATCTATCCGGGGCCAATTTTGAGGAAGCTGACTTTACTGGTGCTAAAATTTCTAATTCAAGATTTGATGAAGCAAACTTGATGAAGGCTGTAATGAAAGAAGTCCAGATGGACAATGTAAATTTACAAAAAGCAAATTTAGTAAATATAAATCTTGCTGGTTCCAAAATTAATAACTCAGCGTTTTTTGGTGTTGATATTAGAGGAGCTATACTTTCAGATGTGTTAGTTAAAGAATGTAGTTTTGAATCATCTGATTTAAGTGGCATCCTTTCTAAAGGTGCTAGTTTTATTAATACAGATTTTAGTCAAAGTATTGTGGATGAGGCGAAATTCACAGAAAAGACTAAATTCGATTCAGCTATATTTGAAAATGCTTCGATGAAAAATGCTACTTTAGAGAATATAACATTTAATAACTCGTTATTTAAAAATATGTCTATGGCTAACACTTCTTTTTCTGAAGTAAAAATACTAGGAAGTATTATTGATGAAGTAAAATTTACTAGTGCCAAGATGTCAAAAATATATTTTGACAATGTGCAAGGAACAAATGTTCATTTTAATAAGGTGTCAATAAAAGATTTTAAAGTGTCGAATTCAGTTTTTAAGAATTCTATCTTTAGTAATGAGGGAGCAAGTAAATTTAGTCTAACAAACGTGAATCTCGAGAATACTTACTTTGATAATTATAATCTAGAGGACAGCTCCTTTAGTAAAATTAATTTAGCCAGAACGATTTTTAAAAATGCCAAGATTCACAGAACAATTTTTTCTAACTCCAAGATGGAACAGATCGCCATGATAAATTGTGATTTCCAATCTGTGACTTTCGACAATTCACCAGTGTATAATTCTCAACTGAGAGGAATTAATAATGTGGCAATGGTAGTTATCAATTCTCTGTTTACCCGTAATATAATGTTTAACAACAAAGGTTTCGAGAGAATAAGTAGTTCACAAGCAATTACAAATATCAATGAATTGATGGAGCACAAAGATCTTTCAAATATGAACATGGCCTTTCTTGATTTGTCAGGTATTAACACTGTGCAAATTATTTTTAAAAATACTATCTTAAAAGGAGCTAAACTTAAGGACGCTAAGTTCAAAAGTTGTTTATTTATTGATGTGGACTTGAGTGATGCTGATTTAACGAATACTGACCTTAGCGGTTCAAATATTCAAGGTACAAACTTTTTTGGAACAAAACTTAATAAAACAAATTTGAGTTCTACTAAGTTAGCTAATTTAGATTTTTCTAGGTCATTTGTAGAGGGTGTTGTATTAAATCAGGTTACGCTTGAAAACGTTAAGGGGCTAGAGGTTAAAGAACAGGCTAAAGCGCCAGAAATTCAAAATACAGATCAAACTCCGGGCACGCCTTTACTAACAGAAAAGAAAAATTAAACGTTATTTTTTACTATAAATTAGGCGATTATATCAGGATATAGCATAGATTTTAGTAGCTTAATTTTATCCTTTAGAAAGAGTTTTCTTTTTTTAAGTTTTTGTATGGTGAATTTAGAGAATTTAGTTATGGAATTTGGATCGTCTATAATCTCATTGAGATCTCTATGTTCTTGTTCTATCAACTGGAGTTCTCGTTGCTTTTGATCTTGAGTGTAATTCATCATCTGAGTGCAAAGATTAAACATCGCTGCATTGTATCATTTCCGGCCCGGATTGTATAGTCTTTCTACTGACACCGTAAACGCATTCTTATTATCAATAAGTAACTTGACCGTGCCAGTGCCTATTCAGCAGCGAAAAAGATTTAAGTAAACTTAATAGAAACTAATGTTCTTATCTGTAGCAAATTATGCATGTAGTTATTTCTGCTTATAAAATCTTTATTTCCATAATAACTTCATTATTACCATCAAAGAAGAGCAGGAAAAGGTTATTGTACTTTGGATAATTAATGGGTTTAAAGATAAGGTAAGACCATAGGTTAACCATAGAAGAGAATCGATACAAATGATAAGGTACATAATCAATGAGATATCACTTACAGAATGTGATTTTATTGTTTTTATTACTTGAGGAAGTAGAGAAATAGTTCCCAGAATTGCAGCAAAAAAGCCTAGTATTTCTATATTTTTTAATAACCAGTCTGAAATAAATACCTACCTATAGTTTACGTTTAAAATGTTCTTGCTTATAACTATAACGCTTATAACTATAACATTTAATTTATGGTAAGTAAGAAAATAATTGAGAAAAGTGGCTAACGTTATCAATGAAGTACCCTCAAGTTAATATTATCATAAGCTCTCTTTCTTATATATGCTGTTTATATAAAAATTTTTGAATGGTCCAGAAATCCGATAATTCATTAGAAAATTATCTTGAGAAACTATTATAAATGATAGTTTATACTTGTCCATACCGCAGTAATACAAAGAATTAGAGCTTAAAGTATGCTTATTTTTATGAAAAAGAAGGGCGTGCATAAGGATTTTTTGAGATATTATCGTGTGATCAAGTTGTTTATTTTTTAATAAATTGATAGGACTATCAAAGTGATATTGTAGTAGGGAATTGTCATTTTGTTCAAATAGATAAGATTTGGTAGCTGAAGAAATAGATCCATTTGCCCAATTTACAATAACATTTTCGTGTAATAAGTAAGTTGTATTAGATTGTTTATAAAATGTTGCAGTTCCTTTCGATGTAGCACACAATTGACTTTCTTTATAATTGATAATCTGTCGAGAAATATTCCAACTACCATTCAATAGGTCAAATATATCATCAAATGTAGGTAGCGCTATAGATTTCATATTTTCTAGAAAACGGTTATTTACTGTTTTGTACGCAGTGGATGTTTACAACATAGTCTTTAGTTAGTCTGTCGACGTGATAATTAGTAAATATATCATAAGATGAACTAGATGCATATGGTATGCTAGATTTTTTAAGAAAATCTATAAGTCCTTCGACTCCGATTGCTAAGGCAACGTTTTTAGGGGGGAGATTGGGATCGCTATATTTATAGACTAGTTTTGCTGTTACTACACCCACTAAATTGGAGTTTTTGTCAAGCAGCGGTCCACCGCTGTTACCATGGTTTATATTATCAGTGAATTCTATGTAAGAAAATCCTGTATCTTTATCTTTCTTTGTATTTAATACCTTTGCCTCAAGAATAATATAGTTGCCTGTCTCACCTCTTTCTAGGGGATAACCTATTGAAAATAATATATCGCCAATATGTATTTCAGAATGATTGTTTCTTAAATATGGAACCCTCATAGGGGCTAGGGGAGACTGCAGAACTGCTAGATCAAGATTATTATCTACAAATAGCAGCCTAACTAGCGTTGGCTTCACTGCACCTCTAACAGCTATATTTAAGCAATGTTCAACTACATGCTTATTGGTTACAATATTGTCTTGATTAACAAAAAAACCGCTACCTATACTGATGGGATAAGTTTTACCTGATGCTAAGTTTTG
>CAMCMD010000007.1 GCA_945875975.1 Rickettsia typhi
CTGTCACTACCTTTATCTAATTACTTGGTATTTGATATTCACTTTTTAAACAGCTTGCGTTGCATTCCTGTAGCAGTAGGCCGAGTACGCTTCGTTGGGAGTATTTATAAGCAACCTCGGCCTTCCTGTCAACAACAAATTTTAAAAAAATCAATATTTATCTATTTAATCTAAGTTTTGTACAATGAAGATTAGGAAAACTAGGTGAACATTAGTTTTAGTTATAGATTTTTCGTGGTGCCCCAACAATTTTTCTCCAAATTAACACACACAAAAACATTTAATTACAGATAGTTATTAATCTAATCAAAAAAAATCTATTTTAATTAAAGCCCTCAATTTATACAATTTTATAAACTTAAAAACAAAACCAACTAAGCACCTGCAGAAAAATAAAATGTTCTGGTCTCACAGGAAAAATAAGATAATGACATAGATCAAGTTGTAGCAGAACACGATGCAAAACCTGATATACTACCTAATGCTACTAATCCAAGGATTAATAAACTCTATGAACTAAAAGAATTTCATGGCACAGTAGAACTAGTGTTTAGCCACATTACACAAAACGGAATTATTGTTATTGGTGATAATATCGACTTTACCGTATAACAAATAATTCATACCATTTAAAATTAGGCAAATAAACTTGCAACCTAAGCAGATATTTAATGGTTATTTTCAGTTTTATTTATTGCATTCCATGGACAAATAGTGCATATTACCTTAGTAACGGCTTAATTCCAAAGAAATTTGTGGATACTACATGACTCAAATAATTCGCACCTTATTTGCGTACTCAACATTTTTTTTATTTCAAAAAGTTGCTCAGCGCACCTCTTTGTTCTTATCAATATTAATTGCAACCTCAACCGTTTTCCTCTTCAGTGATTACATAAGCGATAGATTATCAGGAACTTTATGGAATATGTCGGGCGATATAAGCCAAGATGAAGCTGAAGAAATAGTTAACGAAGTGGTAATAGAGAAAGGTGATACATTAAGCACTGTTCTCAAAAAACAAAATCTAAGTAGCTCTGAAATACAAAATTTAATTAAATCTGCGTCTACTCAACCACTCCTATCTAAATTAGGCATTGGTCAAGTACTTAAATTTTATTATGAAGTTGAACTAGTTGAACAAGAAGAATCTGAACTAGTTGAGGAGCGCCTAATACTGAGTAGGATGTCCATAAAAATTGACACTACTCGATCCCTAGAGTTTGTTCGAACTGAGGAAAGTTTTGTGGCTCACAACATATCTGCACCACTAAAAAAACTTATCAGTAAATATGAAACTACTATCAACACAAGTTTGATCGCTTCATTACAACAAGCTGGTATCAGCACTAGTACCATAATAAAATTAGTAAATGCTTATTCCCACCAAATTGACTTTCAAAGACAAATAAAGACTGGTGATAAAATTGTTGTTATAACAGAAAAATTTGTTACTTCTGATAATGAATTTTCTCATCACGGAAAAATACTACATGCTTCGCTTACTTCGGCCGGTACTGATTACAACATCTATCTATACTCCCCAAGCGGCAAAGAAGCTGATGTTGAGTTCTTTTCAGAAGAAGGGCAAAGCATTAAAAGCGCTTTACTCAAAACCCCAATTGATGTAGTCAGAATCTCTGGACATTTTGGATACAGAAAGAAGCACCCTATTCTTGGATTCGGCAGAATGCATAAAGGAGTTGACTTCGCAGCTTCAGCTGGCACTCCAATTTACGCAGCTGGTGAAGGAGTAGTACAATTCGTTGGCTGGAAATCTGGATATGGGCGTTTTATCCTTATAAAACACAGAAATGGTCTATCTACAGCCTATGCTCACGCCTCAAAATTTGCCAACAACTTAAAAGTAGGATCAAAAGTTAAGCAAGGCGACATAATCGCATATGTTGGAAGTACAGGTCATGCTACTGGTCCCCACCTGCATTATGAAGTACACGTAAATGGAAAACAAGTTAATCCAGTAGAGTTTAAATCTACGCCGTCGATAAAACTAGCCGGCTCAAAGCTCTCGAAATTCAATGCTTTCAAAAAACAAATGCATAATTTGAATAAGAAGCTAAATAGCAAAATTGAGCTTACAGCTGCCGAGGTTCCAAGTATAACACTATATTAAACTGCTAATAATCACGGATATTTTTAGTATCTGGCGCGGGGAGGGACATCATACCAGAAGCCTGGCCTTCCCAAACGACACTAGATGTCCTGGATAATTAAATTACATAGGAAGGAGCTTTTAGGAAAAACGAAGCAGAGCTGCTATGCTTTTATATTTAAGGAGCGAAAGCGGATTTGACAATATAGTTCTTTCCAAACTTGCTAATGAAGAGCAAGTGCTAGAAGTCTACGAAGCACAAGACCGCAGCGTACAGGTACGTGAGGATCTGAGCACCAGAATGACAACGCAATTGCCTTCAGTAGTAGAGTTTCGAAAGAACTCTAATAAAATTACCGATAGAAATTAATTACGCAAGAGGTCTAATGACTAAGAAAACATTAGTCTATTATTTATTCCTGATATTCCTTTTAGTTGGAGCTGATCAGACTTCAAAAACTCTGCTTATCTCTCATCTAAAAACTGAGCCTGGATATCTGAAGGAAATTTTTCCTTTCTTAGACTTTGTTTACGCATGGAACTACGGCATTAGTTTTGGCTTGTTTCGTGAATATCACCAATATAGTAACTATGTATTTTTAGCTTTTAATAGTTTTATCATTATTTACTTATCCTACATATTTTATAAGTCTAAAAGCATTTTCTTGCAAATAGGACTGGCGTTTATAATAGGAGGCGCACTTGGCAATCTACTTGATCGAATATTTCGTGGTGCAGTTTTTGATTTCTTATATTTTCATTATCAGGAATTGTCTTTCCCAGCATTTAATCTGGCCGATAGTTTTATCACCATAGGAGCGTGTTGCTTTATATATAGTTATATAATTGACTGGTATCGCGAAGATAAGAAGGCCTAAGAAATAAGCTCTGCATATATGCAAAAGAAGTGAAGAGTGACTTCTAGCTATATTTATGGTTGCGGGGGCTGGATTCGAACCAACGACCTTCAGGTTATGAGCCTGACGAGCTACCAGACTGCTCCACCCCGCGATAATTAGGAAATTGACCACCGAAAAATCTTTACTACTTCCTCTGTAATCAACTGGCAGCATAAACTATTTAATATTTTATAGCAAGTCTCAATTTACTATCTTTGTTACAGGCTCTCATTATAAGCTCTCATTATAAAAATTTTTTATTCTAAACAACCTAGCATCCTGTCCATGATTTTCTTCTGACACAAGCTTTTTTAGATATTTCTTTAATTCATTTTTATTATGTAGCTTATAATTATGTAACTTGTTTACTTCCTTATTTGAAATATTGTACCCATTAAAAAACCATTTTAAAGCATAAGATAAGAAGCCTAATTTTCTTATCTTTTCAGCTTTTGCCACTCGTTTTAAATTATATTCAAACTGTTCAATGAACATTATATCCATAAAATTCTCTTCATCATAATAGTAAAATTGGCCATCAAGAGCTTTATAAGTACACCCGACAAGTTCAGTATTATCATTAATGCGGATGCGATGATTATTTATGTTATTAAGTATAGAGTCTTTAACATGCAAATCTTTCCAATTAGAATTTTCAAAATTTACTCTGCTCAGATCAGAGCCTTGAACGCTAGCCCCAACCAAGGCTGAGCCTTTCAAATTAGCACCAGTCATTGTAACATTAAATAATTTAGCTCCTGTAAAATCTGCTTTTTGGCAGTTTGATTGACTCATAATGCAACTATTTAAATCGGCGAATTTAAACGAAGCATTTTCAAAACAGCTATCAGCGAATTTGGTACATCCAGCCTTTATGTGGTTTAATACCGCCCCTGCAAAATGTCCTCTTGGTGCTTTAACTCCATCAAAAATAGAGTATGAGAAATCTGATTTTTCAAATCGACTTCCTTCAGCAAATTTACTCCCTGTAAAGTTTGATCTTCTTGCCTCGATTTGATTAGCAATGCAATTATCCCAAATTGTATGAATAGCTGTGACTCTATCAAATATAGATTTGTCAAAAATACAGTCATCCAAATGCATATTATTCAGAAGGCTATCATTAAATAATGAGCTCCTAGCTTGAATTTTTAAAAATTTTGCTCCTCTAAAATCAGTAGCGGTTAAATCACAATTATTTAAAGAAACTCTTTCCAATTTCACCAGTTTCCAAACAGAGTTATTTGCTTGTAAATAATCCATTTTTATGTCACTTAAAATTGCGCCTGAACACTTGCTCCAACTAAGTATAGCACCAGAAAAATCTGATTTTTCCAAATGGCTACCGGTTATATCAGCATTATAAAAATTGCTATTTATTGCCACTGTATTTAGAAAAACTCCATTAGTTACCAGTGCACTTTCAAAACTAGCATTACTAATATTTGAACCTTTAAAGTTACTACTCTTTAAATTAGACCCAGCAAAATTAGCCCCTGATAAATCAGCATTAGTAAAATCTAGCCCTGATAAATCCAATCTACTCCACTCATTATTACCAAACATATTTACCTTGCTGGATAGGTCAGCAATAATCTTAAGCTCTTTATCATGCTTAATTTCTTTAGTAATTGAGGTTATATAAAGCTCTTTTGCAAAATCATTCAATGATAAAGTTTTTGTTTGCTTTAGCCTCTTCAAATACTCAACTAAATTGCCACGTGTTAGAGTAATGTATTTTTTTCTAATTTTATTATTACTACCCACTTCACCTGGTAAAGAAATTGGATCAAATATAAAAGCTTCTCCTTTAAATATATTACTAAAACTACTATGAATAATACGATCAAAATGAAACTCCCCTTCCTTCATTTTTTTGTATTCATGACGGACTTTACTATATTCTTCAACCGCTTCACATAATCTTAAGGCTACTCCAATTTTAGTCAAAAGAGGCGTACGCTTCTTGACTTCTTCAAGCTGCATACGCTTGTTATCAAGCAACCTCTGTTGTTCATTCTTTTTTGCTATTTCGTTTTTAATATCTGCATATACTCTAATGCATGAGACTGTAGAGCTAAATTTTACTCCTTCAATTACATTCCACGGCGCAGAGCAATAGCTATTATCAAAACGGCAACTACTTAAATCAGCACGACTAAAATCAACAAAACTGAGACTAGATTCCTTAAAAAAGACTTTTTCTAAGTGAACACCACAAAATTTTGCATTTCTTAAATCGCAACCAATAAAACTGGTATTATGAAATATTGAACCAATAAAACTTGCCGATCGTAAATCTAAATACTCTCGAGCTTTGGCGCTACCAATCGTTAAATTAGAAAAGTCGGCAACAATGATAGTTTTCGCATTCTTTGTAGAATCTCGCTTTGTAAGAAAATGATTAAATGAATGTTCTCCTTTTTTTCTATTACCAAGCCATAAAATATATGACGCTATATCGGATTGTTTGACTTTCTCTGATATAAACTTAATTCCCTCTTTATGTCTTGTTTCCTTGGTATTATCTACTGTTAGTGATGTAATTTTAAGCACGCGCCCGGCAGCAGCCCGCTTTTTCTCATGTGAACCATTACTCTCCATAAATAACGTTTTTTCAGATTCAGTTCTATTCATTATATCATCATACTTCCCTGGCAGAGCTTACTGACTTGGAACACGGCCTTGTTTTTTCCACAACTGGTTCGCTTCTACTGAGAGTCTCTTTAACGCCCTTTAGTCCATCATTTAAGCTATGAGTTTTTGGTTTCTCCTTACTAACACTTTGTGTTGGAACTTGAACTCCCATTTCATCTAATCTTAAAGCTTCTTCACGCCCCTTTGCAAACGCTTCTTTGCCATGAACCTTGCTTCTAGTAGGCTCTCTTTCTGGAGCAACATAGTTTTCCTGACATTTCTTCTTAGCAGCAACCAATCTCTCTTGCTCTTCCGATACTCCTATATGTTCTCCTAACCTCTTAGCTCCATTACCTACACCATCTACAACATTACCAGCAAGCTCATCTATTGACTGCTCTGTACCTGTAAGTATACCTGTAGCTACTTTAACTGCCTTATTGGCGCCTACTCCTACAGCTAAGCCAACTCCAACACCTACAGGACCAGGAATTAGCACCCCGCCTGCAACACCAGCTGCAACGGTAGAGAGCCCCATATGCTTAGCTCCAAAATGTCCTGCTACTGCGCCCACAACAGCCCCCACTGCAACCGCACCAGCCACAGCGCCAGCAATAACTACTAGACTCGCTCCACCAGTTACAACTGCACTTGCTACAATCGCACCAACAATTAGAGCTCCTGCTACCGCACCAATTATTCGCCCCCATTTTGTACTAATTGGCTGCCGAATAAAATCCGCAACTTTTTTACAACCTCCTCCAATACTTTTTAATACATTACCAGCTAACTTTGAGAAAAATCCCTTGCCTTCCGCTGCATGAACTTGGGCATCAATCTCCTTTTTTGTCTCGAGCTTCATTGGTTTTTGTACACCATCCACCCCCTCATGAATGGCTGTCCCTTTTACTCCAGTGATCTCTGCCTGATGAATATCGGTCCCTTCATTAATTTTAACGCCTTCTACTTCAGCATCTCTAAGATTTGCCTTTTGCAGCTCAGCCTCACGCAAGTCAGCTTTCTTCAAGTTAACTTTTTCCATTATTGCTTCTTTTACTTTAGCTCCTCTAAGGTTTGCACCCTCCATAACTGCTTCTGTAAAATCTGCCTTTTGACCTTCTATACCTTCTAAAATTGCTTCTTTAAACTGCCCTTTTTTTGCGTTTATGTCGGTCACGTTCGCACCGGTCATATCAACACCATTAGCCCTAACCCCTTCGAGAACAGCTCCTTCAAGGTTAGAAAATCTCATGCTTACACCTTCAAGAACAGCTTCTTTCATCTGAGCATGCTCTAGGTTCGCACCATCCATATGAGCACCAACGAAATTAACTCCGTCTGCCTTAACCATTTTCATTATTGCATCATCAAGATCTGCTCCTTCAAGTTTGCAAAGCTTATCAATTTCAGTCTCTGTTAAATCAATCTTTCTTGCATCTACGTCGTTAAGAACAGTGTCTTTAATTTTAGCTTTTCTGACCTGAGCTCCCTCAAGAAATGCACCAGTTAAGTCAGATTCAATAATTTCACAACCGTTCAATATTGCTTTTTCAAGCATCGCGTGCTGCATCTTAACTTGACTAAGTTTAGCATTCGCTAGCGACACACCTTCTAAATCAGCATAATTAAATGTGGCATCTTGAATATTAACACCATCCCATTTGCCATTTCTGACATTAGAATAGTCAAAATTAGAGCTCGTTACCTGCATACCAGTAGCTTCTGACCCTCTCATAAACGCGCGTTTGAAGCTACTATCAACCACTGTCGATCTATCCAGGAAGCATTGAAAAAAGTTTGCATCTTCTGCTCTTGTATTTTTAAATGTCGCACCCGTGATAACAGCGGATTCAAATATAGACTTACTTAGGTTAGCTCCAGTAAAATTACACCCTCTAAAGGCCGCTCCTACAAAACAAGCCTCTTGTAAGTTTGCACCAGTAAAGTCTAGGTTTGACAGATCTGTCCCATATTTAGCATAAGCTACTGGCTTTGATCCTTCATGTAACTCAATGCCTTTTTCGGCAGCCTTTGATTTAGCAAAATCATTTAATGTTAAATCTGGAGTTGATTTCAGCGCTACAAGGTAAGCTTCAACATCCTCTCTATTTAATTCAACATACTGTTTTTCTTGATCTCTTTCTTTTTTACTACTCCCTCTGACATATCCAGGATCAAAACTTTCTGGAGATTTTGGAATATACACAAAGCTTGGGTCTATTATGTATTGTACTGTATTTTTATCTAAAACACTTCTATCTATCGCAGCGCGTTCTTGACGTAACTTATCATATGCCGTATAGTTATTCCCACCCAAGGCTCGTTCCGAGTATGGAACTCTTTCCCATGCCGCACTTATTTCTTTATCTTTAAGAGCCAATTTTTCTTGCTTATCCTTTGCAAACGCTTTTTCAGCATCGCTTAAAATTACCCTATTGATGTCACCATACAAAGTCATCAAATCGGCAGTAGAGCTAAATCTTATATCTTTATAATGCTTTGCTAATTCTTCAGGCATTGGGGGAACTGGAAGATGGTCTCTCTTAGCATTATTTACTGCTTGTTCGTAAGCATTCCACCTTTCTCCAAACCCAGACATTTTACAAAAGCTTAAATCCGCACCTCGCATATCAGAACCAGACATTTCACAGTCGAAAAAATCAACCTTCGACAGATCTGCATCGCAGAAGCTTGCCCCTTCTAGATTACAAAACTGAAAATGAGCTCCTGTCAGTTTTACTCCAGAGAAATCTACTCCCCTTAAATCCCTAGCCCCTTCAATATGCTGGTTAGATAAGTCTGGAACAACTACAACATCTTGGCCTTTATAGAATTTTTCTTTAACATATTCGACTAAAGAACCTTGGGCGATTGGATCATTTTTCTCCCTGGCTTCAAGAAATTCTTGCAAAGCCATATCGTCCATAACGTGCCTTTTTATTCCAACTGAAATATTTATTGGCTTTATCGTGGTTGACGGAGATTCTGAGGGGTCTTTGGACATTATAAATTCTCCACTAATATTATTTACATTTTATATATTGTATAAAATATTAGACAGAAGAGATAATTATATTAAGACTATCTTAGAGCAATTTAAATTATTAGTTACAAAACGAGGCCTTTTGACAACTACATAATCAAAGAGCTTGATTCAAATTGAATTATAATTTTTATACCAAACGTCTTACGCAAAAACCATGTTATTGGGTTTGGCTGATTTTAATCATTTTTTGCTTATTTTTGTCCCAGCAATAGTGGGTGTTAATAGTCTTAATTTCAGTTACTATCACATCTCCGCTTGGGAGCTGAGCTATATCAAGACCTTTTTGTAGAGACTCTACAATAAGTGATGTAGACCCACAGATATATTTTATATCAGAAAAAATGTCATTAGTTAACACTTCTTCCTTGCTTTTTACTACTTTTTCTGCTTCAATTACTGACATTAAAAAACTACGATCAAATTTATTAAAATATATTCTTAATATTAACATATATTTTGCTAGATATCAAGACATGCTGACACTTCATTTTTATTACCAGGAAATATTACTACTAGAACTATCCTTTTTTGGTTAGCTTTTATACTAACTAGGCCACTTGGTGCTGTTGTTGGAGATTTTCTAGACACGCCTATTGAACTAGGTGGTTTAGACCTGGTTCTCTTTTCCTCTTCAGCTTTGTTACTCATACTCATTATTGGATGTATTTACTTCTTACCTCAGAGCGTAGCAAAAAAATTGTATTGATACAGAAATATGATATAATCTCTACTCAAGTATTAGTAGTACAGCAGGTGCGCAAGTAAATTTTGGAGGTATTTCCTTGATATGAAGAATAATATCTCTTTTATCGATTCTATTAATTCTAAAAAAACACAGCTAAACACGTTTAAACTATATATACATTTCCTTTTTTCTAGCCAGAAAAAACAAATATTACTTTTAATTACTTTAGCTCTTTTAACTGGACTAATACCTTCAATAGACAGTTTGTTTCTTCAAAATATAACCGACTCCATTGAAGCTTACTCAGATAAAGCGTTATCGAATGTTAATTTGCCAACTTTACTTTTCAAGTGGGTTATAATCTATGCTTTATGGTGGGAAACTTTGAATATATTATGGCGAGTCTATGACTATCTATACCTAAAAGCAATGCCAAAAATCAAGGCGCATGTAACTGATGAATTTTACAATTACGTGCAATATCACAGCTATGAATTTTTTCAATCAAATCTTGCTGGCGATATAACCAATAGGATATCTGAAGCTTCAAGATCCATAGAAATGGTTTTTGCTTATATTAATGAATCAATTGTCAGAAAATTATCTGTTTTAATATTCGCGTTGGCAACTTTATACTCTGTCCACTCGAACGTTGCGTTTATTTTCTTTTGTTGGCTCTTTGTATTTATTAGCACTAGTTTATATTTTTCTAAAACAATAAATAACTACTCTAGAGTATTTAGCAAAGATAAGGCTCTTGTTTCTGGCAAGATTGTTGATGCTATATCAAATAGCTCTGTAATTAGAATGTTTTCTTCTCATAAATTTGAGCGAAAATACCTTAAAAAATACATACACAATACTGTAAGGAGCGATCAACGCTTACAGTGGTTTATGTTCAAACTCAGATACGCACTAGGCTTGTCCTGCACTATAATGATCGGCTTCATGATCTACTATATAATATCTTTGCGTAGCAATCTTGAAATAACAATAGGTCAATGCGTTCTTATTATAACACTCTGTATATCTGTTATTGAGGACATTTGGGATTTAACTCAAGAATTTGGTGACCTGTTTGAACAAATCGGTGCATTTAACCAAAGCATTAGCTTACTCGAAGAATATTCCATCAAAGATATTCCAGGAGCAAAGAAGTTATATGTTGAATCTCCATCCATCGAATTCAAAAATGTAACTTTTCGTTTTCGTAATAATGACAATAGTTTTGATAATAAATCAATATCTATTCTCCCGTATGAAAGAGTTGGTCTTGCTGGCTTTTCTGGATCTGGAAAAACTACTTTTACCAATATGATCTCTAGATTATATGAGATAGAAAGCGGTAATATTTTAATCGATGGACAAGATATTAACCAAGTTTCTCTAGACAGTTTACATAGGAATATATCAGTTATACCTCAAGAACCAATTCTATTTCATCGTTCTATTCGAGAAAACATTTTATACTCCAATCCAACTACATCAGATGAAGAACTAATAGAAGCGGCTAAAGCAGCCTATATACACGATTTCATCATGGGTTTGCCAGATCAATATGAAACTATTTGTGGTGAAAGAGGCAACAATTTCTCCGGTGGTCAAAGACAGAGAATTAGTATTGCTAGGGCATTCCTAAAAAAAGCACCGATCCTTATTTTGGATGAAGCTACTAACTCACTTGATAGCCACACAGAACAGCTAATCCAGAAATCACTCCAAAAATTGATGCTTGGAAAAACTGTATTAGTTATAGCTCATCGGCTTTCAACGTTATTACATATGGATCGAATACTAGTCTTTGCTGATGGCCATATTGTCGAAGATGGACCACATACCGCGCTTCAAAAAAATGGCACAATATACAAAATGCTTTGGGATAATTATTGACCATCCCCTTTCCACGACGCTTAATGTAAAACACGCTTTAAGTACGATTTTTAGAAAAATCATCTTCTCTATAAACTAGAACAGCCTCATTAAATCGATACATCTAGAGCTGCCTCTCCTTCCCGCCACTACCTCATGTTGAACTCGGGGATGAGCTACTCAAGCTAGGTAAAGTAGTGTAACCGAGAGGGTTATCTTCACTAAATAATATAGCTATTAATTTATCGTATATATCGAATTTATCCTAATTTTTTAGCAAGCAAGCGCATATGCTTATTTACGCTTCACAAGTTTTGTTATAAAACACTCCCGTAATTTACAGCGCTATGGGCCCTATTCTCCTTGAGCGAGAGAATAACCTCTTTTGCCATCATACTCATATAGACTTTCTACTTTAATAAAATCAACACCAGCAGCAGCAATTTTCTCTAGCAAATCTGTTATTTCTTTATGCGTAATTGTTCCTGAATCTGGCATAAACCTACAGCACCAATGATCAGATTCCATCATATATTCATCATCCCTAGGCCAAAGTATCAAACCTTTAGACGCAATTGTTTTCATTATCAACTTACCACCATCTATTGCGTTCATTTTTTTTGCAACTTTGGTGGCTGACTCCGCATGAATATCAACAAAAATATCAACACCTACAAGAGTTTTACTTTCGGAATTATCGATTTTATAAGTGACTTGTTTAGAACTCGTTGATGCACCAGATTTATATTCGGCAACTTTTAATTTCTTAGGTTCTTGGCCAAGTCTTTTGACAACTTCTTCAGCAAACTCCTTAGTGCCCACTTTCTTCGAAGAGGTCTTTTCGTTATAAATATCCACTGTGTGAATACCATCTTCTAATGTTTTTTTCCACGCATTTTCAATTACAGAAGCGATATCACCTTGACCAATATGAATAAGCATCATGATGGCGCCGTTAAGCAATCCAGATGGATTAGCAATATTTTTCCCCGCAATATCAGGCGCAGAACCATGAATAGCCTCAAACATAGAGTAATTTTGACCAACATTTGCACTACCAGCCAACCCAACAGATCCCGATATCTCAGCCGTAATGTCTGAAATAATATCACCAAACAAGTTAGACGTTACAATAACATCAAAAATTTCAGGCTTAGTTGCAAGTTTCGCAGTACCAATATCGACGATATAGTGCTCATTCTTAATTTGTGGGTATTGCTTAGCAATCTCGTCAAACACCTGATGAAATATACCATCAGAAAATTTCATGATATTGTCTTTGCTAAAACAGGATACTTTCTTACGATTATTCAATACCGCGTAATCAAAGGCGTATCTAACTATTTTTTCGCACCCCACCCTACTTATCAGCTTCACTGACTCACGCATGTTTCTAGTATGCCTATACTCAATACCAGCATAAAGATCTTCCTCATTTTCTCGAACAATTACTACATCAAGATCAGGGTGCTGCGTATTAACAAAAGGATAGTAAGCAATAGTGGGCCTAACATTAGCATACAAGCCAAGCGCTTTCCTCAAAGTTACGTTTAGACTTTTATAACCACCACCCTGAGGTGTAGTAATCGGAGCTTTTAGCAACACCTTAGTTCTCTCTATTGACTCCCATGTATCTGCAGCAATCCCTGATGTATAGTTTTTTTGGTATAGTTTTTCACCGATCTCAATGACTTCAAGACGAATTTGTGCCTCAGCTTTCTTTAAAATATGCAGAACTGCATCCATTATTTCAGGACCTATTCCGTCTCCATACGCTACTGTGATTGGTACTATTTTACTCATATATATATCTCCATAATTTGGTATAGCTTTATATCCAAGAATTGTAGCACAAGATGAAAAAGCGAAGCGAGTCTTTATTCCCTTAAAGAATATCTTTCTTCCAAGTCTAGGATAAAAACGCATGCTTATATCTTAATACATACCATAAATTGAAAAAAATATTTTCATTGCGACTAATTATGCTTTACCTTAAATTTAATAATAATTATGTAAGTTATAAACTTAAAAGAAATATAAATTATGGCAAAATTTGTTTATCGAAAACTATTACCTATTTTCGTAGGCGGGGTTTTAGCTCTTACCGCTTATTTTACTTATGATGGATATACAAAATCTGTAACTCCATCTACTTTTGAATTAGCTGCAAATAGATTAGGGTTTAATGGTTATACAAAAGATAATCAAACTATAAGTGCAGCAAAACAGCAAGAAGCTCTCCTGAAGCAACTTCAAATAGCTGGTTATCTACAGCCAGAAAAATTATGGCAGACTATCAACCATTTAGGAGTAAAGAATCCTGCCACAACTTTTACAAAGATCTATTCTGCCGTAAAAAAATCTAAAGCAGATCAGAGTGATCCTAGTAAATTTAATGCTAAAATATTACGCAAGAACCTTGGTAAAGGAACAGAATTAGATGAACAAGACGCTATGGATCTCATTCTTTATACCGCTCAAAACGCTTTTGGTCGCAAACCAGGCCAAGAACGCAATGAATTAGCTTCTCAGGATTGGATGAATACATACAAGACAGACTATTTTGCAACAGCAACAATATTACGTCTTATTGATCGAGAAACTCCAGAACGTCAAGAATATGATAAAGCTTGGATTGCCGGGGCATCACGTATAGGTGTATTAACTCGTATTATAGACTACGATTACACATTATCAAAATACAATATTAAGGTAAGAGGAGAAACGTCAATACTAGCAGGGGAACGTGGATTATGGGCTAATATTGACGGTATTACCCCTAGTGTACGAGATAAACTCGTGGAAGCTTATACAACAAAAAGAGATTTTGATACGATAGATATTTCTCTACCTACAGGTGAAGATAAAGAACGGGTGAAAGAAGGGCAAGAATACATGGCTGGTTTAGCTGCGCGCTCAGGCATTAAATTAGATCCGTTATCTTCCTTTATTCAATATGCAACAAAAGAAGAATGTCCTCCAGGTTATTTTCCAGGTAGAGTATACCCTAAGTATGTTGAGTCAAAAGGAAGAAAGTTAACAGAAACTTTGATGTCAGAAGATTTACTCAATACTTATCCTCCAACGAATGTTTCAGCCATTACTACAGTTGATACCTTAGTAGACCAACACCAAAGGCCTACTACTGCTAGTACAGCCCGTGATGCAGCTTTAAAGATTGTTCAGGATATTACTGGAGGGAAATATGGAAATAAAAAAGACTTTGCAGTCTTGCTTCAAACTAGTAATCCTTACATCGAACGTCAGACACTCGCTACTCAACGAGAAGTAGATAAAATATTAAAATATTATAAATTGGCCGATAAGGGTTATACAGTAAAAATCGATGGTGTTGGATTTAAATGTAAACAAGACGTCGCTACAGTTCATTCTGAACTTGCAGCATTGATAGCAGAAAAATGGAAAACTGCCACTGGAGAAGATGTCTTACCAAAACGATCCATTGAAAAATTGCTATTTCAAACTCGTGACAATTCTTCAATTACCACACCTTGGCCGGATATGTCTGAAGTAGGCGTAAGAAGCTTGTTGCAAGACTTTTTTGATGACTATCTGTCATGAGTAGGAAATATCAAGATTATTTAACCATTATACTTTGCTAATTTATGGACTCCTTACCTTTAGTCTATGCTCCTAATAAAATTTTTAAGCAAATAGCTCAGCCTGTTGAATTTGTTAATGATGATATCAGAAAGCTGATTGATCAGATGTTTAATACTATGTACAGGGAAAAGGCGGTTGGGCTTGGCGCAAATATGGTAGGGGTACTACAACGTATTGTTGTTGTCGATCTTCAAGAAGGAGGTATATTAAAACCCTATACATTTATAAATCCAGAAATCACCTGGAACTCAGAAGAAACCCAAATTTTTACCGAAGCATCCGTATGTTTTCTAGGCATTAAAGCGGAAATAACTCGTCCTAAGACAATAAAATTGAACTATCTGGATTACGAAGGCAACAGTAAAAAACTGCAATCTAGTGGATTTTTTTCTACGGTAATCCAGCACGAAATAGATTATTTAAATGGCAAAGTATTTCTAGATTATTTATCCAAACTCAAACGTGATAGCTTATTAAAGAAGATGCAAAAATACATAGACCTTAATCAACAACCCTAATTGAATGAGTTATTCTATGCAATAACGGCTATATTTTAAAGCGAATAGATCTCTTCGGAAACTAATTTATAACAAGAAATTTAAAGGAGAACCGGAACAGAAAACCGCAGCGTACTAAAAGTACGTGAGGATTTGGGTACCGCTTTGACATATAAATTGCTATTAGAAATTAGCTTCCGAAGAGATCTAATGTTTTAATGCGTTCTGTGCAGCAACTGCACATAATCATCTCTAAGCATCTTAACGCCTAAAATCCATATTAAACAAACCGCAACGAAAACAAACATCAAAAATCCTGCTATATCCTCATGATGAGCGGCAGGAAAGATAGTAAAGCTAATCATTTGAACTAAAGCTCCCACAGACTTACCTAGCTTTGCTCCAAGTACATCAACCGCTGCTTTGCCTTTAGTTTTCATCTCTTGATCCAGAGGAATATAAACCATCTCTTTTGTTGCATCAAACATAGAATATTTTACTCCCTTGCCTAGTACGTTTTGAGCGCTACCAACAAATACTATTATTACTAGAGGAGTAAAGGAGGCTAAGCCTGGCAGTATATAACTTAACTTTCCTTCTATGAGAACAAAGGTAAAAAAAGTTGACCCTACTAAAAGAAACATTAGCGGAGTTAATACAGCTCCCCAAAACCACCCACAACGCCTTACAATAATATTACCAATAAATATAAAGCCTAATGTAGCGATGCCAGTCCAAAATAATACATTTCCATGATAGGCCATAAAATCTTTTGTAGCAGGATATAAAGCCTTTGCTCTTGACATCCATAATCCTTCAATAAGACTCACTACTGTACTATAAGACACCATCAAGATACAAATTAGTGCTAAATATTTAGACGTAAAAACCATTTTAGCACTTTGTTTCAAGGACAACTTAAGAATATCAGTTCTTTTATTTTTAAATATTATACCTTTTAATGTTTCAATATTTTTTACTTCAATATATCTATGCAATAAAAGGCATATTACGCCTGAAAGAGTAATCAATATAGTCATTGATTTCAATACAACTTCTGAGCTATCACTTATTGCTGAAAATAAAGGAAGTAAAAAATGTTGTCCTTGGGTAAAATAAATAATTATTACCCCTGAAAGAAGCAAATTTACCTGGCCAAACAATCCAAAGAAAATATAGAACCTTTGAGCTTCTTCTGTTTTAGTAACTTTATTGGCTAGTTGCCAAAAAAATAGGAAAAATACTATCACTGTCCACAGTTCACCCATTATGTAAAATAATACAAAACTCCATTTGCCCCACATCACAATGAACCATTTTAAATGAGGAAACAAAGCTACGCATTGTTCCACTACAACTGGATCCGGATGAAAAAACTCTTTATTTGGAAAAATAACAAATGCAAAAACAGTAAAAAATATTAGAAAAATTGATACTATAATCCTAAACACCTGCTCGGTAGTCATGACGTTACACATTTTTGTATATAATATAACGAACAATATACCCATAGGCAACTCACCCCAAAGTTTAATAAAACTTAGAACTTCTGTACCAATCATCGTAACGATGAAACCATCCTTAAGACTCCGTACCAAATTTTGCGTAAGTAATATGAATAACATCAGAAAAGCCATCGGGAAGAATTTTAGCAACTCATATGACCTAACTGGCCAAATAGCAAACCTCATTTTACTATGTCTTAATTTTGCTACCCAACTAATTGATTCAGAGACTTTGTCCACTGTACGTTTTCCTTAAAATTAAATTACTTGATGTAAGCTAGTGCAAGAAACATTACATGTCAACGCCATGCTTAATAAAAAATATTTCAGTATCTTACCAAAATTAGTATAATAATTTATATAGGAATGTATTTTAATAAAAGAGTCACCGTTTATGATATTATCCGATAAAAATAGCACCCCGAATTTGTATGCAGATCTATATTCAAATTTTAAATTCATAGGCACTCCCTCTTTGTCGTATAGAGACATGCCAGACATTTTAAACAAATATGTTCGCGGGAAAAAAGTTTTAGACTATGGCTGTGGAACAGCGGAGTCCACCTTGTTTCTCAAATCACTAGGTTATAATGTAGTTGCTGTGGATATAAATGAACGAATGCTATCTATAGCACAAGAAAGAGATCCCAATGGAGAATATACTAAAATAAATAGTGGAGTAGTACCATTTGATGATAATAGTTTTGATTTAGTTCTTTGTAGTTTTGTCTTGCTAGAAATCGGGGAAAAAGATGAAATGTTAAATACAGTTCAAGAAATACATAGAGTGCTAAAAGAAGGAGGAACATTTATATCAATCTCAGCTAGCGATCATACTTATCATCACGAATGGCTTACACTAAACACGAATTTTCCAGAAAATAAAAATATTACTAGCGGTTCAAAAGTGAAAATAGAATTCCGGGACATAAATCTTACAATTGATGATTATTTCTGGACAGAAAAAGATTATAGAGAAATTTTTCAGAAAGCTGGTTTAGTTGTTACCGATGTCCATAACCCTCTAGGCAAAGAAGATGATGGTTACGAATGGAAGAACGAGAAAACTATTTCACCAATTTCAATTATTATCTGTAATAAGGGATAAACACTACATTTTTTGATCCAATAAAAACCCACCAACTTGAGCTTCCCACAGAGTCTTATACATGCCATTCATAGCGAGTAGCTCGGTATGCGTGCCATCTTCGACAATTTTACCCATCTCAAAGACAAGAATACGATCCATATGCAAAAGTGTAGATAGACGATGAGCAATCACTATTGTTGTTTTACCTTGCATAAGTTCCCATAGACTCTGCTGAATATCACTTTCAACTACAGAATCAAGAGCCGAGGTAGCTTCATCTAAAATTAAAATAGGCGCGTTTTTTAGAATAGCTCTTGCTATAGCAATTCTTTGACGCTGCCCACCAGAGAGCTTTACACCTCTTTCGCCAACAAGTGCATTATAGCCTTGGGGTAGTTTTGTAATGAAATCATGCGCATGCGCTCTTTTAGCAGCCTCAACTACAAACTCATCACTAGCTTCGATACGTCCATAACGAATATTTTCTATCAGAGTTCGATGAAACAAGGATGGATCTTGAGGAATCATCGCAATATTCTTACGAAGGCTCTCTTGAGTACATTCACGAATATCTTGGCCATCAATGAGGATACGTCCGTCAGTTATCTCATAAAGCCTCAAAATCAGATTCACAAATGTTGATTTGCCACAGCCTGAATAGCCTACTAACCCGACTTTCTGCCCGGCTTCAATTATCACTGATTTGTTATGGAATAAAGGTGCTATTCCTTTGTAATGAAATAATACTTGGTCAAAAGAAATAATACCTTTAGTTACTTTTAGCTCATAAGCTCCTGGTAAATCTTGAAATTCAGGTTTGTCCAAAACAATTTTTAGGGCTTGAGTAATACGTCCTAGTAACTTTGAAAACTCTGAAAAATCTTTCGTTAGCTCCCAAAAAAAATCAGCAATTGAAATGTTAATAAGTAAGACAATAGCAAAATCTCCAACAGTGATCCAGCCTTCTTCTCTACCTTTGAGGAGGAAATAGAAATTGAACGATTGTAATATGAGCGAAGAAACTGAAATGTAGATCCACATCCAAAGATATGCCCATTCTAGTTGTCGTTCAGCATTAACGGCATTTTGGAATACGCCGCCTAACGATTTTTTCTCCTGTGATTTAGCACTAAATAATCGTACAGATAAAATATTTGACAAAACATCAACGAGATTTCCCGTAATAGTTGAAGCAGATTCTGACCATTTGGAAGCTAGCATACTTATGTGTTTTGAATAAATCCCTGCTCCCGTAACCAGAATCACCGCCCATACTAGCATACCAAGAGCAAAGTGACCACTCACTTGCCATAAAGTAATAATGGCTATGCATAAAGCTAATCCGTGGCTAAAAAATCGATCAATAACAATTCTTACAATTGCTGGAACAGAACTTGTTAAATCATTGACTTTATTAGTCAAAGAGCCTGAAAAATTATTTTGGTAAAAATTTTGGCTTTTATCAACCAAAAGCTCTAAAGCATCGTTGGCTATTTTTGCGCGTAAAGCTGGAATCATTTTAATCTCAACAAAATAATTATAAAGACGAAATGACATAGAAAGCAAAAGATATAGCCCCAGATAGAAAATAATTGGCCCTATTAGATTAGCAAAAATATTATGTTGCTCACTAGAAGCTAAACGGTTTAAAATAACTTTTAACACATATGCTCTAAGTGAAAGATCTACTGCCCATATTATCGCAGTTAAAAACATAGTTAGCACCGGTAAGGGAAAAGGTTTTATGGTATTAATAATGTAAAACCCTAATTGCTTTGCGGTGATATTACTCATATATTTCCTTTAGTTTTTATTGTCAAACTACTAAGTAATTATCCATAATATTAGTGCTTTTAAAGCATCCTTAAAGCGAGCTCGTGCGCTAAATAGTTAAATTAATGCCCTATTTTTATACATTATTTTGTATTTAGCTTTAAATCAAGTAAGAATCACGTATAATTATCACCTGATCCTTCAAAACTTTTTATCCGTAAAAACTCACCCCATACCCGACTAGCAGTAAGTAAATTATTGCTCCAATTATTTTTAGAAATAATTATACTATTATTATCAGGATAGACTGGCTCATAAGTTTTTTGAAAAATAGGAATATTAGGGAGGTATTTTTTAAGAATTAAGAAATGTCTACCAGCAGCAAAATTTTTAGTAATAAAAATTATTGATTGGCTACTAGCTAATAAGGGGAGTGAAAATCGTACATTTTCTACACTATTATTCGATTTATTTTCTATTTTTATTTCTATAGGAGCCAAGATTTTATCTTTTATAATATCATGAAAATTTTCTGATTCAGGGCGCTTTATATAGTATGAATCATTATATTGGGGCATACCTCCTGTTAAGACTAATAATTTTGGTCTTACTTTTTTTATTACATCAAGAACGATACTCTCCGCCTCCTTCAAAGACACTGACGTGCCAAACATAAATACCGTGTCAGCCATATATAGAGATAAGTTATGATCCTGACGAAAACATAATTTGGTAAGCATATCTATTGTTTCCTTATCTAAAGGAGGCACTTCAGGTAACTTAGGAATCTCTCTTTCGTCCATATTAAGTAATATAAAAATGATTGATGAAGGAACTACACGTTATGTAACTATATTTTATCTAAATAATCACCCCTAAGGTAAATAATTAATAGAGGGCCTATTGATACTTATAATTTTTACTCCCGTGCCTTAAATTTAGTTAATATTACTGTAAATATTATAAATCTTGTTGTCAATACTGCTGACTACATATTATTTATTAAATCTAATAGGCGTGATTACCGCTTTTTACTATATTGACTTTTGATTTGTTATAAGACTATTATGTAGTAGAGATACAACTTAAGGTTACAGAAAATTTATATTACGTCCTTTAAGTAGTATTTTATTAATATACTTATAACAACAACTATTGTTGTTAAAATTAACGCCTATATTAGAGAAAATTAATTAAATTTCTAAACTGCAATAGGTCAAAACTCAAAAATTATATAATTAATATTAACTAGAGGTCACATCAAACAAAAATTTATATATGAGGTAATATGAATGCTGCCACTCATCCTAGAATTATACTAAAAAGAATTTTGTTCCTACTTAAGCCTATGGGAAACATAACAATTAAATATGAAGCTGGTGCGCAAGGTATATACAAGGATAAGGTATTATTTTGCCTCGTAGATAAAGGGAATATATACCTTAATGCCGACATTGAGGGCCCATATTTTTACTATAAGGAACTAAGGCTACCTTTTAGAAAAGTAAGAAATATTGATGCTATACTAAGGCCAAACGCTAAACCTTCTGATATAGACAAATTTCTCCAATATGCTATTCAAAGTTATTGGGTAATGGCCGGTCTTAAGTGGATAGATGTAATTGTATAAGTCATGAAGTGGATTATTCATAAAATAGGAATTTATGCTAAAAAGTTTTATTAATGTAATTTTTCTTTGTGCAGATTATAAATTATTAGAAATATTTATAATTGGACTAATAGGAGCAGCACCTATGGCTTTTGTAAGTTTAAACGTCATAGTATGGTTGAAAGAATCAGGGATTGAAATTGCTCTTATTACCTTATTTACTTTTGCTAGATTACCCACTTCTTTAAGGTTCATCTGGTCCCCTTTTATTGACAATTATACTCCTCGTTTTCCTGTTAAATTCGGTCATAGAAAAAAATGGTTTATATTGTGTACTTTAATTACTAGTATTTTAATTTTTATTACTAGTACTATTTCTCCTCAATATTTCTTAAAGGTAGTATTTATTTTATGTATCCTTATAACTTTTGTTTCCTCTATTTACGATATAAATTTTGATGCTTACAGAATTGAGCTATTTGAGCCTGAGAAACAAGCAATGGGAGCTGCTGCTGCAGTTTTAGGTTACCGAGCAGGTATAATCATTCTTAATTTTGGTGGTCTAAGTATTGTAAGCCATACTAATAATTGGTCCGTTACCATTAAAATTATAGCACTATTTTTTATCATTACAGTTTTTGTACTGGTAGTATTAGTTCAAGATGTGGATAGACTCGATGATTTTCAGGAAGCTACTCATAGTTCTCTGGTGGGGATAATTTACAAACCTTTTCAAGATTTTTTTAGAAAAAAGCATGCTTTTTTAATTTTAACGGCAATTATTTTATATAAATGCGGAGAATCTTTTTCTACCGTAATAATCCTTCCTTACTATCTGGACATAGGATTTTCTAAATCTCAAATTTCGGATACTATTAGGATGTGTGGATTTGGTTCTTCTATTCTTGGTGTGTGTTTAGGCGCCTTCGTCATGTATATATTAAGCCCCCTCCGCGGATTGATATTTAGTGGCTTTGCTCAACTCGGGATGATTTTTGCACTAATATGGCTGAAAAATCATAGTATGGAAATGTCAGCGTTGCGCCTAGTAGTTTCGACTGAAAACATTTCTGAAGGCATAGCCTCCGTTGCTCTAATGAGCTATTTAAGCACTATTTGTAATAAAAAATATTTAGCCTCCCAATATGCTCTCTTAATTAGCGCAGCAGGGATTTTTGGTAATACGATTTCCGCTTATTCAGGTAAATTAGTAGAAATATTAAACTGGGATGGTTTTTTTATATTTGCTGTAATAATTTCCCTGCCCAGCTTAATAGTACTTATTTATCTTGATAGCAAGAAAGCTTCCTTTTTAAGCAGAACTTAAAGTCCATCGCTCTCCCGTTAATCTCTCACCCGCTATCGAGTAGCAACATTGTCTGATCAATCGAATTACTAAGTCAATAGACGGTTTCAAAGCATTTGTTACTGCAATTGCACTTGAGAATTACAGCACCGAATCCTTGCTTATTTTTTATACCATGTCCTCTGGCACAACATATCTATCAAAATCTTCTGCAGATATAAGCTTTAAAGCAATTGCAGCTTCTTTTAATGTCGTACCTTCGGCATATGCTTTTTTAGCAATTTTTGCTGCATTATCATAGCCAACATATGGATTAAGTGCGGTAACAAGCATCAAGGACTGGTCACGCAATAGATTAATGCGGTCAATGTTAGGCTCTATATCATCTATGCAATGATCAACTAAGCTTACTATTGCATCACTGAGTAAGTTAATTGAGTGAATAACATTCTGAATTATCAATGGCTTAAACACGTTAAGTTCAAAATGACCATTACTTCCACCAATAGTAACAGCCATATGATTACCAATTACCTGCGCAGCTACCATAGTCATGGCCTCGCACTGTGTGGGGTTAACTTTTCCAGGCATAATCGATGAACCAGGCTCATTTTCCGGTAAGTTTAATTCTCCAAAGCCACACCTTGGCCCCGAACCAAGCAAACGTATATCATTTGCAATCTTCATCATGCTAACAGCCACAGTATTCAATGTACCAGAAAATTCAACTAAGGCATCGTGGCAAGCAAGTGCTTCGAATTTATTTGATGCAGTTTTAAAAGCATAGCCAGTAAAATTTGAAACTTCTTGGGCGAATTTTTCTGCAAAACCGGCTTTGCAATTAATACCTGTTCCAACAGCTGTTCCACCTTGGGCTAAATAATGAACTCTTGCTAATGATTGCTCAACTCTTTCAAGACCCAACTGAATCTGACAAGCATAACCAGAAAATTCTTGTCCCAGCGTTATAGGCGTTGCATCCTGTAAATGAGTTCTGCCGATTTTTACAATAGATTTCCATTGTTTTGCCTTAGTATCGAGGCTCTTATATAATTTTTTTAATGCTGGAATTAGTTTTCCATTGGTGCTAAGCACTGTTGCTATATGCATCGCCGTTGGAAATGAATCGTTCGATGACTGCCCCATATTAACATGATCGTTTGGATGAATTGGAAACTTACCACCTTTTTTGCTAGTTAAGCTTTCATTAGCAATTCCAGCAATTACTTCATTAACATTCATGTTCGATTGAGTCCCAGAACCGGTCTGCCAAACAACTAGAGGGAAGTTGTCACCAAATTCTCCCGCAAGTATTCGATCTGCTGACTCTACAATCACCTTGGCTAGATCTTTATCAAGGGCTCCTAAACTACCATGAACTATTGCCGCCGATCTCTTTATAATAGCCAAAGCTTCTATAACTTCTTGCGGCATTTTCTGACCAGCGATTTTAAAGTTATTAATAGAACGTTGAGTTTGAGCTCCCCAATAATATTGGTTTTCTACTTTAACTTCACCCATGGAGTCAGTTTCAATCCGATAGTCACTCATAAGACCCTCTAACTCTTTATAACAAAATACTCTATAAATTCTGCATTTTCACTTATCGACAACTTGTACCCATGCTCGCTACATATATTACTTGCATAATATTCGCGACAATTTGTTATGGTAAGCAACTCAGTTATATTACCACCTAAAACAGCAAAAGATCCGTGTTTCAAATGAAGTTTTCGCCCTTTGCTATGAACTTTAAATAATGTATCATCTTCTTCGTTAACATATAGATCAATTTCACCTTCAAGCCCGATATTTTCTGATGCAATAGAAACTAAACTATATGCTACTTTAGCCATATGAGCATCAACTGATAATAAATCACCCATTATGTGTGCATTAAAATTGATTTTAGTATCTTCAAAGAATTTCCTCAAAATGTCTACCATTTCAACTATACTTAGCTTCGATTCATTCTCGGCTAATCCATAGGTGCTGCGAAAAAATTTAATACGTTTGACTAAATTTTTTGATTCTTCTAGTACCAAGTTTTTGGCCTGCTTTCTGATAATTTTATTATCACTATCAAGTAAACCGAGGCAGTTATCAATCGTACCAATTGAACCTGCTAAATCATGACAAATCTTTGAACCTAAAGTCTGAATAAGTTTTAAAGTATTGAACATGTTTACCCTATATATTTCTAAATATGTATCTGTTTCCCGTATGCTTGTAGGACAGATTCATGCATCATCTCTGACAAAGTTGGATGTGGGAAAATCGTGTTCATCAAATCAATTTCTGTTCCTTCCATTTCTTTTGCAACTACATATCCACCAATAAGCTCAGTTACATCGGCTCCAATCATATGAGCCCCTAGTAATTCACCGGTTTTAGCATCAAAGATAGTTTTTATTAAACCATCACTATCTCCTAGAATCAATGCTTTCCCATTAGCATAAAATGGAAATCTTCCTATTTTTGTTTGATAACCCGCTGCTTTAGCAGCTTCTTCGCTCAGGCCAACACTTGCGATTTGTGGGGTTGAATATGTACAGCCAGGTATATTTGTTTTAGTAATAGCATGCGGGTTTTTACCGGCAATAAATTCTGCTGTAATAATCCCTTCGTGACTAGCTTTATGAGCAAGCCATGGCGCTCCAGCCACATCCCCTATTGCAAATATTCCACTCTCTGCTGTTTGCATCATGCTATTTGTAACTATGTGCCCTTTCTCAACAATAACTTTTGTCTTTTCTAGACCTATATCTTCAATATTGCCAACAATTCCAACGGCCATTAACAGTACTTCTGACTCTAGAGATTCCTTATTGCCGTTATAATCAAAAGTTACACTTACTCCTTTACCAGAAGATTTTTGCGCTTCTAATTTGACTCCAGTCTTAAATTTTATCCCTTTGGCTTCAAAGGCTTTTTTTGCCATAACAGAGATCTCAGCATCTTCAACAGGTAATATTCTATCCGCGGCTTCAAGAACTATAACATCGGATCCAAGAGCATTATAAAAACTAGCAAATTCTATCCCAATAGCGCCAGAACCAACTATTATCATGGATTTAGGCACACTATCTGGTACTAGAGCTTGACGGTACGTCCAGATATTCTTGCCATTAGCTTCAAACCCAGGAAGGCTTCTTGCCCTTGCACCAGTTGCAATAATTATATTCTTGGCGCTGATTTTATCCTTACCGTTGATTGAGATTTGCCCAGCTCCTTCAAGCTTTGCAGATCCTTCTATTACAGTTACTTTATTCTTTTTAAGCAAGGCTTTTATCCCACCAACAAGCTTTGTCGAAACATCACGAGAACGATCAACTATCTGTTTTATATCAAATTCAATATTACTAGCTGAAATCCCAAACTCCTGGGCATGCTTCATTTTTTGATATAACTCAGCTGATTTTAGCAAAGCTTTAGTTGGAATACACCCCCAATTAAGACAAATTCCGCCTAAATGCTCCTTCTCAATTAAGGCAGTTTTTTTACCTAATTGCGAGGCTCTAATCGCCGCAACATAACCACCAGGCCCGCCACCAATCACAACAACGTCAAAATTTTCCATAAATAAACTTAATTTAAATAAACATCAATATAGGAGATTCAATATATTTCTTAAACGCAGCTAAAAATTGTGCACCAACCGCTCCGTCTACAACTCTATGATCACAAGATAAGTTCACATCCATCACCGTTCCCATTTCTATCCTGTCTTCAACTACCACCGCTCTTTTACTACTCATACCAACCGCTAGGATACATCCTTGAGGAGGATTAACAATTGCATTAAAACTCTTGATGCCATACATACCCAAATTGGATATACTAAAGCCACCGCCTTGAAACTCTTCGGGTTTTAAACTATTCTCACGAGCTCTCTTAGCTAGATCCTTCATCTCGGTAGAAATTTTAATTATATCCTTCTGATCCGCGTTTCGAATAAGAGGAGTAATCAAACCGCCATCAATCGCTACAGCAATTGAAATATCTACGTTATTATAAATCTTGATTGCTTCATCACTCCAACTTGCGTTTGCAGCAGGAACATCTTTTAAAGCCTTAGCAGCTGCTAAAATGACAAAATCATTTACTGATAGTTTTTTATTTTTATCCTCACCAAGTGTATTGTTTACCTGCACTCTAGCTTCTAGAAGTGCATCCATCATACAATCGATTGCTAGGTAGAAATGGGGAACAGTAAGTTTAGACTCAAGCAAACGTTTCGCAATAATCTTGCGCATATTATTATTTGGTAACAAACGAAATTCCTCAGCATGCCTGAAAATTTTACCTTTGACCTGACCTGACGAGACAACATCTGCTTTGACGATTCTACCATGAGGTCCACTTCCTCTAATATTTGCTAGACTTACACCATCTATAGCTGCAACTCGCCGTACCAAAGGAGATGCAAAAACCCTACCTGAACTTGGAGCTAAGGGCGTCTGCATTGGTTGAGAATTAGGTGTATTATTTGATGCTACGGGTAGTACTGGCTGCTTTTTATCGGAGTTATCACCCACAGCCACAGAATTAGCAGACGCTTCTTTTGCAATAAATTCTGCCAGAACAGACTCATTTTCATTATCTTCAATTAAAATTGCAATTAAAGCATTTACAGGAACCTCTTGTGTTCCTTGAGGGATTAGTATTTTTGCCAGAATTCCTTCGTCAACCGCTTCCACTTCCATCGTAGCTTTGTCAGTCTCTATTTCTGCGATTACATCACCCGCTTTAATGGTATCGCCTTCCTTTTTTAGCCATTTCGCAAGATTGCCATGTTCCATAGTGGGTGAAAGCGCAGGCATTAAGATTTTTATTGGCATCTGAATCCTTCATTTTTTAATTATCTCTATAACAAGCTCTCTTAGATGCTTCTACTATTTCCATAGTATTAGGCAAGGACAATTTTTCAAGGTTCACTGCATATGGAAGCGGTACGTCCTTACCCGAAACTATCTCAACCGGCGCATCTAAATGATCAAAGACTTCTCTCATTATTATTGAACTAATAGTAGCTCCGATACCTGCAAAGAACCACCCCTCTTCAACACATACTAGACGATTAGTTTTTATTACAGACTCTATAATCGCCTTTTCATCAAGTGGTCTTATTGTTCGCAAGTCAATCACCTCGGCACTAATACCGCTTTGAGCAAGTATCTGGGCTGCTTCAAGGGCCAAACCTACCTGCAAGGAAAAAGCAACAATCGTTACATCAGTTCCTTCTCGCAAAACCTTAGCTTTACCAATTGCAATTGGTTCAATAATATCTGGAACCTCAAAGCTCTGACCATACATTATCTCATTTTCTAAGAAAATTACCGGATTATCATCTCGAATTGCGCTAATAAGCAACGCTTTGCTATCTTCAGCACTGTAAGGAGCAATAACTTTTAAACCAGGAATATGTGCATATAATGCTGCATAATTCTGGCTGTGCTGTGCCCCCACTCTTGCGGCAGCTCCATTAGGCCCACGAAATACTATCGGGCACCCAAGTTGCCCACCAGACATATAGTTTGTTTTCGCTGCTGAATTTACAATTTGATCGAATGCTTGCATAGAAAAGTTAAAGGTCATGAATTCAACAATAGGCCGAAGTCCACCAAATGCGGCCCCAATCGCAAGCCCAGTAAATCCATGCTCCGTAATTGGAGTATCTATAACCCTATTTGGTCCGAACTCTTCTAGCAAACCTTGTGTTATTTTATACGCTCCCTGATACTCCGCCACTTCTTCGCCCATAACAAAAACCCTTTTGTCTCTGTGCATTTCTTCTCTCATGGCTTGCCCTAGGGCCTCTCTAACTGTTATCTCTGCCATACTCCCCTTACTTAAAAATATCTGTAAAAAGCTCGTCTTCGCTTGGAAGAGCTTCCGTTGTTGCAAATTCAGCTACTTCAGCTATTATTTTTTTTACCCTATTTTCAATTTCCTTCAACTGATCTTCGCTTGCATAGGCGTTATCTGTAATTATCTGCCTAACCGCGGCTACTGGATCATAAGTCTTTTTTTCTTCTACCTCATCTTTCGTCCTATATTTTGCAGGATCGGACATTGAGTGCCCACGATAGCGATAAGTTTTAGCCTCAATAATTACAGGACCATTTCCACTACGGACATATTCTACAGCTTGCATAGTTGCATTATAAATAGAATCAATATCCATACCATCTGCTTGGAAACCTGGTATACCAAAAGACTCTCCTTTCCTATACAAACTTGTCATAGCAGTTGATCTTGCAACAGATGTGCCCATTGAGTACTCATTATTCTCTATAACATAGATTACAGGTAACTTCCAAAGCGCAGCCATATTAAAGGCTTCATATACTTGCCCTTGATTTACAGCCCCATCTCCAAGAAAAGTAAAGCACAATTTATTCGTATTATTATATTTCTCGGCGAAAGCCAAGCCAGTTCCAATAGGTACCTGAGCTCCTACAATTCCATGTCCACCGTAGAACTTTCCTTCGCTATTAAACATATGCATTGATCCGCCTTTGCCTTTTGAGCACCCAGAAGCCCTACCGGTAAGTTCAGCCATAACGTATTTAGGGTCAATGCCAGAAGCAATTATATGACCATGATCCCTATAGCTAGTTATAGTACTATCACCCTTATCTTTCGCTAAATCAATGCCGGCAATTACTGCTTCTTGACCAATATAGAGATGACAAAACCCTCCTATTAAGCCCATACCATAAAGCTGCCCACATTTTTCTTCAAAACGCCTTATCAATAACATTTTCTCGTATGAGTCAACATATTGCTTAAGATTTAGCTTATATTTTCCTAATTCAAACATACCAATCAATTTTAAAAATAAATTGTGACCATAATACGGGGTTTTTGCCTTGTCAACAAGCTCTTATTAATCTTAACTGACTTAGTAGTATAAATTTTTTCATAGCACTTCCCAAGTCTTAACATAAAAAATCAGAATATATTTTAGAAATAAACTACATTTACTACAGTTTTCCTTGCAAATTATGTCAAATAACATTAGAGTGGTATTGTTAAGAGCTCGTTAAATAATCTTTAGTTATTAATTATATGTCTAGAAATAAACCCCAACAAAAATTAGTGTCCTTTACTGATAATCAAGTTGAATTAGATAAAATTTCCGAAGATATTAAAAATGGTTGGTCAATAATTAGTTTAGTAAAAAACGGAAGTTATTACGTAGGGATTATGGAACTTAATTCAAATTTCAACGAAACAAAGCAAACCATGTTTATCCCGCCTAGAAAGAGAATCAAAATCTCTAAATGCTAAATTCACCTAGGTGTCATAAATTTTGTATCCCTTGCCTACTTTCTGTAATTATCATACTTTTTAGTTGCTATCCCCAATTATAGCATTACTTACCTACCACGCTCAGTATTACTAGCTTTGGGAGGGGTAGTTCTAGCACTTGTTTTTAGATTAGCTTCGAGAGTTTGTTTAAGTTTAGGATGCTGAGCAATAATTTCCTTAACCGAATGATCTCTGTGGCTAATAAGACCGCCAACCACATCTGATACTTTGTCTTTAAATCTTTCCCAGGACTGACTCCAGCTCATGCCTTTTCCAACATCTGCAGCGCATTGCCTAACCAATTTTGCTGCATTTTTTTCTAATGCTGCTACTTCATTCTTATTTTTACAAATAGGAGTAAGAATCGCAACAACTGCTTCTTGCATTTTGCCTACCATTGCATCATTTAAATTAGTTGACTTCTGTTCTTTTAAAAACCCATCTAAATGTTCCATGGCAAACTGTTTTCTAAGCTCCGGATCTTTTTCCGCTCTACAATAAAGTTCTATTGCTCTTTGATGAGATTTTGGCTCTTGGGAATTAACCGATAGACTATTGTCTTCTTCTAATTGTAATATAATGGCTTCGGCTCTAACCAAAGGATCTTCTATTTTCCCTATACTCGAAAATATTTCATTTGTTTTATACACCGTAACTAGTTGATCCCGTTCCTCCTTCTTGTCAACTAAATGCGTTAACAAACCTTCTGCTCTCTCAGCATTTGGGGTACCATTAACCATAGCATATAAATTTGCTTCAATACCAAGCGATTTAATTTTTTCAGCTAGTCTTAATTGATCTGGAACCTCCTCTACTTTTAAACCTCTTGGCAAATTAAAAGCAATATCAGGTGCAAGGTTGGTCAATTGAATTTCAATCTTTGGCTCTGAAGTAGCACAACCTGGTATAAATGTGTCCGCCTTCATAGCTGTTATATCTACCATCGTTGCTCCTTCTACATAATCAACTTTTTCAGGATTTTCTGGATCAGTCATATCCATTAGCTTAGTAACCACACGGTTGTGTACCTTTACTCCATCTGAAGCATCAATAAAAATTTGTGTACGATTTGCTGAGTCGGAGGGGAATACGCTTCTCCCATCATCGCCACGCATCGATGCCATACCAGAAAGCCAGCCGCTTTCAAAAGACCCTTGCTGCCAAGACGTCAAAATGAACTCTCGTTGTTCGCCAGTCAAACCAAGCTTTTCAGAGCTTCTTATCTCCTCAATTGTGACATCACGTACTACCCCATCTCTACCTTTGAATCCAATGACTGCTCTGTTATGATCTTTTAGAGTTTGGTCTCCATATTTATTTTTATATGTATCAAGATTTTTGGTTAAATTCTCTTTTATATTACCAAGAGACAATTCCGACTTATCAAGATCTAGTAAAACCTTGGCAGAAACAGCTTCTATGGCATGCTTTGATGCTTCAAGCTTAGAATATTTTGTTACAAATTCTCTATATTCTTCTGATCTTTCAGCCGGCGGAAGGCTCAATTCATCATAAAACTCTTTCTTAAACTTAGGCAAATTCCGTTCTGCAGAATTACTTTCATGCCTTTTTGACAATAGCTCTAAATCACTAAGTAACTTTGTTGAATATTCAGCTCTAATATCATCTATTGATGCGACGGGTTCTTTATTTAAAGCATCGCGAAATGATTTCAACCCATTAACCTGTAGCTGCGATTTTAGAGACATCCAATCAGTGATAGGATTTGGGGGCGATTTATCATTTGTACTTCTGACGTAGTGCTCAAGTTCTGATATATCGACGCTTACAGTATTTTTATTTTTCATAGCTATTTTCTATTTGATATAAAAATACTGTACTAAGTACATCATGAAAAATCAATGTACTAGGGATATATTGAAATCTTTTGTCTGGTATTTTTTATAAATACATCATAGATAAATAACATTACTGCCCACAATGATGTTTATTGGCAATAATTATGTCTTACATTAATTCGGATTATATCTTGAAAGAGAAGCAAAAAGCCTTAAATTGGCTACTTGATTTTTAAAAGACCATAGTCTATTCAAATTCAATTAGCAACTGGCCCCCTGACACATTTTCTAGGGGTACCACGTTGATTTTAGCAATCTTCCCAGAACGCTCTGCAGTAATAATGTTTTCCATCTTCATTGCTGTCAGTATAATCAACTCTTGACCAGGAACTACTAAATCTCCAACAGCAACACTAATTCCTACAATTTGTCCAGATAATGGCGCTAGTAGTTCCAGCATCCCCTCAATATCATCTCTTTTAATCATTAATGACTCAAGTTCGGACATTCGTGGCGATCTTACATAGGTTTCTACCGATATCCCAGAATATGTAAGCCTATATCCAGTCACTATCCTTTCAACTTTTACATTTACTTTTTGGCCATTTATGACAGCTGTAATCAGAGGACTTCCTATATTCCAATTACTACTGATAGTAATTCTATTTGAGCCATGTCTTATGTTATAGCCATTATCAACTGGTTTTATCATTACTGGGAATTGACCACCATCGATCGACACGATCCAACGAGTACCAATCTTATTGGACTGGTCTGACATTTGATGCTCTAATGCAGAAGCCCTTTTTTGTTCAGTAATAAAAGCAAAAATAGCTGTAGATACAAAGACCTCATTTATTTCAGAAGTTAACTTCGCTCCAGAAAAGCCATCTGGGTACTCTTCATCAATAAAGCCAGTATTAATATCACCATCCATGAATCTTTGATGATGAATTAAGGCTTCCAAAAAGCTAATATTATGAGAAATTCCTTGAATTACAAAGGAACTCAAGGACTTTTTCATTAGTTCAATCGCTTCTTCCCTAGTCTTAGCATAAGTGCATAATTTTGCGATCATCGCATCGTAATACATACTAACTTCTCCACCAGGGCCAACACCGCTATCTACCCTTACATTAGCGCTCTTAGGCGGTTCATGATATTCCAAAATTCGACCACTTGAAGGCAAAAAACCACGAGAAGGATCTTCAGCACAAATCCTAGACTCAATTGCCCAACCATCTAGCTTGATATCATCTTGATGAAACGACAACTTCTCACCAGCTGCAACTCTGATCATCTGCTCAACTAAGTCAATGCTCGTAATAAGCTCTGTAACTGGGTGCTCTACTTGCAGCCTAGTATTCATTTCAAGAAAATAGTAATTTTTATGCTGATCCATCATAAATTCAACCGTGCCGGCCGAATAATATCCTACCTTCTGAGCTAGAGCCACAACCTCTGAATACATTTTTTTTCTTGTTTCAGCATCAACAAAAGAACTTGGCGCTTCTTCAATGACTTTCTGATGATATCTTTGAATTGAACACTCCCGTTCACCCAAACATACCGCATTACCAAATTGGTCAGCCAAAAGTTGGATCTCGATATGTCTTGGAGATTTAATCAATTTCTCAATAAATACCCTACCATCACTAAAGCAGTTCTCAGCCTCAAGCTTTGCCGAGCTATACGCTTTTTCCATCTCTTTCACGTCATTAACAACACGCATCCCTCGACCGCCTCCACCGGCAGCGGCTTTTATTATGATAGGAAAACCTATTCCTTGAGCAATTTCGATTGCTTGCTCTAGACTCTGAATTATTCCCATGTAACCAGGCACGGTACTAACACCAGAATCTATAGCAACTTTCTTTGCTTCAATTTTATCACCCATTTGCTTAATAACTTTAGCACTAGGGCCAATCAAAGTTATCCCTTCACGTTTTAAAATATTAGCAAATTGAGCGTTCTCTGCCAAAAATCCATAACCAGGGTGAACCGCTGTCGCTCCGCTTATTCTAATTGCATTAACTATATTTTTGATCGATAAGTAACTTTCTGTCGCAGGAGAATTACCGACATAATAAGCTTCGTCAGCATATTGCACATGATTTGAGTTTGTATCTGCTTCAGAATATATAGCTACAGAAGTAATACCCATCTTACGCAAAGTTCTCATTATGCGCAAAGCAATCTCGCCTCTGTTTGCTACTAATACTTTTTCAAATAATGGTTTGCTCATACAATTTTCAAACTAGCTTTACAATGGTAAGTTATCATGTTTTTTCCAAGGCATCTCAATTTTCTTGGCACGTAAATAATTGAGGGATTTACAAATACGCCAACGGGTATTTTGGGGTCTAATAATATCGTCAAGATATCCTCTAGAAGCAGCAATGAAGGGAGAAGTTATATTTTCTTTATATTCTTCTATTATTCTCTGTTTAGTGATGGGATCCTTACATTCCTCCCTAAAAATAATTTCTGCCGCTCCTTCTGCGCCCATAACTGCGATTTCTGAATTTACCCAAGCATAATTAACATCTCCGCGTAAGTGCTTCGAATTCATAACAATATATGCACCGCCATAGGCTTTTCTGGTAATAACAGTAATTTTAGGAACAGTAGCCTCAGCATAAGCATAAAGCAGCTTAGCTCCATGCTTAATAATTCCATTATATTCTTGCTCAACACCGGGCAAAAATCCAGGAACATCAACAAGTGTAACTAAGGGAATACTAAAGGCGTCACAAAATCTAATAAATCTGGCAGCCTTACGAGAAGCATCAATGTCTAAGCATCCAGCCAAATGCAGCGGCTGATTTGCTACAAAACCGACCGGCGCACCTTCCATATAACCAAAACCAATTATTATATTTTTGGCATAGTCAGGCTGCAACTCAAAAAACTCTCCCTCATCAACAATGCGAGCTATTAACTCCTTCATATCATATGATTTATTAGCAATCGTTGGTACCAGAGTATTAAGCGACATATCAACCCGATCAGCTGGATCTCTTGTTGATCGAGTTGGTAAGGCACCTCTATTTGAAAGTGGCAAAAAATTAAAAAAGCGCCTAGTTTCAAGAAGCGCCTCAATATCATTCTTGAAAGCTAAATCTGCTACTCCCGACTTAGTAGTATGAACTCTTGCTCCTCCAAGCTTTTCTTGGGTAACTTCTTCGCCCGTAACTGTCTTGACTACTTCTGGCCCAGTTACAAACATGTATGACGAACCTTTTACCATGAAGATAAAATCTGTAAGCGCAGGGGAATATACTGCTCCACCGGCACACGGTCCCATTACTAGAGTAATCTGAGGAATAACTCCAGATGCTTTAACATTTCTTTGAAACAACTCTCCATATCCACCAAGGGCATCAACACCTTCTTGAATCCTAGCACCGCCCGAATCATTTATCCCGATTACTGGCGCGCCAATTTCAATAGCAGAATCAATAAGACTACAAATTTTCTTTGCGTGATATTCTCCAAGAGACCCTCCAAGAACTGTAAAATCCTGACTATAGACAAAAACTAATCTACCGTTAATGGTTCCATGCCCTGTAACAACTCCATCTCCAGGAAATTTCTTGTCACTCATTCCAAAATTATCACAACGATGCTCTACAAACATCCCTGTTTCTTCAAAACTATCAGGATCAAGCAGAACCTCTAAGCGTTCTCTGGCAGTGAGCTTTCCTTTCTCGTGCTGAACTGCTATTCGTTTGATTCCACCCCCCAAACGTGCAGCGCTCCTCCTGTTCTCAAGTTCCTGCTGGTGTAAAGCTTGTTTAGTCATATCATAAATTTTTAATGATTGATCTTAGCGATTATAGTAAATTTTTTGAGAAAGGATAGAGGAAAGTTTTATCGTTCTCTTTGTATATCACAATGCCCATATTAGAACTCAAACTCTCATAGCTCATATATTTATTTGTACTATCCCCCATTTCATAAATGAGAAAAATCAGGAAGAAAAGGAACTGGGAGGTGATATTGAGGAATAGGTATTCTATTTACTAAATTTATATAGATTATAATAATTATAGCAAAGAGAGCTGAATTGTAATATGTTAATTTCAAAGTGAAGTTCACTCATCCTTGTTTTATAGGAGAGCAAACTTAAAATCTTACAAAATGGGCTTAATTACTTAAGTGGGAGCTATCAAAAGCTATAAATTAAATGCACGACAATCAAGAGGGGCTAAACGAGCCACAACTACTTGCAACCAGACACACAAAAGGTCCGATTCTTATTCTAGCCGGGGCTGGTACAGGAAAAACGAAAGTGCTAACACATCGTATTGCCCATATTATAGAACAAAATCTTGCGCATCCTTATGAAATTTTAGCTGTAACATTTACCAATAAAGCTGCCAAGGAAATGCAAGACAGAATAACTAATATTATTCATGCTGATGGCCTTAATATTGGTACTTTTCACTCGATTGCCGCAAAAATACTGAGAGCTCACATTACTTTTCTAGGTAAGGATTTAACTAGTAACTTCACCATCATTAATCAAGATGATCAGATCCGACTCGTCAAAAATATTGCTCTTGAGCTAAATATAGATGTGAAACAATATTCAGCTAAAATGATTCACATTATTATTTCCAAATGGAAAGACCAGGGGCTAATACCTGATAAAATAAGCGAGTCTGATTTTATTGCACCTGCTTATAAACTTGCCAAACTGGTTTATTTTGAATATCAAAAGCAAATGCATGCATCAAATGCCGTCGATTTTGGCGATCTGCTGCTTTATTGCAATCAGCTATTGATTAATAACGCCGATATTTTAGAACATTACCAAAACAAATTTAAGTACATATTAGTTGACGAGTACCAGGATACAAACGCTGTACAATATGTTTGGGTAAGGATGCTTGCCAGTAAGCATAAAAATATTTGCTGCGTTGGCGATGATGACCAATCCATATATAGCTGGAGAGGAGCTGAAGTTAAAAATATACTTCGGTTTGAACAAGATTTTCCAAGTGCTGTAGTGGTCAAACTTGAACAGAATTATCGCTCAACACCTTATATTTTAAGCGCAGCATCCCAAATTATCAGCCACAATAAACACCGCCACAGTAAAAAGCTATGGACCGATCAAAAAGACGGAGAGAAAATTAAAATTATTTCTTGCTGGAACGACAAAGAAGAAGCACGATTTATTACCACTGAAATAGCAAAATTTATAAATAATAGTAAGTATACAACAAATCAGATTGCAATTCTTGTAAGAGCTGGTTTCCAAACAAGATCTTTTGAGGAGACATTTATCAGCAACGCCTTGCCATACCAAATTATTGGCGGTCTTAGGTTTTATGAGAGAATGGAAATTCGTGACTTACTTGCATATATTCGTCTTAGTATTAATCATAATGATACCCTCGCCCTAGAGCGCATTATCAACGTACCAAGACGATCTATCGGTAATGTTACGCTAAAAAAAATCAAAGACTTTGCCTCTGAACATGAAATATCTGTATTTGCAGCACTGAAACAGATGAATGAACAAAATATTTTAAAAGGTAAAACAAGAGAGAGTCTTGAAGAATTTACTGACTTAATTACCATATGCGGCCAGAAATATCAACATGAATCAGCCTTCGAAGTGACGAAATTTATTCTAGAAAAGTCTGGTTACCTAGCCGTATTAAAAGAAGAAAAAACAGATGAATCCAGAGCTAGAATTGAAAATATCAACGAAATGCTAAGAGCGATAGATGAATTTAATAACGTTACTGAATTTGTTGAACATTCAAGCTTAGTAATGGATAATGAATCACTTGAGTCTGAGTTTGGTGGTACGGTTAAAATCATGACCCTTCACGCAGCAAAAGGACTAGAATTTGATTTGGTATTCTTGCCAGGATGGGAAGAGAATATTTTTCCTCATCAAAAAGCCATAGCTGAAGAAGGAGATAAAGGACTCGAAGAAGAGAGGCGTATTGCATATGTCGGCATTACGCGAGCCAAAAAAGAACTTTACATCACACACTCGGAGAGTCGAAGAATTTTTGCTGAATTCGTCAAGTCTATACCATCAAGGTTTTTAAGCGAAATACCATCGCAATTATGCACTTTTACTTCTTCTGCTAATAAGCTTAATTATCTAGGCTCAAGGCATAATTTTTCAATGCAACCAAGCGGTCAAAAACCAAATAATATTGATACTACACCAGCTAAAAAGCCCGGCAGCAGAATAAGGCACTCTAAATTTGGTACTGGTATAATTGTCCGAAGAACTGGAGATAGCTTAGAAATAGCATTTGAAAAGATCGGTCTTAAAACAATTAAAGAAGACTATGTCGAATTAATATAATCTTCTTTAGTACCCAATATATTCTTATTGAAATAACTCCAATATATCAGTATAGTTCTCTTCATTTTAAAGTTTGAAATAATCCTAAACGTATGTCTAATAAAATAGGGTTTTGGGCAATATTTGCCTTTGTAACCGGAAGCCAGGTCGGCTCAGGCGTATTTATGCTGCCAGCAAATTTAGCTGGATACGGTATTTTTAGTTTGCTCGGCTGGGCAATATCCGGGGTAGGAGCGATTGCTCTTTGTTTGGTTTTTGCATCACTTTGTGCAAAATTTCCTGAAACAGGCGGACCACATACCTACGTAAAACATACTTTTGGCCTCACGGCAGCTTTTTTTACAGGATGGACTTATTGGATGATTTCATGGGTTAGCACTACTGCTGTGATAGTCACAGCAGTAGGTTCTTTAAGTGTGTTCATAGGCCCACGCTCACCTTTCGTATATTTAGCCTTAGAAATTATATTACTTTTACTTATTACACTTTTGAACCTTAGAGGCGTTAAAGCAGCAGGGAAAGCAGAGCTTTTCTTAACTTTACTAAAATTCATTCCTCTATTAATTATGCCACTAATAGCCTTATGCTTTTTTGATAGTAACAATTTTGTTATTGACCAAAACATCTCAAGCATGTCAACTACATCGATTCTTGCTAAAATTACACTATTAACTTTATGGGGTTTTATTGGTTTGGAATCTGCAACTACATCTGCTGGCTCCGTAGAGAACCCTTCTAAAACTATCCCTAAAGCAATTATTTCTGGCACCTTATGTGTAGCCGTTCTCTATTTTGTTAATAGCGTAGGAATAATGGGTTTAATATCCGGTCAAGACCTAATGCATTCAAAAGCTCCTTATGTTGATGCTGCTCAAATTATTTTTGGTGGCCAATGGTATTTAGCCATAGCATGTATTGCAGCAATTATTTGTGTAGGAACCCTTAATGCGTGGATACTAGCAAGTGGACAAGTAGCTCTAGGCCTGGCAGAAGACGGGTTAATGCCTAAAATATTTGCTCAGAAAAATAAACATAGCGCACCTCGTTGGAGTATTGTAGCAAGTTGTGCAGGAATCATTCCTTTATTATTTCTTACTGCCAATGAAAGCCTAGCTCAACAAATAAATGCTATAATTGATTTTTCCGTAATGGCCTTTCTTTTTGTATATTTAATGTGCTGCCTTGCCTTCTTGAAATTATTAATTCAAAAGAAGTTAGAGAACTCGATTATCCAATGGATATTTGGCTTCATTGCTACCGGTTTTTGTATGTGGATAATCTATGAAACCCCTATTAAAACTTTAGCTATTGCAAGCATATTCGTACTTAGTGGGCTGCCCCTATATCTGTTTTGGTATCTCAGAACTAAGCAACAACCTTTGCTTGATAGGACAAGTACTGAGTTTTAACTAATAAAAAAAACACCTGATCAATGTCATTGTATCAGTTACACATGTGTAATTCCTAATAAACATCCATTTCAGTTATTAATACATTGACAATTAAGTTGCCATAGTTGTTTACTTAAACAATGTATAAGTTAATTTCTTGAGTAAAATATTATGGCAAAGGATCAGGTTCCACCATTAACACCAGAAGAGCTGCAACTAGCAAAAATAAAAACAGATTCTCCTATACAACAAAAGACCAAAAATTCAGTAGAAGATAGTTTAAGAGATAAGGTAGTTGCCACAGAAGATCAATATCAACGAAAAGGTAAGAAAGCTGCGGGTATGAGTGCAGGCTATGTTGCAACAGAAAAGGCAACGGGCGAAACATTTATTCTAAAACAATTTTTTATTAAGGATAGTGATTGTAGAACTGAGCAGGATGTTTTAAATAGAGAGGACGGCGTTCGGGAACTCGTGGGATCAACAATGTACCAATTTCTACTCTATGATAACGCGCCAAAAGAACAACTTGTCAGATCAAGAGCAGTTCCTCCAAAATCACTTTATGTTCGTTCTAAATTTTTTAAGGAGACAGAACAGTTAAGCGTATTTGCCGGAGGTAGTCCGGGTGGTTTATTTGACCCTGATAGTCGTACATGCGCAAAATTAAAAAATATAAAAGGCTTTGAAAAAGTCATTGCCGCATGTCATATGTTAGGAGAGCTAGATTATCATGCCGGAAATATGATGGTAGACAAAGATGGCACTGTCGGCAAAATTGACCACGGGAAGTCTTTTATGACTTTTTACAAAGATTTTTCATCAATGATCGTGTCAACAAATAATACCTTTAAGGAGTTTGGCTACACAAGCGCAATTAGTAATGGTAATTTAATTTTTGATGCCGAGAAATATTCCGCCTCTCTAAAACAGATGTCTTCTCAATTAAGTGAAGAACAAAATTGATGCTATAGTTGATCAAAGAATAGATGTACTAAGAAAAGCTGGTTTTGATCCAAATGGTCTTAGTCTTCAATCACAATTTGGTAACGACGCTATTCAGGATTCAAAACCTAAAACTTTTGAAGATATAGGCAGAATATTTAAGGCTAATATCAAAGAAAATTTGAATAACATGAATGAAATAGCTAAACAAGTAGAGATAATAGCTAAATTCAGTAATGTTAGTCCCGAGTTTAAACAAGGGGGATGGGTAAATGCTTTTGCCGAATCTGTAGAAAAAGATCCTATAAAATATGCAATTAAAAATAACATAAAAATTGATGGTTTAGATCCAAAAGACTACGCTTTGAATAGTATTTTAGATCAGTATCTTAAGGCAGAGGGGCCTAAAGCAAAGGAGCTGGAAGCTAAATACATTGCTGTTCTGAAAGATTTATCAGGAGATAAATCTCTCGATAAAAGCAGCGAAAATATCAAGCACCTTATGCTAGAAAGCGTTATAGAACAATATTTAAAAACAGATGACCCCGCAATAAAAAAAGGCCTAGAAGTTAAATATATATCCTTACAAAAATTGGGAGAAAAACAAGCTCCTGAACTATTATCTATGGAGTCAAACTTAGGACGATTCCTAAATAATCCAAAAGCTGCAGATATAATGGCAAACCATAAAGACTTTAAAGGTAAACCTATTATAGCGAATATTGATTATTTGAAATGTGAGTTACCGTTAATAGCAAAGTGCAAAGAAGTACACGAAAAAACGGGCAAAGCTAAAAATTATGATACACTCTATCAACAAAACAGAAAGTAGGAGTGGCTTTTGCAACGATAGTTCCAGTAATTGGTAATATTATAGCATATTATGCAATGAAGTCTCATAACAAATCAGAAAAAGCTAAGCTAGAAAAAGAAATTGGACAATCTCTTGATGGAATTCAAGCTGATTTAACTAAGTTATCTAAAAAGCCATCTATCATAGAAGGACTAGACGCGGGACTAATTTCGCAATTGGACAAAATAAAAGATAATGTTAGTAGTAATAAAGCAAAACCTATCAATTCCCTTCCCCCTAGCAAAGTCGGGCAGGCTTCATCAGTGGGGAGGGGGTAACCATGCTCAAATAGTCTCTCCATCAAAGTTGTATAAATCAATAGATATAAGGGTCAGATGATAAAAACGAATTGAAGAATTTCAAGATAATCAAGTTTTTCTGTCCAAAGATTATGGAATTGATAGCGTTTTAGTAATTAAGTATCGGTTCACGCCTCTAGGCCTTCGCATACCTTCAGCATGGACCGCATGGATACCATAATCTATTTAGGAGAATACTGTACATCAACTGTACTAAGCCTTTCATTTAGCTTAGTTATGACCTGAAGGGTAATGTTCATGTCACTTTCAACAAATAGTACTTGCGAGCTTGGCAAGACAATATTAAACCCATATTGTTTGGCCAACTCGGTTATTACTTCAATGGTACTTTTATGAACTTGAGCAATCGCTTCAGAGTGAGCTTCTTCTAAAGCATTCTTTTTACTCTGCATTTCCTTTTGAGTTTGGCTTACTTTTTTATTAAACTCCAAGACCTTCAAGTTAAACTTCTCTTCGCTTAAGACTCCTCGCTGTTTAATCAACTCAGCTTCTATGCTCTTAATGTTAATTTCTTTTTCAGTCAATTCTCTTTGTATTTTATCACTAATTTCGTTAATAGACTTCTTCACATGTTTAATAGCAAGAGAATGTTCTAATATTGATTCAACATCAACAACTGCTGCTTTAGCAACAAATTTGCTTTCTTGTGCCCAAGAAACACTAGGTAATATAATTAATACCAGAAAAATCCATTGCAAACATTTCATCTAAGACCAACCAATATCTGATTAAAAGTGTGTAGAGAACTTAATATGGAACACTTGTTTTTCATCATATTTTTTCTTTTTAATTGGGAATCCCCAATCCAATCTTATAGGAGCAATTCTAGTTACCCAAAGAACTCCGAAACCAACAGAGGCCCTAAGTGACTTGTCATTATGAAATCCATTGGTTGTTTTTGAGTCCGCATCCCATAAAGATCCAGCATCACAGAACAGTGCTCCGGTTATATTAAACTCCTCTGGTAACCCAACTGGGAAATTAAGTTCCGTTGATAATGTATAATATTTCTGTCCTCCAAGACCTTCCTCAGTAGCTATATCTCTAGGACCAACACCACCCTGCGCAAACCCCCTTAAACTATAGTCACCCAGATTAAATCTATCTGAAATTCTTACTTTCTTACCACCCACTCCTTTAATATGACCAGCAGCAGCAGAAATTTTTACAGTATATTTATTTTCAATAAAAGATTTAAATACTTTTCCGTCAAGATCATGCTTCAAATACTTAGTATTTCCTCCCAAGCCAGCATATTCTTGTGTGCCAGTTACTATATAACCATTTTTAGGCAACACTCTACTATCGGTCCTATCATAGGTTAAGCTATGAGACAATGATGAAGTAACAAAATTACCCATTTGCTCTCTAATAAATACTGAAGATGAGCTTCCGGGAGCTTTCAACTGATCACGCTTTATTCCATAATCAATTTCATGAGATAAATCATCAGATATGTCGTAACCTAAAGAAAATTTAGCACCAGTGGATTTTAATGAATAATTTAGCTCCTTATCGGTAAACCCGCTTCCACTACCATTTTCGCTCCTAAATACGTTTCCTCCCAAGGAAAGATCCCTATCCATAAAATTTGGATCGGTTAATCCAGCATAATAATAAATACTCTTTTTACCAGCTTGAACGCCTGCACTTAGGTACTTACCTGTTCCAACGAGGTTTCTTTCAAGGAAAGAAACTCTTCCGAAAGGGCCCCCTGCAGTATTATAACCCACATCCAAACCTATTGAAGACGTAGATTTTTCTTCAACATTTATGTTAATATCATACCTATCACTTTTGTCTGTAGGCGAAAGATTGAGAGACATTTTTCCAAAATAATCTAGGTTTCTGATATTTCTTTCACCTCTTTCAATTTTTCCTCTATTATAAACGTCTCCCTCAGCAATTTTTAGCTGTCGTCTAATCACATGATCTTCAGTTTTTAAGTTACCTTCAACGTTAATCCTATTGATGAATATTTTTTCAGCTTGATCAACAACCATAATCACATCAACCGTACCAGACGAAGGATTAGTCTTTATCTCAAGATGAACGTCCGCTTGTGGATACCCTTTTCCAGTAAGGTAATCTGTAATACGTTCTGCCGTTTTTTGAGCTGCGCTAAGGTTGAAAGTTTGCCCCTCATTTTTATCAATAAATTTCAAAATTTCTTCATTATTGATACTTGTGAGCTTGTTATCCAAAGTTGTCTTACCAAATTTATACTTGGCCCCCTCTTCCATTGAGTAAGTAAGGATAAAACCTTCTTTGGTTTGTAATAAGTCCGCTGTTACAGATATAATCCTAAAATCAGCAAAACCAACAGAATTATAAAATTGTTTTATAAGATGCTTGTCATATTCAATTCTTTCAGGATCATAAGTGTCATTACTTTCTAAAAATCTAAACCACCTAGCTTCCTTGGTAAGGATTATAGATTTTAGTTCAGAATCTTTATAATTTTGATTTCCAACAAAATATAAGCTTTTTACTCCTGTTTTTGGACCTTCATTAATTTCGAAAACAACTTTAACTCTATTATTTTCTTGCGATTCAATTTTCGAGTTTACTTGTACAGAGAATCTCCCAGAACGCTTATATATTTCTTTAATCTTTTCGACATCCGTTCTAAGTTTAGCTTTCTTTAAGCTCTCACCTGCGCTTGTGTATATCTCGTTTGTTAATAGAGCTGTTTTTACTTTATTATTTCCTGTAAATACTACTTTGCTAACAAATGGTGTTTCAACTACACTAACCGCTAATAATCCGTTGTTAAACTCTATGCTAATATTTTCGAAAAGAGAAGTTGAGTAAAGGTTTTTAACAGCATCACTTCTTGCCTGCTCAGAATATTCATCTCCGACATTAATCCCTAAATATTCTTGAATAGTTGATTGTTCAACTCGCTGATTACCTTTGATGTTTATTCTGTCTACTCTTGCTGCAAACACTTGCATAGAAAACATGGTAACAACCATCAACACTAATATCTTTAAAACTTGATTCACACGCATAACCTATTATAAGTAAATAATTTAGATTTTTATACCATCTACAAGAAAAAATACAATCGAAAAATGCACGAACAATGCTAGTCATAAAGGAATAAATATTATCATGGACGATAATACAATTTTAGTTAAATTGAAGAATGGCATTAATAAGGAAACTTACCTTTACCAATAGCTATTTTTTTGCTAGAATACCCAACAAATTACTTTAAATCCCAATATTTAGATGCTCAGTTCACAACTTAACAGCAAGTCTATCGCACGCATTGCTGCGATTCAAACTTTATACCAATTTGAAACCGACAAACATAATACTAATATTGAAACATTGCTGCTGCAAATTATTGATTTTTATCGAGACAAGGATATAAAGAGTGATTATGAACTTGATTCAAAAAGTGTGCTAAAGCTAAAACCAAGTTTTAACTACTTAAAGGAATTGGTTAAATATACACATGACAACATAGAAGAACTAGATCAAATTATTGAAAATCACCTTTCCAATGAATGGACTATAAACAATCTGCCAAAATTGCTTTTTGCTACTCTTCGGGTATCTATTTGTGAGATGAAGTATTTTCCAGAAACCCCGCGCAACGTTATTATTAATGAATATACCGATATAGCAAGTGACATGCTTGATGAAGGCCAGGTGGGCTTTGTTAACTCTGTGCTAGATAAGTACGCCGATAAAAAAAGGTAACAATGTCAGCATCCACAGGATATCGAGGTAAATTCATCAAGGTTAAAACAGCAAAAAGGAGAAAAACTTCTTCAACAAGATGGCTAGCCAGGCAATTAAATGATCAATATGTTGCTCGCTCCAAAATTGACGGCTATAAATCAAGAGCAGCCTATAAGATTATCGAAATTAATGATAAATTTCATATTTTAAAAGCTGGTTTTAATGTAGTAGATCTTGGTGCCGCCCCGGGAGGATGGTCACAAGTTGCAGCAAAAATAATTAAATCTGACTCAACTAATGCTCCTAATAAACTTATAGCCATCGATTTACTTCAAATTGAAAATATTCCAGGAGTAATTTCCTTCCAGAAAGATTTTTATGATCGTGATACCCAAGAAATAATTATAAATGCTCTAGAAGGTAATCTCGCTGATGTTGTGATGAGTGACATGGCAGCAAATACCATAGGTCACAGCCAAACTGACCACCTTAGAATTATGGCGTTATGCGAAAATGCGCTCCATTTTGCACTAAAAATTCTTAAACCTGGGGGGCATTTTGTAGCCAAAATATTCCGAGGAGGAGCTGAAGTAGACCTACTGAACATAGTAAAACAACATTTTAAAACCATAAAGCACTTCAAACCAGATTCGAGTCGTAAAGAATCAAGCGAGTTCTATTTAATAGCTTTAAATAAAAAGGAATGATCTTATGAAAAAAAATCTTACAACTCTTTTTACTGCAATATTAATTTTTGTTATATCTAATGCCAAGGCTCAAGAGTTTAAAATTGGGATAACTCAACATGATTTTGATACGAAACTAAACCATAGGGTCGAGAAAGGACAAAATATTATCATTGAATACTTGCTTGATAAACTCGATAACTACCTAAGAGCTTATCCTCATATAGGAGCAAGCATTAATAACAAAGGTTATACAAGCAATCTCTATACCGGCTTAACGTGGCAAGCTGATTTTGATAATACCTTCTTGGTCGAAGTATCTCTTGGTATCTCAGTCAATAATGCAAAAAGAAAAATATCCAAAAAACGTAGAGGACTGGGCTCAAATTTACTTTTTAGAGAGTCATTATCACTTGGTTATAAACTCTCTCAAATACATTCGATCTCTTTAATGATAGACCACATTTCCAGCGCTGATATTGCCAAACCAAATCCTGGCTTAACTGATATTGGAATTAGATATGGTTATAAATTCTAATAACAACCGCCTAAATAGGCTTTAAGCACCAAATAAAGATCTGGTAAAATGAAAGATACGGTTTGTTCAAGAAACAGTAATTCTTTTCTAGTTTTTATGGTGATAAACCTAATCTCTTACGACCATCACTGAAATAGAAGAATGTCTTACTATCTTTGAAGCATTTGGCCCAAGCATATAATCTCTAAGCTGAGGTCTGACTGCTGAGATAATTATCAAATCAGCATTCTCGTTCTCAGAATATTTTATTACCTCATCGTAAACCGCTCCTCTCCCAATGTAATAGTCAACATCCACCCCTTTAGGAACATATTTATCTACTATTTCATCAAATTGCTTAGTATATTTTTGTTTTTGATCACTCATCCAGTGCCTTGGTAAATAGTCTTCTATCATTTTCATTCCAAAGTCTGGCATTATATAAATTAAATGTAATTTTGAACCAAAGGCGTTAACAAAATTCAAAGCTGGTGGGAAAACTGCGCTTAAGGACTGTTTATCCGATAAATCAATTGGAATAATAATATTCTTGAACATAAAAATTAAGCTATTTTAATAAAAACTATTGTTTAGTGTCAGTCTTAAATCCTGGAATAACAAAACCCCTGGTAAAATCAGAATCTTCTATATCATAGAGTACAGGATCTGAGGATTTAAATCTACTAAGTCTTGAATTCAAAAGAGTTAGAAAATTTTCTACTATCTTTTTATCAACAGACTTACTTGCCACAAATATAGTTGAGACCGCAACTGTTTCCTCATCTTCACTAATACCAGGATAACCACCTGCTGCTAACACTACTTTTTTGAATTCTGGAGAATTTTTTACTAATAAATCAATCTTATCACTATCTATCGTAACAAAATCGCACTCACATGTGTGCGTTACCATATTTATCAACTGGTTTGGATGACCAGTCATCATCATAATCGCATCGATTTTACCATCACAAAATTCTTTTGCATAATTTTCATGAAGTATTTCAATATCTTGCGGAGGTTTCTTAAAATTATAATATTCAGCAAGCGCATCATAAGCAACCGAACTATCAGATCGCGGTGGGCCATTAGAAATTTTCTTACCATCTAAGTCTCTAAACAATAGAATTTTATCATCATCCTTAACTAAGACAGTAAAATATTCATCATGCAAACGCAATAGTTGATACATATCTTCAAAGGGCTCACTATCTGCAAAATATCCCGTTCCGCTATATGCCTGCACCGCTATATTAGACAAAGTAAATGCAAAATCTATTTGCCCTTTTTGTAATAAATCTATATTCTCTAGCGATCCAGTGGTTGGAACCACTTCACATTTTATACCCTCATTCGCATTAGATATAACTCGACATAAATTTAATCCAATATTATAGTACCCCTCAAGGAGGCTGCCACTACCAATTTTTATAGTTTTTGTCTCAAGAGCACTAGCTGAACCAATATATAATGTTAGTACTGAAGCTATATAGATTAATCGAAAAATTTTCATATCAGTTACCTCTACGTCAATTTTTAGGAGTTATACATTTCTTTATCCAGCGTTCCTTCAGAATTATCTATAACCAAAGTTATAGTAGCATCCCCGGTAATGTTAATGGTTGTACTTATTAGATCAAGCACTCTATCAATCCCAACTAGAAGAGCTACTCCTTCTATTGGTAATCCGACCGAAGTAAGCATTATGGGTAACATAATTATGAATGACCCAGGTATACCAGCTCCACCTATTGAGCCAAGGGTTCCAGTCAGAATAATAATAATATAATCGGAAAATACTAAATCTATTCCCATTGCTTGAGCAAAGAAGATGGCTGATAAACCAAGCTTAATAGACAAACCATTCATGTTAATTGATGCGCCGAGCGGCAAAACGAAAGAAGTACTCGACTCAGACACACCAAGTCTATTTCTGCATACTTGCATAGTAGTTGCAAGGCTAGCCTTACTACTACCAGTAGACATAGCAATCATCTGATATTCTATACTCTTTCTATAAAACGGCATCGGGGACAGCCTACAAAATACCATTATAATCAGGCCATAGATTATATACTGAAGTATGTAGGCCAAAATTATTGCCCGCACTAATTTCCCTAGTGTATATATTACATCTATCCCTTGCGTACCAATAACCCAAGCAGTAAGTGCGAAAGCAGCATATGGCGATAACTGAACCACCAGCGCAATCATTTTTAATACTAGCTTTGCAGCAGCATGAATAAAATTGCGCAATGGATCAGCAGCAGAATCCATCCCATTAATTATTATTCCTGTAAATATAGAGAAAAATACGACTTGCAAAATATTGGAATCAGCAAACGCCTGAAAAATATTATTGGGAACAATTTCAATAAAAAATTGCAAAAGATCAAAATCATTTTCTTTAAAATTTCTGTCCGCTGCTACTGGCCCCATATCTAGAATAACGCCCGTTCCAGGTTCTAGAATAAACGCTACCCCCAGACCAAACGTGACTGCTAGGCAAGTTGTTCCTAAATAAGCTATGACAGATTTTTTTGTCACTCTGCCAATGGAGCTCGGGTCTCTCATCCCTGTAATACCAGAAACTAAACTAAAAAATAGCAATGGAACAATAACCATTTTTATCAAACGGAGAAAAACTGTACCGATAGGTTTTACAGTTTCGACATGCTCAGGGATATATATTCCAAAAAACACTCCTAAAATTAGGCCTAAAAACACCTTATGCCATAATTTCATAAGCAACACCCCCTATCATACCGACTAATAACAGCCTTAAATTACACCATACTCTAACTTGCATGAATCCAATCCATATACTCAACTAATCCATCAGTAATATCAAGCTTAATTATTTGAGGTAATCGATAATTATGATTTAATTTTATTGATTCTTCAATAATTTTATAGTTTTTAGAGGCCGCTTTTATTATTAAGCGAAACTCTTTTTCTTGTCGACATTCCTCTTCATAATAAAAAAAACTTTTAACTTTATCAATCTGAACGCAAGCTGCTAACCTTTGTTCAACAAGCTTGCCAGCAATTTTATTTGCTATATCTTCACTATCGGTCGTTGTGATTACAATACAAGATTCTCTAGATTTCATACTATCTCAACAAATGCATTAGGAGTTTCAAATAATTTTATCTTAATTATTTGAAACAAATTTTTAGTAAATAGCTTAGGTATAATATCCACTTTAAGATGCAGCGCTATATTCTCTGCTGTAGGATTAGATTTTAAATAATATATATTTTGGCCCGTATAATTAGCAATAAACAACCCTAGCTCTACATCGTCATGATGCAAAATTACATTATGGTCAAAATTATGGTCAATCCATTCTTTCATCACCGATTTCAAGTGCCCAAAATCTACAACCATCCCAAGATCGTCTAGCTTTTCTGATCTTGCTGTAATTTCAAGAACATATCTATGGCCATGAAGATGTTTACACTTATGCTTATGACCAATAACCCTATGTCCAGCATCAAACTATATACGACGAGTACATTCAATCATATTATTCGCTTTATAAAAATTTAAGTAACACCCGGTACTTTTCAAGAGTATCTAAAATAATATTAGCTTGCAAAGACTCTGGCTGATGCCCAAGCAAGCTATTCTCTAGAAGTGTAACTTGATCCAAAGCTTCTGTTTTAGTTTCCCTGCCCACAAGAAGGGCAAATTCACTAATAATATTCAACTCTTCACCTTTAACTTGCGCAACCCCACTAAATACAAAATATTTTTCTTCTTGTCCAGCCAAAAACACTGAGACAATGCCAGTGTTAATATTAGAGATAAGTTTACAATGGCCAGGAAGGACACCAAACACCCCCTCTTGTCCAGGAAGATTTACCATATTTGCCTCTGCATCGAGGAGAGTCATAGAGGGCAGTATGATTTTCACTGATAAAGTACTGTTCATCTCGAAACTATATTGTTACTTTTTCTTCAAGTTTTTTAGCCTTCTCCACTGCTTCTTCGATCGTTCCAACCATATAAAACGCAGCTTCTGGCATATAATCGTACTTACCTTCAATCAGACCTTGAAACCCCGCTATTGTGTCTTCAAGATCAACAAACTTACCAGGCATCCCCGTAAATACTTCTGCTACATGGAATGGCTGAGATAAAAATCTTTGTATTTTACGAGCTCGACTAACAATCAATTTATCTTCTTCTGATAACTCATCCATACCAAGAATTGCAATAATATCTTGGAGAGATTTATAGGTTTGCAAGATTCTTTGTACTTCCCTTGCTATATTATAATGCTTATCACCAACTATTTCAGGATCAAGCATTTGCGAAGTACTGTCGAGAGGATCAACTGCTGGATAAATCCCTAATTCTGCAATTTGACGACTTAATACGGTTGTAGCATCAAGATGCGTAAATGATGTTGCAGGGGCTGGGTCAGTCAAATCATCCGCGGGTACATAAATTGCCTGAACAGAAGTAATTGAACCATGCTTAGTCGAGGTAATTCTCTCTTGCAACATTCCCATATCTGTAGCCAATGTTGGTTGATATCCCACCGCTGATGGAATACGACCTAAAGTGGCTGACACTTCAGAACCAGCCTGTGTAAACCTGAATATATTATCAATAAAGAATAAAACATCTTGCCCACCGTCCAAATCTCTAAAAGATTCAGCAATAGTCAATCCTGTCAGGGCTACTTTTGCCCGTGCTCCCGGAGGCTCATTCATTTGGCCATACACTAGAGAAACTTTTGATTCCTCAAGCTTATCTGGATTAATAACACCTGATGCAATCATTTCGTAATAAAGATCGTTTCCTTCTCGTGTCCTTTCTCCTACACCAGCAAAAGCGGTATATCCACCATGTGCCTTAGCTACGTTGTTAATAAGCTCCATAATAATAACAGTTTTACCAACACCCGCTCCACCAAAAAGACCAATTTTACCTCCCTTAGCATATGGGGCAAGAAGATCTACAACTTTTATACCAGTTATCAAAATACTCCTCTCCGTAGATTGATCTTCAAAGGAGGGGGGCTGTCTATAAATCGAAGAATAGGTTTTAGAGATTATGGGCCCTTTTTCATCTACAGGCTCACCAATCACATTCATAATTCGGCCTAAAGTACTAATGCCCACTGGAATTTGAATTGGTTCACCAGTGTCAGTTGCCTCCGTCCCCCTGGTTAGCCCATCAGTTGAATCCATAGCAATACACCGCACAGTGTTATCGCCAATATGCTGAGCTACCTCTAACACTAATTTTTGACCATTATTTTCACACTGCAACGCATTCAAGATATTGGGGAGCTGTACCCCACCCGGGAACTTGACATCAACAATAGCTGAAATAATTTGAGTAATTTTGCCTTTGTTCATAATAATATTGCTTCCTTCTTAACTTATTTCTTTTTACTAAAAGGGTCTTCTTGATCTATTATTAATTGCCCAGAAATAGCATAACTATCTGGCATCATCTCAGTCAATTTTATCTTTACCAATTCGGGTCTTGTATCGATAGATTCACAAACCACTTCTGTCACCATTTTGACAAGTTTACGCTTTTGATCAAGCGTCCTACCTGTCATCATACTAATGTTAATTATTGGCATCTTTATCTTTCTAAATTTATTACTAAACAGTTAGTTATATAATTTATGTGAGCTACAACAACCCAAAATACTCAATAGACTACAGATTCCGCTCCAGAAATAATCTCAGTAAGCTCCGTAGTGATAATCGCTTGCCTTGATCTATTTAGCTGTAGCGTCAACTTATCTATTAATTCACCTGCATTTCTTGTAGCATTATCCATCGCTGTCATTCTTGCTCCCTCTTCGCTTGCACGACTTTGGATCAACGCGTAATTAATTTGGCCACCAATATATAAAATTATAACATTGTACACCAATCCATCACCTTCATACTCAGAAGAAGCATTGCTGATTTTGCTTTCTGTTCTGACTTGAACTGGTAAAATCTGTTCTCTGGTCATCACTTGGGTCATAGCATTTTTAAATTTGTTATAATATATGTAACAAGCTCCAACCTTTTCGCTTTCTATCAATTCCATAATTTTATCTTTTGCTTCTCTAGCAACAGATTCATAATTACCCTGAGAAACATGATAATACCCAACTATTTGCTTACCAAATTCATTTTTCAGAGCATCTATACCTTTTTTGCCTATAACTAGCAATTTAACTTCCTTGCCATCTGTTTTTAGTTTTTTTATATCAAGCTTAACTCTTTTGATCGCATTTGAATTAAAACTACCACATAAACCTCTCTCCGATGTCATAACTACTAAAAGATGCGGCATATTTTCAAGATCTTTACTAAAAAACTTGCGATCCGCTGCCGGTAAATCCATCAGATTGCCACTTGCAGAAATATCATACATAATGGTACCAAGCACAGAAGAATAATCATTTATATTCTCCGCTTGATCTTTTAGTTTTCTTAGCTTTGCAGCAGATACCACATGCATAGCTTTGGTAATTTTTTGAGTAGATTTAATACTCTTTACCCTATTTCTAAGATGCTTTAGACCAGACATTTTTCCTTATTTGTTATTGTCTAAAAATTCTTCTACAAACTTATCAAGATAAGCCTTTAATGCTTCTTCAGTTTTCTCGCTCAAATTCTTCTGTGTGCGTATTGCAGAAAGAATACTATCTCCTTTTAACCGTACATCTTGCATAAGCTTGTCTTCAAAGAGCCTAACCTTAGAAACATCTATCTTTTCTAGATATCCTCTAACTCCAGCATACAAACTAACCACTTGCTCTTCAACTACAACCGGAGAATATTGGGGTTGTTTCAGAAGTTCGGTAAGCTTTGCTCCATGTTTAATTAGCTTTTGTGTCGATGCGTCTAAGTCAGAACCAAACTGAGCAAAAGATTCCATTTCCCTAAACTGAGCTAGCTCAAGCTTTAATGATCCAGAGACCTTCTTTATTGCCTTAATTTGAGCAGCGGACCCAACTCTACTAACCGATATTCCAACATTTACAGCAGGCCGAATACCCTTATAGAATAAAGCACTTTCAAGAAAAATTTGACCGTCAGTAATAGAAATCACATTTGTTGGGATATAAGCAGAAACATCTCCAGCTTGAGTTTCAATAATTGGCAGAGCAGTCAAGGACCCAGCTCCTTTATCATCAGATAATTTTGCCGCCCTTTCCAGCAATCGAGAGTGTAGATAAAAAACGTCTCCGGGATAAGCCTCACGCCCTGGGGGTCTTCTAAGTAAAAGCGAAATTTGACGATAGGCAACAGCATGTTTTGTTAAATCATCATAAATAACCAAAGAATGCATGCTATTATCTCTAAAATACTCCCCAATTGCGCAGCCTGTATATGGGGACAAAAACTGCAATGTCGCTGGATCAGAAGCTGTCGCAGAAACTACTGTAGTATACTCCATTGCCCCCGCTTCTTCTAATTTTCTTACAATCTGAGCAACGGTAGATCTTTTTTGACCGATTACCACATATACACAAAAAATTTTATCGGCATCATCACCAGCCAAGTGCGCTGGTTTCTGATTGATAATTGTATCAATCGCAATAGCGGTTTTGCCTGTTTGTCTATCGCCAATGATCAGCTCTCTCTGACCACGACCTATTGGAATTAACGCATCAATAGCTTTAATTCCAGTCTGAACAGGCTCATGAACACTTTTGCGACCGATAATTCCTGGCGCTTTAATTTCAATATGACTAAAATGTTTTGAGACAATTTCTCCCTTACCATCAATAGGACGACCTAGAGCATCAACTACTCTTCCAACCATGGCAGGACCAATTGGAGTTTTTAGTATCTCGCCAGTGCGTTTTACTTTATCCCCTTGGCGGACTGAATTATCTTCTCCCATGATCACAACACCAACCATGTCACTTTCTAAATTTAGTGCTAATCCTTTAACACCAGATTCAAACTCAACCATCTCACCGGCCTGAACATTGTCAATTCCATAAACTTTTGCAATACCATCGCCAACTGTAATTACATAGCCAACTTCCTGCAACTCTCCCAGCTGGTCAATATTGCCAATTTCACGCTCTAAAATCTCAGATATTTCTGAAGGGTTTAACGTCATTTTCTAAAAATCCTCATTAAAACTATATCAAATTACAAAACCAATACAATAACTCATATGCATGAGTTGGATTTTATAAACCCGTAGCTATTTTTTGTATTTTACCGAGCGCCCCTTGCAGCGAACAATCAATCAAATTACTATCATATTTTACTATAGCTCCCCCTAAGAGGGACTCATCAACACTATGTTGTAGCTTGATTTTTTTCCCAAGAGTTAATTCCAGTAAATTATGAATAAATTCAACTTCTTTTGTTGTAAGTTTAAAAGCAGATGATATCTCAACAAATTTAATTCCCTTACTTTCCATAAGCAAGACTTCGTACTCATCAACAATCTGAAAAAATAAATTCACCCTTGAGTTTTTTATCAAAATGTGTAGTATCCGCTTCAGAAAAATCTCTGATTTTAACTTGCTAGTAAGAACATCCACAAATCTATCTTTATCAGATTTCTCAATAATCGGTGAACATAACATATTTTTTATAGCACTAAAATCTCTTAGTACTTCACTAAAAACTTTTATGCTTTCAAAAACTTTATTTTCTTTAGACTCTCTTTTCGCTTGAGTAAAGAGAGAATGAGCATAATTTTTTACTGTTTTAATATCTAATGACATGCAAATTTAGATTTTTTAGTTTTCGAACATATTTATGTAATCCTTTTTTATCATATAAAGCAATGCAAAAAATAACAAGCCAAGTTGAAATAAAAAATACGCAAGTACTAAAGATACAGTCTCCGTAGATTGCCAGATTAACATACAAATAAATGGAGTGGTGGAAGAAAAAACCGTACTGCCGACAGAATGTGAGAGACTACACATTCTCATTCTAATACCAGTCTGAAATAATGACTGAATACGAACAGAACAAGGAATTGAATAAAATGGAACCAAAAATACTACTATACAATGCAGCAATACTGAATAGCCCTTAAGGTCTAGAAGAAATTCCATAACCAGCGTACAAAAAATACTCAGACCCAGTGCTGCAATAATTTGAGTGATTATTTTAAATCTATCAGATACGTAGCCGGAAATTAAACATGCAAGTCCATAAAGCAAAACAAAGATAGTGTTTGCAGCTGCTGCGCTCTCATTATCAATAATATCAGCCACATTTGCTGCAAATGTTCCAAAAAATATTATTAGGAAATGGTAACTACCTCCAAGCATCCCATTGATTATGGTAGCAAGTATAAATTTAACTTTATTTGTACCAATTATCTTAACAATACCAAGGTCAGATTCACTGAGTGCTTTCGATTTATTATTAAGAAATTCTTTACTCTCAAGCAATCTTCTACGCAATGTAATCACTACTAGGCCTAATAATCCGCCAATAGCAAAATTCAGCCTCCACAACCACTCAATGTCGTTATAACTAATCGCAATATGGTACACTATTGTAGCAATCAAAACACCTATTTGAGATGAAAAAGAGACTATACCTACAACAAGATGTCGTTTCTTTTTGCCAATCATTTCCGCAACATAGATTTTTATAGCGTCAATTTCTCCGGCTAAACTCATTAAAAACAGCATACGCAGCAGTGTTATTAATATTACAGCAAAAAACCCCACACTATCAAAATTAGGAGCAATAGCTACCAAACAAGTTGAAGTTGCTGCAATAACTGCTGATATTTTTACGCTTACTATTCGTCCAACTCGATCCCCTATCTTGCCAAAAATCAGCGATCCTAAGGGTCTTGCTATAGTTGCAAGACTAAATACGGCAAAGAAAATAAGCATCTGATCACCATCATCACCATGCGGCATAAAATTCTTTGATAACAACGAGGCAGACAGCCCAAATAAGGCGTAATCATAATATCTTACTATTGTTACAAAGAACGCTATTATCAGCGATTCATATTTTTTGAAATTCAAAATTTAGTTCCTGAATTAATTGCGTATTCTTATCGCGGCTGATAGTATATCTGTGAAATAATTGATGCAACTAGAATATTTTATGATTGGCAAACTTAAAGGATCGATTGACTCGGTATATGATGATCATGTCATAATTGATATAAACGGCGTGGGATACCTAGTGTTTTGCTCTATAAAAACTTTAAGCCACTTAGTTCCCATGGAATTTTGTGAGCTTTTAATTGAAACGCACGTGCGGGAAGATCATATTCACTTGTACGGATTCGGGGATTTAGAAGAAAAAGCCGCGTTCTCCACTTTGCAGTCAGTTAAGGGAGTTGGTACCAGAATGGCTCTTGCGATTCTGTCGCACCTTTGCCCCGGAGAAATTCAATTGGCTTTAACTAATGAAGATAAAATAATTTTCAATGGCGTTCCTGGAGTTGGAAAAAAGCTTGCCGAGCGTATAGTCACGGAGCTAAAAGATAAAACTATTTCAACTAAATCTCTTTCTGGATCCGCACTTAAATTTGCTTCAAATACAAAAACACATAATAATTCTTTAGCTTTGGATGCTATCTCAGCTTTGACCAGTCTAGGAGTCGGAAGGATTGATGCCCAAAGCAGAGTTAATACAATTCTTGCTCAATCTGCGGATATATCGATAAATGATTTAATTCGACTAGCACTTAAAAATTGAGTTTTATAATATTATGACAACAGAACTATTATCAGGCACTACCCTTGAAACAGATCTAGATTTTTCTCTACGACCAAATTTGCTGAATGAATTTGTAGGACAAGACCATATAAAATCTAACTTAAGTATATTTATCCAAGCTGCCCAAAACAGGAACGAACCACTTGATCATACTCTTTTTTATGGACCGCCTGGACTTGGTAAGACTTCTCTAGCTAATATCGTTGCAAAAGAAATGGGCGTAAATTTTAAAGCTACTTCTGGGCCAACATTATCAAAAGCTGCTGACCTTGCGGCAATTTTAACTAATCTTCAAGAGCATGATGTATTATTCATCGATGAGATTCATAGGCTTAACACTAATATTGAAGAAATACTCTACTCTGCAATGGAGGATTTCTTTCTCGATATCATTATTGGCGAAGGGCCAGCTGCCAGATCCGTACGCATAGATTTACCACGCTTTACTCTTATTGGAGCCACTACTAGACTTGGTCTGATCAGTAATCCACTAAGAGATAGGTTTGGCATTCCCTTACGCCTTAATTTTTATAAAGTTGAAGAATTAGTGAAGGTCATTAATCGGGCTGCAAAGTTGCTTGATACAAAAATTACTAAAGATGGCGCCGAGGAGATCGCCAAGAGATCAAGAGGAACTCCAAGAATCGCTCTAAGATTATTAAAAAGAATAAGAGATTTTGCTTCTGTTGAACATAGATCAGAAATCGATGGAGCAATTGCCGATAGCGCTTTAACTAGGCTCGAGATAGACAAAGCTGGACTGGATAGTAACGACTATCGGTACTTAAAATTCATTTTGGATAACTATAATGGTGGACCAGTTGGAGTTGAAACTATCGCTGCTGCGCTGTCAGAACAACGCGATACGATTGAAGACGCCATCGAACCGTATCTTATACAAATTGGCCTGCTTCAACGCACTCCAAGAGGAAGAATTCTTACTAACGGAGCTTTTATCCATCTTGGGCTAGAGCCGCCAAATCAACAGTTATTTTAACCTATTAACGTTAGTTTTTGATAACTCTCTTTGTCATTCCCCCAGGGCATTGTTGCGTGGATCGATAGACCTTACACCAAAAGGCATCCGAACCATCATGGCGAGGAAGCGTTAGCGACGTGGCCAGCCAGGTCTTTACTACAAAATGGCAACTTTGCGATTTTGTTTTTTCTGGATGGCCACGCTACATTAGCGTCGCTTGCCATGACGGGCGCTTGCTCTAGAATTAACTATCCTATCTTCAAGCTAAATTACTATAACGAGGTAGCCCGAACTAGCCTTCTTTCCTGTTAATATATTTAAGGCATATATCTTGCGTCATGTGTTGCAGTTTCTCAACCCTTTCGATAAGATATAGCAGCTGTTCTTTGCTTATTCGGTAATGTTTGTTATATCTTGCTTCTATGTAAGCCCGTCTTAGTAGCTCGAAACATTCAACCTGCTGGGAACTTGCATATGGAAATATTCTAAACAACTCATGATGATAATCTCTAGCTTTCTTAGCGAGGTCCAATATATCATGTTCTTTGTATTTGTAACCGTTAAAAACAAGTATTATAGCGTGGTAGAAGCTTTCTGTGGCTTGATGTAGTTCAAAAGCGGCGTTATTAAAACTATCTCTTCCTAACGCATTGCGAGTATTAATAAAAAACTCTGAACCACTCTTAAACCAATAGTCATAATCCTCTTGCGCTATCTGTTTTCGCTCTAACCAAGGCATATGTCTGGCTTCTGTCAGTTGGAATTCACCATTGTCATATAACAATATGCCTTCCTTTTTTATATCCGTAAAAAAATACTGCTTTCTTTCCAACTCTTCATTCACCCTAGTTATAGGCTCGGCTATCAGTGAAACACATGGATCTTTTACGTATTCTCTTCCATCTTCAATAGTTGGAGGGTATGATAGTTTCATCGGTGATGAAGCAAGCCCCTTCTTTTCAAGTCTATTTTCTATATCATGTTGTATCCTTAAAGCTATCCGTCCATTATGCTTGCTTTTCCTTAAAACAAGCAAAATATCGAGGTCGCTACAATAAGTATATACAATATGGCCTTCCTGATAAACATCCTGCACCCAGGTACCTCGTGCATAAGAGCCAAAGAGAATAATCATAGCTATTTTATCTTTGGCAACTGTGAGTATTTCTTTAACTACATTATCTAGCCTTTCTTTTATTACAAGGGAACGCGTTGGCAAAGTGGTTTTCATATGAGTTTTGTGCTATTTTGCGTTTTATTCTATAGCATCCTATCTTTAAGTCAAAATGGTTTTTGCGTTTGGTTGGCAACCGGACGACCTCAGGCAGCGTGTCTACCAGACTTGATTCTCCACTATGGAAGACAAGAAAGAAGATCCTGGGCCAAGAGGCAGACGCCAGCTTCAATCAAGTTCAGGATGACAAGGGTTGCTACGTAGGCCGGGCTTGATCCGGCATCTCAGGAGGTAGAAGAAGATCCCAGGCCGAAGGCATGCGTAGCCCATCAAGTCAGGATGGCTACTTTTTAAAAGTACTTATTTTTTTGCGCCGAAAGACAGCCCAGCAAACTTTTTGTTAAAGTCACTGACATTTTTATTTGATTGATTAACCATATTGACTACGTTTTTGTTCCAAGCAGGATGCTCACGAAAATCAACGTCCATTAAGATTTCACCTGATTTTAGAGTTGACATAGTAGAAAACTCATCATTACGAATTTTAATTTTTAGACCTTTATATTCAGGGTGTATGTCTTTTCTCATGCAGCTAACTCATTTTTCTTCTTAAAGATTTCTCTTTTTACTTTTTTAGCTTTATCCGACATCATAGCACTATTAGCTTTAAGAATGAACAAATCAAAGCCCCCGTTTTTCTCAACAGTTCTCAAAGCTCTTGCTACAACTTTTAGCCTATATTTTTGTCCAGTAATTTCGCTTTTATACTCTACTGTTTTAATATTAGGCTCAAAGCGCCTTCTAGTCTTTCTTTGTGAGTGCGACACGTTATTTCCATAGCGTACTGCAACACCAGTCAATTCACATTTGCGAGACATTATGAGTTCCCATAAATTACGTTTAATGATAGGAAGAATATAGATCTTTGCTCTATATGTCAAGCCCCTATGCATCATTATTTCTTAAGTAATTTTTCTATAGTTTCGAAATTTTCAAAGGTAGGATCATAATAAAATCGAATCTCAGGAGAATATTTTAAATTTACCTGACGAGTTACATAATCACGAATAGCAAAACGCGATTGCTCTAATGCCGACTCTATATCGTCTACCGTCAACTTCGTATTAAATGGTACAAAAAAACAATTAGCAACACTAAGATCACTGCTTATATTGACTTTGGTTATACTTAAAGGACAGGGATCAAGACGATGATCTATTTTTCCACCACCTTTCCTAAAGCATTCGATAAGACTAGACTGCACAGCATGAGACACTTTGAGCTGCCTCTGCGATTGGTCTTTTTCACGCGTTTTTAGATTAAAGTTTTTGTTGTTCTTCGACAAGCTCAAATACCTCTACTGAATCACCAACTTTAATATCTTCATAATTCTCAAAAGCAATACCGCACTCATAGCCCTCTCTAACCTCTTTCACATCTTCTTTAAAACGTTTCAAAGTCTTGAGTTTTCCTTCATAAATAACAATATCCTCGCGTAGCAATCGAACGCCAGCTCCACGCTTAATGGTGCCTTTTGTTACGTAACTACCAGCAATCTTACCTACTTTTGATACATTAAACACCTCGCGAATATCAACCGAACCAATATATACTTCTCGAATAATTGGCGATAGCATACCGCTCATTATAGCTCTTATATCATCAATCAAATTATAAATGATTGAATAGTATCTTATATCCACTTTATTTTTGTCGGCAGCTTGAGCGGCTGCATTATTAGCCCTAACGTTAAAGCCAAGAACTATAGCCCTTGAAGCCTGAGCAAGACCAACATCAGATTCAGATATACCGCCAACGGCACTATGCAGAATCTTTAATTTGACTTCATCGCTTTCAATTTTATTTAGATTACTGATAATTGCTTCAATGGACCCATGAACGTCCCCTTTAATAATCAGTGCTAGCTCTTTAATTTTACTTATTCCAGAAGCTTTTAGAAATAAGTCATCTAAGCTTGTTTTTGACACGGTAACGCGTAATTCTTTTTCTTTTCTGATTCTATAATCAATGATGTCTCTTGCTTGCTTCTCAGAAGCAACAACATTAAATATGTCTCCCGCAGATGGAGCCTCGCTTAAACCATAAATCTCTATAGCAAGCGATGGGCCAGCTTCTGCAATGGTCCTTCCTTTATCATTGCATATTCTTTTTACACGTCCGAACGTTGTACCGGCCATAATAATATCGCTCTTTTTTAACGTACCTCTCTGGACAATAACCGTCGCAACAACTCCTCTCGCAATATCTACCCTAGACTCAATAACAACTCCACAAGCAATACCCTCTGGGTTTGCTTTCAAGTCCTGCATCTCTGCAACTAAAAGAATTGCTTCTTCTAATTTGTCAAGATTCATCCTCTGTTTGGCAGAAACACCAACTGTTATTATCTCACCACCAAAATCTTCTGAGACCAAGTCATGAACCAATAATTCTTGCTTAACTTTTTCAATATCAGCATCTGGCTTATCAATCTTGTTTATTGCAACAATAATAGGTACATTTGCAGCTTTAGCATGACTTATCGCTTCAATCGTTTGAGCTTTTATACCATCATCTGCTGCCACTACTAGCACCACAATATCTGTAGCTTGTGCACCGCGTGTACGCATTTCTGTAAACGCTTCGTGACCCGGAGTATCAATAAACGTAATCATTCGACCATCTGACATCGTTACACTATATGCGCCTATATGCTGAGTAATCCCACCAGCTTCACTAGCCACAACATCAGTCGATTTAAGAGCATCTAGCAAAGACGTTTTACCATGATCTACGTGTCCCATCACTGTAACTATAGGCGCTCTTGGTTTTAAATCTTCATTGCTATCTTCCTTATCAATCAAACTATTCTCAACATCAGACTCTTTAACACGTTTAACAGTATGACCAAAACTGGTAACTACTAATTCCGCTGTATCCGCATCAATCGACTGGTTACTAGCCGCCATTACTCCAAGCTTCATCAACTCTCTAATTACATCAGCTCCTCTTTCAGTCATTCTATTAGCAAGCTCTGCAACAGTAATAACCTCAGGTAGTATAACCTCGCGATAAACTTTATCAGCTTTTGCAGAATTACTTTCGTGCTTTCTTTTTTCTTTCGCTCTGGCTCTTTGAATTGAGGCTAAAGATCTTGTTTTAAAAGGAGTATTACCAGAGTCCTGATCGAGCATCTGAAAGATATCTGACTTCTTCAGTTTCTTAATCTCTAAAAGCTTAGGCTTTACGGGAACAACTACTTCTTCTTCTGCCTTTTCTTCACGAACATTGATAGGACTTACAACTGGTCTGTCATTCTCTTTTCTAAAATCCGTACCCGCTTCGCCACGTGTGTTTAACAAAGTATCGGGCTCCTCAGTGTCATTTACCTCGGAACTTTGGTTAATTTCAGCAAGCCTACTTAGTGTGCTCAAAGGAGCTTCTTCTTGGCCCTCTTCATCTATAGAACGCTGCAACGCGGCAAGTCTTCTACTAGCCATTTCTTGGTTAGATTGCAAACTAGTTGATTCTCTGCTAAGAGTAAGGTCGCCCCCTGTAGCTTTTCCACGCTTCACTTCAACAACAACTGAAGAAGAGCCGCCCAAATTTCTTGAAACCATTTTAGGATAAATGGATTTGTTGCTTAAGCTCAGCTTATTCGCACCAAATGTAAGCTTTTTTTCTTTCTTTTCTTCTGTATTATCTGTCATGTATCCTATTTTCCGTCTGCTTCAAATGTTAAAGAACTAAATTATATTTTACTCATGTGCTTCTGATTGTTTCTTAGCAAAACTGATCAAAGCTTCAATTTCTTCACTACTTACTACGTTTGCAGGAACAATTTGCCTGAATTCAGAAACTGTAACCTCTCCTAAATCTTCGATAGTTTTAACACCAAATTCTGCTAGTTTTAAGATGTATTCAGGTGGCAAGTCTAGCGAATCGAGTAATTCTTGCTCTACTCCCAGCTTCTCGAGTCCTTCAATAATTTCCTCGTTTTTCTCTTCAAAGTAAGTTATAGCACGGCTCTGCATCTCTTCAACTAATTCCTTATTACTAAATCCTTCAATAGAAGTCAAGGCTGCACTATCGGCATAAGCAATCTGTTCTAAAGATGTATAACCCTCCGCAGACAACAATTGCGCCGTTACTTCGTCTACTCCCAGCTTACTCACAAACAACTCTGTTGTATTTGCAAACTCCTCACCTCGACGTTTTGACTCTTGCTCCTCTGTCATCACATCTATACTCCAGCCAGTCATTTTCGAAGCTAAGCGAACATTTTGTCCTCTTCTACCAATGGCCAAACTCAACTGATCATCAGGTACAATCGCTTCAACACGCCCCTTATCTTCATCGAAAACTATTTTACTTATTGTCGCTGGCGTCATCGCATTAATAACAAATTGAGCCACGTTTTTATCCCAATTGATCACATCAATCTTCTCGCCAGCTAACTCGTTAGTAATAGCCCTTACCCTACTTCCCCGAACACCGACACAAGATCCGACGGGGTCAACTGAAATATCCGTAGCAAATACTGCTATTTTTGCTTTTGACCCAGGCTCTCTAGCAATCGATTTAATCTCTATTATGTTATCATATACTTCTGGGACTTCCATTTCAAACAACTTTCTTAAGAACTCATCATCAGTTCTTGATAAGAAAATTTGGGGTCCCTTTGGTTCCCTTTTTACATCTTGAACATAAGCTTTTACTCTATCGCCTACTTTAAACATCTCTCCACGTATCTGCTGGGTTTTTTTGAGTAACGCTTCCGCACGCCCTACATCTACAATAATATTACCAAACTCAATCCTTTTCACAGTTCCATTAAGTATATCGCCCTTACGATCTTTATAATCCTCGTACTGACTCTCTCTCTCTATCTCACCAACTCTCTGAACAATCACTTGTTTAGCAGTTTGAGCAGCAACTCTGCCCAAATCAATTGGCGGTAACGGCTCAAATATTTCTTCCCCTTTTTGAGCTTCTGGACGAATCAATAGCGCGTCCTCAAGAGAAATTTCTTGAAAAGTATTTTCAACTTTATCTACAATTGTTCTAACTCTAAATAAGCTGATTTTCCCAGTATTTTGATCAATCTGTGCACTAATGTTTTGTTCCAGACCATATTTCTTACGACCAGCTATCTGAACAGCTTGCTCCATTGCCTCAATTAACTTTGCCTTAGACACACCTCTTTCTCTTGATACAGCATCTACTATTTGTAAGATTTCTGCTTTACCAATATTATCCATAACTAACTCTCTTTCTTTATTTTTTTATTTAATAACGCTCTAAACATATCCTCTGTCAAAACTAATTTTGCATTTTTGATATTGCTGTAATCAAATGACATCTCTATATTTTTTGACTTCAACTTAACCTTTTCGCCATCCACACCCAAAAGCTGACCTTTGTAGGTAAGATTTCCATTAAAGGCAGCTTTGAGGCGTATCTTAATTTCTCTAGCAGCAAATTTTTCAAAATCTGTTATTTTTACAAGAGGCCTTTCAACTCCTGCCGACGAAACTTCTAAAAAATACTTACCAGGAATAATGTCTTCAACATCTAGTACAGCAGAAATATTCCGGCTAACTATTTGGCAATCATTGACTTGTACTTTCTCCCCATCGATTCGCTCAATCAATATCTCTACCACCTTAGTACTTGTACCGTGAATAATGACCTTTACGATATCAAAACCAAGTGTGGTGACAGTGCTCTCAATTAGGTTAGTTACTCTTTGTTCCATTCAATTTTCTAATAAAAAAGGCGAGCCTCTTGGCTCACCTTAAATAACTTATTATTTAACTATTAATAGTATAATTTAGTTTGTTATCTCTGTCAAACTATAATCAAGCTTATAGGTTTTATGCATCTTAGCGGCAAGGTTCATGTTGTGAGAAACCATTATAATTGCAGCATTATGCTTTTGAGTACGCTCTAGCAACATATTAAACACCTCGTCGGCAGTATTTGGGTCAAGATTTCCCGTCGGTTCATCTGCAAGAATAATCCTTGGATTACCTATAAGAGCTCGAGCAATAGCAACTCGTTGTTGCTCTCCACCAGACAATTCGCCTGGAACATTCCACAGCCTTTTACCAAGCCCCAGGTCCCCCAATATCTCTTCCGATCTTTCCATCGCTTCGTTCTTATTAACACCTTTTATTAATAGTGGCATCGCCGCATTTTCCTGAGCAGTAAAGTCCCGCAGCAAGTGATGATATTGATAAACAAAACCTAAATTATCAAGCCTTATACGACCTGCATTTTTTAAATTACTTACCAAAGTATCAGAAACTCCAGCAATATGAACCGATCCTTGGCCAGGAGAGTCAAGCAACCCTGCAATATGCAGTAGCGTTGACTTGCCACTTCCAGACGCTCCAACTATTGCGATCATCTGACCACTATATACCTCAAGATCAATGTTTTTTAATACTTCTATCACTGATCTACCTTGATGATAGTCCTTACAGATACCCTTCAGCGAAAGAACTAGTTCATTATTCATATCTCATAGCCTCAATTGGACTTAAAGCCGAAGCCTTATAGGCTGGATAAATAGTAGCTAAAAACGATAAAACTAAAGCAATGGACGTAATACTCACAACATCACTAATTCTCACTACTGATGGTAAGCTATACAGAAAATAAATCGCTGGGTCAAATATCCTAGCGCCCGACAATTTTTCCAAAAACTGCTTAATATTCTCTATATTATAAGAAAATAATAGACCAAACATTACGCCCAAAAATGTCCCAATAGCCCCGATCATCATACCGTTAAAAATAAAAATTAGCATTATTTGCTTAGTTGAAGCGCCTATAGTTTTTAATATAGCTATATCTTTAGTTTTATCTTTCACAACCATGAAAAGACTAGAAACAATGTTAAATGCGGCAACTAAAATAATGAGCGATAAAATTACAAACATCGCAACTCTTTCTACTTCTAACGCGCTAAGAAATTGCTGGTTATCTTGCATCCAACTTTTAGCTTGCACAGAAAAACCAAACTCTTTCTGCAATGTTTGTGCATATTGTTTTGCCTTTTCTTGGTTATCAGTATTAATCTCAAGCAAATTAATGCCCTGCCCCATAGAGAGAAAAATTTGTGCAGCCGCAACTGGCATCAACATAACTGCCGCATCATAATCGTATCTACCACTAGTGAATATCGCAACCACAGTAAAATCTTTTGCCCTAGGCATGCTACCAAAAGCGGTAGGCAACAAACTTGGTGCTATCAGCTTGACTTTGGAGCCCGCAGATATACCCAAAACACGGGCAAGTTCAGAACCGACTGCAACAACATTAGCTCCATCATAATCTGAAAAACTACCCTCTAAAACATTACCAAGTATTTCTCCTTTCGTTTTCAAATCAACAGCATTAATGCCCTTTATGATCACCCCGCTATTAGTTCCAGCTCCAAGAGCCAGAGCTTGCCCTACAACTAAAGGCGTAACTTTTTTAACAAATTTATGATTACGCGTTTTTTGAATTAATTCATCATAATTCTCTATCACCTTTCCCATTGGGGTTACAGAAATATCCCCATTAAGACCAATTATGTTGCTAGTTAACTCAATATGAAAACCGTTCATAACAGACATAACTATAATCAAAGCAGCCACACCGATCATAATACCAGCAAGAGATATCCCAGAAATAATCGAAACAAATTTCTCATTCTTCTTAGCACTAAAATATCGTAGCGATACCATAGGTATAAAGTTATTTAACATGCAAATTACTTATTACTTCAATTACGGCGGTATCAACAGAAACATCCTGTATTTCGCCCGATTCTCTGTGCTTCAACTCTACTAAATCACTACCAGCTTTTTTAGGACCAACAATAATTTGCCACGGCGATCCTATCAAATCATGAACCGCAAATTTTGCCCCCGCGCTATCGCTTGTATCATCATATAATACATCGATATTTTCGTTTACAAACTGATTATATAAATTGTTAGAAATCTCATTACATTTATCATCTTTAATATTTAAATTAATTATCGAAGCTTTGAATGGCGCAACTTGTGTCGGCCAAATTATTCCTCGTTCATCATGACTCACTTCAATTATTGCTGCAACTAATCGCGAAATACCAATGCCGTATGATCCCATTTGAATCGGCACCCGCTTACCGTTACTATCATTAACCATAGCATTCATCGCTTTTGAGTACTTATCTCCAAAGTTAAAAATATGCCCGACTTCAATACCCTTTCTAACCGACAACTCACTCTTATTTAAGGGACATTTTTCAGGATCATGCTTTCCCTCTGTTGCTGCATAAAGCGACTTAAGAAGAGTTATGTCACCAGCCAGAGTGTCTTCTAAAATATCAAACTTCTTATCGTAATACAACGTGCTTTCTCCGGTATCTGCCACCACATGAAACTCATGACTCAATTCACCACCGATCTCTCCAGGATCGGCAGCAAGCGGAATTGCATTTAACCCTAAATCTTTGAATGTACGCATATATGCAACAAAAACCTGATCATAGGTCTTAATAGCACTCTCCATGTCAATATCAAGTGAGTACGCGTCTTTCATTAAGAATTCTCTACCACGCATAACGCCAAAACGAGGTCTAATTTCGTCACGAAACTTCCACTGAATTTGATACAGTACTTTTGGCAACTCCTTATACGATTGAAAACTATTACGAACAATGTCAGTTATTAATTCTTCATTTGTCGGGCCAAATAATAAATCATGGTCATGCCTATCTTTAAAACTAAGCATTTCTCTACCATAAACATCAAAACGCCCGGATTCACGCCATAGGCCCGCATCTTGCACACATGGCATTAACAACTCAACAAAACCTGATGCATCCATGTTAAAGCGCACGATATTTTCAATATTCTTGAGAACCTTTAAACCAAGTGGCAACCAGCTATAAATTCCCGATGCCGACTGCCTTATCATACCACTACGAAGCATAAGCGAATGTGATATCACCTGCGCTTCAACTGGCTTTTCTTTTAATACTGGTAAAAAATACTTAGACAATAACATAATTTAACACTAACTTATTCTACTTTATAAAAACCATAATACGCCTTATCCTCAACTCCTTTTCGTCATTACTACAAAACGAAGGAGAAATGTGCAGCCTAGCCCTTTCTAATCATGCTACAAAACTCCTGACGCTTCTCATGACTACCTAAATATACACCAGTAAAATGACTAGATTCAAGTATACTTCCTTCTTTTAAAGTACCCCTTGTTGTCATACAACTATGTGTCGCCGAAACTCTAACTGCAACTCCTTTCGGCTTCAAATATTCCTGTAGAGAGCAAGCGATATTAGCAGTCATCCTTTCTTGAATCTGCAAACGCTTAGAAAACATGTCCACTAATCTAGCCATTTTACTAACTCCCACGACTACCCCATCTGGCACATATGCAATATCTACCGTACCAGAAAATGGTAACATGTGATGTTCGCATATAGAAGTAAAGTTGATCGATTTTAGCAACACTACACCATTATATTCACTAATATCATGAAATCTCTTATTTAAGACTTTAGCAACATCCTGAGCATAGCCTTCAAAGAGCTCATGGTAACTCTTAACAACTCTTGTGGGAGTATCCTTCAGCCCTTCTCTGGAGGTATCTTCCCCAATATACTCAAGCAATAATTTTACTGCGTTTTCTGCTTCTTCTTTTGTTGGCTTTTCCACTTTTTTCTAATCTCTAAAATTCTTTTGCAGAGTTAACCATGACCCTTAGTCTACCATACCAAGCGTGAGGATGGCGTATATCTTATAGGTAAGGTACCCAGCTGAGTCCATGATAAAATTCTTTTATCGAGTTTGGTATAGGTTTCTAGCACAAATACAGACAAACATCAACCCACCAATTATCGCTATCAATCCTCCACCTCCGACCATGCCCATGTATAACTTTGCAGAAAAGGGAATATCACTGCCCAGAGTTTTTCGAAGAACTCCATATCCACCAGCTAGGGCCAAACCAGCTACATGCAACAATTGACCAAAAGTAATAACATAAATTTGCCAGGCCGCAACCTTGCTAGAAACACCAGTTTTCCAACCTTCTAAAGCATTATATAGTATATAAATAACGCCATCTGAGTAACTTAGCGTTTTTTCTATTTCCGCTTTAAAACAAATTAAATATGCAAGCCCCATAAATGCCACACTAATCCCAACAATTGATCCATGGTAATGCGCAGGAATAGTAACATTTACACCAGATATGATTGCACCAATCAGCCCACCAGATAAGAACAGTAAAGTAGATGCCAAAAATGCGGCTGATACAAAAAGTGGCACATTTTTTGCCCTGTTTTTTAGCAATTCAAATAATAATACTAAAATAAAAAGCGTCGGTGCAACCCCTCCTGTATAAATCATATGGAGAGTAAAAAATTCTTTAAAAGAACCATCAGAAATATCATAATAAAAATGACCAATAAAAATAAAAAGTGCCATAATAAAATTAAGCGCCAGCAACATCTCGTAAATATTAGCATAAATTACTCTGCCACCTTTCCAAGCTTCGCTCAAAACAAGCAACGCCAGTAACATCACTTGAGTATATACAAACTGCAACAAATGCCCGCCACTCCAAAAAAGCATTTCATAGTAGTAATCAATCTCGAGCGGGACAATGTTACTCAAATCATCAAGACTGAAATATGACAGTACAAAACAAACCCACACACCAATGAATAATAATGCCGAAGTACATTTAGTAATTGCCATAATCCTGTCGCCATATGACTTACCTGGATCAGTTGAAAAATTAGAGCGTATAAAGCTCGCACAGACTGTTTGTAAAGAAAAAATAAGAATTATCACACCAAAAAGACATAATCCTATTATAAAAATAAGATTCTCCAGCATTGGTACATAATTATTCATCACTGGCTCTGATCCTGGGAACAAAGGACTAAGTGCCATAAGAAACATTCCACCAAGCCCTACTTTAGCATACAACGATTCAAACCCAGATTTAACTTTTGATACACTCCAAATAATGCTGGTAATCGCAAGCAGCCACACCAGCACCGATAAATTTACATGAATCACTAAGGCCGTTCTAAATATCGCTGGGTCAGAGAAAGTTTGTGCTATACCTGGCGTTCTTAATACTACTAAAATTACTGAATATAATCCAGCAATTGCCAGCGCAGCCACACCATTTTTTAGCCAACTAATGGAGGTTGGTACGATCATACAAGATCCTTAACTTTAAAACTTTTTCTATGATGCACAGACTGCCCATGCTTTATTATCGCTTCCTTATGCTCTTTTGTTCCATAGCCTGCATTTTGATGCCACTTATACTCTGGAAATTCGTTTGACAAATCATTCATTAGCCTGTCTCTTGTAACCTTAGCAATAATTGACGCCGCAGCTATTGAGATTGATTTATCGTCACCTTTTATTATGCTCAAAAACCTTTGATCACCAAATTTCATATTGCCATCAACTAGTACTATATCAGCTTTTACCTTAAGAGCAAAAACTGCTAGGCGGCAGGCTTTTATCGTTGCTTGCAATATATTTATCTCATCAATTTCATCAGAGCCGACAATTCCAACCGACCAGATGTAATGAGATGTTATAGAATGATAAATATCCTCCCTCTTCTTTTTGGAAAGTTTCTTAGAATCTCTGATACCTTTGATGATATTATTTTGATCTACTATAACAGCTGCTGCCACCACTGGACCAGCAAGTGGCCCCCTGCCGGCCTCATCAACACCTGCAATAATTTTACCAAAAAATCTCTGCTCAATTTCTAAATCGGTCATAAGCTATATTATACCATTGCCAGGCTAATTTGTACATTGGACTTCCTGCATAAGTCAAAAATAGTTGAGAGATTTTTAGGAAAAACGAAGCCGAGCATCGCAATGTACTCAAATGTACATGAGGAGCGGAGGCAAAACAAAATCACCAACTAGATCGAGTTATGCAGGAAGTCTATTTTAATCCTAGTAATTGAATCTCTTCATTTGTACACATGGGATCTCTTCATTTGTACACATGCGAGTACTGCACTGACAGCCGTCTCAGTTCGAAGGACTGCATTACCCAAACTTATAGAACATACGTGATCATACGATTTAACAAGATGAGTTTCTTTCTCAGAGAAACCGCCTTCAGGACCAATTAAAACAGCGACCGCTGGCTTTATCTTTTTAATATCAAAAATATTACCCTTGCCTTCTGATTCGCAAGCAAAAATTATCTGCTCAATTTGAGGTAATTTACAAAATTCAATAAGCTGCATTTCTTGCAAATATTCTGCCGGCTTAAATCTTTCACTCTGCTCTGTGGCTTGGATAATACATTTTTCAATCTTTTCCTTATTCATTTTCTTATATTGCGTTCTCTCTGACAAAAGCGGAATAATTTTGGTAACACCTAGCTGTGTCGCTGACTTTATTGCTTCAATCATACGATCGGGTTTTATAAGGCAAAGCCCCAGTATTAGCTCTTTCTCCGTTAACACGTCTCTGGTTTTAGACTCAACACAAACACTCACATAAGACTTGCCAACTAGCTCTTCTACCCTGACAATAAATTCCCCATCAACGTCATTAAACAACCTAAAAATATCTGCTTTTCTGAGACGCATCACTGACCTTAGGTAATGCAAATCCTCCTTTTCTATTTTTAAAGTTTGATTTTTATAAATTGACTGATTAGTATAAAGCCTAATTAGATGAGAAAACTTCATTAGCTGCATGAAAGAAAATAATCTGAATAATACACCTACAACCGAAAAAAATTCAAGTAAAAACATGCCCGAAGAATTTGGTGGCCCGAAAGGACTAGAACCGACTAGGTATGGCGATTGGGAAAAGGGAGGGAGAGTTTCTGATTTTTAATACACATAACATAATACTTCTTGCCTAGCCTAAAAATGGTTAGGGACTTTTAACAACAAAATCACCTCCAGATATTAAGTTAGGCAAAGATAAAACTGCAGAATTAGAGGAGTTAATAAGAATTGGCTAAGATAAAACCACCTTTGATCATCATCTACACCGTCCTAGTCTTGGTACTTGCAGCCACGATAGAATGGAATAAGCCCGGAACCTTCTTTGCTGTAAGTACCTTTGGTCTTGCTAGCTTAATAGTGATAATTGCAATAAAACTACATTTTGGGAAAATTGATTTAACATCAGAGCAAAGCGCACATTCACAAAAACTACAATCATTGGGTGAGCTTTCGAGCGCTATTGCTCATGATTTTAATAATCTTTTAACAGTAATTATTGGTAATAGCGATTTACTACTGAACCGCCATCCACATAGCGACAACTCATTTAAGGAAGCTTATCAAATAAAATCAAATGCCCTCAGAGGGGCAAAGCTTGTAAAACAACTTCTTTCTTTTGCCAGAAAGTCTTCTATTCAACCAATAAATATTAATATTGCTGAGCTATTTACCGAGCTCAACCCTCTGTTTTCACAGCTACTCAGCGAGAAATATAAAATTGTGGTCACCAATATTGATAAAGATGCCATGATATACGCTGACCCAATCCAACTTGAACAAGTACTTATCAACTTAGTAATAAATGCACGCGATGCCATGCCAAATGGTGGAAATATTTTTATCCAAATTACCTTCTCTTTCATAAACAACAAGCATGATACTGAGGACTATTACAAACCAAACACTTCAAAATCCATTGAGCCAGGACAATATGTCAAAATTGAGGTAAGTGATTCTGGTGTTGGTATTCCCAAGGAAATATTACCAAAGATTTTTGATCCATTTTTTTCAACAAAAGATTCAGCTGGGACGGGTCTGGGATTAGCTACTGTCTTCCAAATTATTGAGAAACTTGGTGGCCACGTTTTGGTGAAGTCACAAAAAAATATAGGCACCAGCTTTCTTATTTATATCAGTCCAGTCAAAGGTGCTGACATAAACGCTATATCTCATCCCTCACCAGATGAATTTTTTGAACTAAACTACCCTGACTTTAATATTCTATTGGTTGAAGACGAAGATTCTGTAAGGATGTTTGGCGCACATGCTCTAAGAGACTTTGGTTTTAACGTCATGGATGTAAGAACGGCAGAAGAAGCTTTAGAAACTATTGCGCAAAATAGCAAAAAAATAGATCTGCTAATCACCGATATAACCCTTGGATCTATGGATGGTTATAGCCTAGCACGATTGGTAAAACAAGAACTTCCAGATTTAAAAATAGTCATAACATCTGGTTACGACCAAAGTCCTGTAGCTAACATAGAGATAGAGAATTCTCTCTTTTTGAGTAAGCCTTATACCCTAAAAGAGCTTGTCACCATCGCAATCAGAGCTCTAAAAGATTAGTAAATTACCAGCTTCTCTTTATGCCAAATTGTACCTTACACATCTTATCAATAGAGCAATATAACATAACCTGCTTGTATGCTACGAGCTCACTATTATTAATCACTTGATTTGTAGAATCGCATCGAAGCTTCTTTGAAGTCATAATCGACACGTCTGCATCCACACAATGCCAATAATTTATTGATACTATTTTTCCATTAGCTAATTTAAATAACAGATCTGTTTTACTAATAGGCATTATTGACATTTTAGCTTGTTTCTGGCCAAGCCAGCTAATCCAATAATCTGCTGTAAAGGTGGGTATTGTTTCTTCTGAAAATATCTGAAATTAGCCATCATTATTCTTAATAGCTATTATTTTCAAGTTATGATCATAAATAAAATCTGGCTTTGATGAAAAACTCATCATCAATAATGAGCACAAAATTATAATAAAACCAACTAAGCGCCACCTAGTTTGCCAAAGACTAATCCAGAAAAATCCTATAGTAAACACCACCAAGCTCATCGGCGAAATGTGGCCAACAGACCAAACTGACCATGGAAGCTTAACAATAAATTCTGCGCTATCAATTACTATTGAAATGAAATAACTAAGCAGCTTTAACACCGAACCATCAATACCAATTGGCATAACAATTGAAGCAAGCAAAGCCAATGGCATCATAAAAAATGACATCATGGGAACAGCTATCAAATTCATCAAAACTGAGTAGTTTGCAAATTTATAAAAATGATAAATCACATATGGGGCAGTCATAATACTGGCTAAAAAGCTAGAATAAATGTTGGCAAAAATATATAATTTGATTGAAGCGATGATTCCCTTGCTGCTACCAAGAATATATTTATTCTTAATATAAAACTCATATCCTGATATCAAGCATAATACCGCTGTAAAAGAAAGCTGAAAGCTTGGGTGCAGAACATATTGGGGCAAAAATAAAAGAATTAAAAAGGCAGCAATCAATACTGAACGAAGTGGATAAGGCGACCTGCCCCAAATAGTTGAAACAATAAAAATAGCTGTCATGATAAACGCTCGTGTGGCGGCAATATTTGCTCCACTTATATGTAAATAAGCAAAACTACCAACTATAGAAATAATAGCGGCAATTACTTTTACATTAGTGTTGTATGCAAAAAAATTAGAACAATTTAACAATGCCCTACTACTTATGAAAAATAGCATAGCAACAAGTGAAAGATGCAGACCAGATACGCTAAGAATATGAGCAACTCCGCTATCACGCATATTATTAGCAATATCCATTGGGATTGCTTTTGTTTCCCCAATCAAAATTGCTGCAGCAAAATTACCTTCTCTACTGCCCATCACCTCTATTAAACGATTATATATCTTCGTTCTAAGAACCTGTATGTATGTACTAAAACTATTATTTGATTTAGAAGAAATCGTAGGCATAGTAAGGGCATATCCCGACGCTTCTATACCTGACATATACATATAAAAGCCAAAGTCAAATGTCCCAGGCAGAACGCTTGAAGAAAGAGGAAACAATTTTGCTCTTAATTTTACTTTAGCTCCATAATCTAAATCAGTTGCTAGTTTTTGACTAATATTTATCCTGACCTTACTTAAATTATCATTATCTATTTTTACATTACCAAGAGTAATTTGCATGCCTCGAAGGGATGGTTTAATACTAATAACTTCACCTGTAACATCGGCTATAATCATCTTCTCAATTGGCTTTGTTTCAACTAAAGAAGTCTGAAAACTGCTAACAAAAAATCCAACAAAAAAAGAAAGACAACAAGCAGTAGCAAAGAACAATAATAGGTTTTTATTTCTCAAATAAATAGCTAATATAAACAGTGGTATTACTACAGCTAATGAAGAGGGAAATGAAAATTCAGAAACGTTTTGGAAAAAACATACGATACCAAAGATAAAACTAACAAAATACCAAAGACTTAGGTGGTGATATTCTTCTTCAATCTTACGGTAAAAATATTTAAAGCTTATATTCATAGGTGTAAAAGAGCATACAAAAAATCTTACAATGACCACCGTCCCTGGGACGACTCTGTTTTCATATATTTAGCTAAATTGATAAATTATATAACAACATATCAAACTATAATAATATATCCTACGATTTTTAGTTATATACGCTGCTAAATTACTTGCAACTTCAGTAATCTAGAGCTAATTTAAATAGCGATTAATAATTAAATAAATTTTTGAGGAACAATGTTGAATATTTCTTTTGAAGGCAAAGATTTGTATGAATATGAAGCTATAGCAGTTTTAATCAATGATCAGTTGAAAATAGATAATGAAACCATGGCTATTGATCAGAAATATCATTCTATTATTTCTAAGACTATTGTTGATAAGAATAGGTTTGAAGGCAAATTTGGCCAAACTATTGCTTTAACAGCCGTAGATAAAGATAGTAAAATCAAACACTTAATTATCATAGGTATAGGAAATGAATCAAGTCTTTCGGAATATCAAGTAGAAGAGCTAGGTGGAATAATGTATTCTAAAGCTAAAGCTGTTAAAGCCGCGACCGTCGGATTTAATGCCCGTGGTCGAATTGGTAATTTTAGCGCTGATCAAGTTGCGTCCCTTGTGGCAAGTGGCGCATTACTTGCTGCATATAGATTCGATAAATATTTCACTAAACA
>CAMCMD010000008.1 GCA_945875975.1 Rickettsia typhi
ATAAGTTATTTTCAAGGAAGGATTATATTTTAATACATAAAGATATTTCTACTGCAACAGCTAGTAGAGATTTAAAGTGGGGGATAGAAAATAAAATTTTAGATATGAAAGGGAGTAACAATCAAATTAAATATATTTACCAGAATAAGCAAGTCAAAAAAGGGGTAAAATCAAAAATAGTACTTCACAATCACCCCTTGACGGACGATAAATATTGAGTTAGGCACCGTCAAGTTAATATAGTTGATAAGGAAAGTGTTGTTGAGGCAGATAGGGGCTACGCTAGCTAGGCCAAAGCCGCTTGCAATATGTTGGTAAAAATGTATACTCAGAAATGAAATATTATCAACATAAAATTAGGTGATACTATGTCAAAAAAAGGTAATACTGCCAGTGCAGCGTTTGATATGGAGCAAATAGAAGCGGTTAAAAGGGAAGGTGATTCTGTTCTTGTGCATCCTCTTCTCATATTAAAAGCTCGTGTATTACTTGCGCAGGCAGGAGATATTCCATTATCCATAGAAGCCCAACTAATGGTGATTAAATTAGAACAAATTGCTCCTTTTGTTAATCTGCTGTACGCTTGGTCTAATCCGCAAAAAGGAGATGCTGCCAAGGATTTTGCAACAAAGAATATTTTTTCTGAAGCAATGATATGTTATACTGCCAATCAACAAGGCTTTTTTGAGGGTGTACTTGAACCATTACAAAGTCTAAGTCCAAATAATCTGATGGAGCAAGTTTTTCCACATCGTTCAAAGTCTAATCCAGATGTTCCAGATGATACAATTACTTTAGTTGGTGATGATGAGAATGATGTAGAGCAATAATGATGAGGACAGGTCAATCCTTATAAGGCATGGGGCTCTGTTGCAAATAGGAATTTGAGGCGAATTTATCTAAGGAATCAAGCTTCTAATTTTTTAGAAAGCTAGTATGGCTCTCATTTCCAGTTTCTATAATATCGCAATTGTGACAAATTCTATCAAGTAATGCTGCTGTCATGTTAAAAAGGAGTTGCATGCTATACATAAAATAGATTTTATCGCATATTGTTTATCTGATGTACAATCACAAAACTTTTATTTAGAAAACCCTCGAACCATTGAAGAAGTTAATAATAACTTTATTGCTATTCATTTAAATGATTTCCCTTACAGAATTTAGACTTGTCAAAAATCCTATGTCGTGTTTCATACCTTTGCAACGATTAACCCAATTATTTAACTTTCCCTATATCTTTTTAATAAAGGGTTAAGATTTTTTCTGAATTGGGAGAGAATTCCTAAGCAAATATATTTCAACCGGTTGAAACTAAGTTCACACATGTTTCTATGTCGAAGCTTTTAATTGTTAACTATTCAATAATGATTTACTATTATAAAATATTATACCAGCTTCAGGAATAATCCACTTTCGTCTAGTAATTTGTTTGTTTCTTTTGGGTCGATTATTATTACTCCATTTTTTTCAATAGCGACTCCATTAAATAGATGTTTTGCTAGGAAGAATATTGTGTCCGGCCCTATAACTGGAATATCCAGCCTGGCATCTTGAGAGGATTTGGATATCTTGACTAAAACACCGCCGGATTCTTTTTTACGTAAAAGATCACACCTTCGAATTAGATTATCAGTTCCTTCTGCTGCTTCTATTCCAAGTACATGGCCATCGCAGACTATAATAGACTGCCCGATATCCTCATCTCCTAATGATAGTAGAACTTTTTTGCCAAGTTCTATGTCGGTACAATCTTGATTTGAAGGAGACTTAAGGGTTGAAATAGAGCTTGGATAGTTGCTTAGTTTTAATATATCCCGTGGTGAGATTATTTTAAACCCCCTAGATTCAACGTAGTCTGTAACTATTCTTAAAATATTGTCGTCCCCAAGAAATTTCTTTTTTAGTATTTGGGCAATCAATAATGAGCCAGCTATATCAACTTTCAATGATTTTAAGTCTGGCCGATTTATTCCACCAACAATTATGACATTCTCAACTTTAGACTCCTTAAAGTATTCTAGAATAGCACCAACCGAACCTAGTGCAAACTTTTTACTAAAAGCTACATCTGATACAAAGTCTATATCTAATGCGGCAACATAGCATTTCCCACCGCAAGATGTATATATCTGACTAAGTTCGTTGGGTAAATTACCATCTCCCGCTATTATTCCTAGTACTGGCAACATTTTAAAATCCACAAAAAGTTCTAGATTTATCACTTTGTAGGAATTCTACAATTTCTTGAATAACTTTATTCTCTGGGTAATTTGCTTTTACAAGTTCAATTCTCTGATTAAATACATGCTCAGAATCGTCGCTAAATATTTCTTTGATGACTTTATTAGCTTCAATTGACTGGGCTTTGTTAAAACCTCTTCTATTCATTCCAACTAAATTCAAACCTTCTAAGTGGGCTCTATCGCTAGTAGCGAGACCGTAAGGTATTAAGTCTCTTACCACTGCTGATACTCCACCTATCATTGTATGAGAGCCAATCCGACAAAATTGCTGTACTGCAGAAAGCCCTCCAATAATCGCAAAATCTCCTACTTCAACGTGGCCAGCTAAACTTACGTAGTTGGCAAAAATTACATTATTACCAACTTTGCAGTTATGAGCAATATGTACACCAACCATAAACAAACAGTTATCACCAATAATAGTTGCCATAGTGCCTTCAGAGGTTCCATGCTGGATGGTTACGTACTCTCTGATAGTATTGTTCTTACCAATAATTATTTCTGAATCTTCCCCATTATACTTAAGAGTTTGCGGATATGAAAGCGAAGCAAATGGATATATCTTCGTTCCTTCACCAATTGTCACTCTTCCTTCTGTAACTATATGAGATTTAAATTGTACATTGTCCCCAATAACAGCTCCATCTCCAATAATACAATATGGGCCTATTTCAACGTTCTTACCGAGCTTGACATTTGTACCAACTATCGCTGTTTTATGAATCATAATTATTTATTGACTAGATTTATCTTTTACCATAGCTGTGAACAGAGTTTCTGCAGCAATTTTTCCATCCACTTCTGAGCGAGCTTTAAATTTCCATACTGGCCCACGATTTTGTATAATACTTGCATACATGACTATTGTGTCACCAGGTTCAACGATTTTACGGAATTTAGTTTCTTCAATGGACATAAAAAATACTTCTTTATCTTTTGTACTTTTCATCGATTTTGCTACTAGTACTGCAGCTAGCTGTGCCATAGCCTCGATAATCAATACCCCTGGCATTACTGGACGATCTGGAAAATGCCCTGTAAATTGAGGTTCGTTTATCGTAACATTTTTTATGCCAACTATCGACTCATTCAATGTTATGGAGGTTACTCGATCTATCAACAAGAATGGATATCGATGCGGAATTATCGACATTATTTCATTTATATCAATTTTCATTTTCCTTTGCCCTTAACTAGTTTTTTCATTATAATTGATTGTCTATGCCAATCTCTTATTGGAACAGCTGGAGTCCCGCCCATTATTCCAGGCTCTTTTATATCCTGAATAACCCCACCTTGGCCAGCAATTTGTACTCCATCTGTAATAGTAATATGTCCAGCGACGCCAACTTGGCCTCCCAGTGCACAGTAAGATCCTATCGTGCTGCTCCCAGCTATCCCTACTTGAGCAACAAGTATTGCTCCTTTTTTAATGTGAGCATTATGACCAATTTGAACTAAATTATCAATCCTACAAAAATCTTCGATAATAGTATCATTCATTGAACCACGATCAATGCAGGAATTAGCGCCAATTTCTACATCGTTACCAATAATAACTTTGCCAATATGGTATATTTTTTTATGAACCCCTTTATCTGTGGCAAACCCAAAACCATCTTGTCCTATTCTTGCTCCGGAAAGTATCACTACATTATTGCCAATTATAGCATGGCTTATTGATACATTTGAGTCAATTCTTGCCCTAGAACCAATCTTTACCCCAAAATCTATAAAAGTTCCAGATTCAATGACACTGTCATTGCCTATTTCAACTTCATCTTCGATTACGACATTATGGCCTATATAGCAGTTTTTTCCGATCTTTGCAGAAGAGGAAACATAAGCAGAAGGCATTATTTTTAATACGATGCGGCGAGAGCTCGAGTAGAACAAGTCAAGAGCCTTGGCGTACGCGTAATATGGATTATGGGCTCTAAGAAGTATGATGTTTTTTATAGAATTATTTTCAAAATCATAAGGCACTATGCACGCGCCAGCCTTACTTGATTTATAATCCTCAATGTACTTTTTATTGCTTAAGAAGCTTAGGTCTGATGACTTAGCTTCTGATAAAGATTTTATTTCATAAAATTCTTTTTCTGTATCAGCTTTTGAAATCTCGCAGCCAATAGAAGTTGCAATTTTTTGTAGTGTATGTGGACCAGAGTTTGCATAAAAATTTTTTTCTGACATTTATTTTCTCTTTAATAGCGCATAATAACCTGACTTTGACTAAGGTTATCTCAACATTATATTGGAGTAAATCGAATATCAAAGGTATTTGTATGCTTTAGATGTATAATGTTTACTGGAGTTATAGGTAAGTAATCTAGCAACGCTCTAAGCACAATGTCTATAAGATAGGTAATATTGAGATAACGCCAGGATACAACAGTCAATAACAAAAAAATCTTATCCTTCTAAGGATTCTTGACTAAGAACCGTATAGTAAATACTCTTAAATTAATCGCTATGATTAACGCTGCAAAGAATTTTATAATAGGTTTGTATAATCTATAAAAATTTTAGAGTTGATTTGCTAGAATTAAAACTAACAATTATATTGTATAAACTGGTTATTTGTTAATTTATAAAATAGAAAATATTATGTCAAAAGTTGCAAAATTATTAGCTTTGTCAGTTCTTCTTGCTGGATGTGATGGTATATACCATAAACATAAGCATAAATATCCACATACCCACCCTATTGAAAATCCAGCTGATCAAGCTGCCGCAGAACATGATAAGCACAACCATCATAGCCACCATAAACATGATGCAATGATGGAATCTAACCATCCTCACAAGCATCATAAACATGATGCAAAGGGAGGAAAAAACATTGAAAATCAAGTTACAAAGAATGTTATTAACCACTCAAATAATGTAGCAAAGGATGCAGCTAATACTGCATCAGCTGTAACAACAGCAGCAAAAAGCATAAAATAATCCACTTCTTTAAAAAAGAGAAATATTATTTAGCTGTCTTAGTAAAGCCATCTTGAATCAATTTCAGGGTGGCCTTGCTACAATTGGCGGCATCAAGTTAAGTAAACTTATTAAGAAGAGAACTAAACCAATGCTTGGGTTTAAAAGTTTTCGTTCTGCCAAAATTACTATCGCCGGTACTTTAGAATATTCGTATAATTCAAAAAGGGCAAATTGCAAGATCTAACGATAATGTTTCTACTTTTGAGAATTTTAAAATGTTGATGGCATCATAACGTCTAAAATCTGACTTTTGCCAATTTTACTCTGCCGCAGTCTACAGATGCGAGACAACCCAATATACTTTTGGGCAACATTAATGGTAGCTTTTCTTCAAAGAGTTAGTATTTTTTGACTTACTTCATTGTAAGTCTATTTAGTAATGATTAATATAACTAATGTCTATTATTTATTTCATCATAAGAGAAGTATTTATATGCCTTATACACTGCCACAAGCAGATCTGGAAAAGGTTCTAAGACAAGTTAAAGGAGGCGGAGATGCCCCGTTAGAATATGCAATAGGTCCATTAGAAAAATCACAAGAAACTAGGTTATTTGAAAAAATTGTGATGGACATTATAACAGATATAGAAAATCAATCTCTAGACTCTTACCATAAAAAGGTAAATTTTGAAAAAAAAGATGGGAAAGAAAAAAACAAACAAGATTATGTATATAACGCGAGATGGCGTTGAAATAAATATGAATGATCTTATAAAAAACGTCAATTTTAATCATTTAGAATTACCAGAGGCAGCCTTTAGATCATACGAAAATATACACCACATATATATGAACTCAAAATACCAGGAGATGATAAAAAAATACCTACAAGAGAAGAATTTGAAAAACTGATAGCTTCATCTGATGTACATCAACAAGCAACATTAAGCAAATTAAGTTATGCTGAACAAATTAGTATTTATAAATATACTGGTGTTGATTATAGCAATATGAATGGGTTACTTAGAGGCACGATTGTACCTCACGACTATGCTACAACTCTATAGATACAGTGATGGCTTCAGTAGCGTTAAATGCAGTACCCTCAATTGAACTACCTAATGTTACTAGGATGGAGCATAGGGATAGATTAGACACAATGCTCGAAAACGCTAAACAGCAAAAAGTTGTACAATCTAACGGCTTTACTAGTGCTGCATTTAAAGCTGTAGGTCATATTTTTGGTGATGTACAGATTGTTTTTCAAAACATAAGAGGAGTAAGTGTTAGCTGTATATCGCGAAACCCATTCGAAGAAGAATTTTTAATACCACCATCTACACAAATAAAATATACAGGTCATAAAATAATTGACGGAAACCATGTATTTACAGCTGAGGGCGCGAATGTTTTACTTGAAACAGAACGTGTGGTGTCTCCAGAAGATAAAGCAAGATCAGAAGTAGAAAAGCTAATAGAGACAATGGAAAGTAAATTTCAGAAAAATGAATTACTCACTAAAAAAGAAACACAAGATTTTCTTAAAGAAGTCGTGGAAATCAACGTAAAGCATGGAGTCATATCTGAAAAAGAAAAAGAAATATATTTTAAAAAAGAGCCAGATAAAAAATCTATTTTTGATAAGGACGTCGAAAAATCACAAGCAATACCACGTAACATGAGTTTAAAGGATATGTTATTGAATGCGATAAGTAATTGTACTGATTCTTTAGGTTTTAAATCCATTAGTACTGAATTAAAAAACCACATAAGCCAGAAAGGTAAAGATCAATTAGCAGAAATGAATAAGGCTAACCTGTCTCAAACCATCAAGACTGCCAAAAACTTTTCAAAAGTAAGTTGGAAAGACAGAGTCAAGGCTGAACCAAAAAATCTAAATGCACTCTCTAGATAAAAATAATGGCGCTGTTGCAAATAGCCGCGTATAGAAATAAACTAGTCAATATCAATTCAAGATAAAGAGTAGATTTATGAATATCTTCAAGCACCGACATTTCAAATACGATATGATTATCTGGGCAGTAAGATGGTATTGTAAATATGGAATTAGTTATCGTGATTTAGAAGAAATGCTAATGGAGAGAGTTGTAGAAGTAGATCACCCTCCTCTACTTTAACAAGTAAGGAACTAAGACCATCCCTATCAGTCTTACTACCGGTTAATTTGTCAGAAAAGATCCTAAAATCCTGAACCCCTGCTTTTTTAAGAGCTTGCTTTTGTAGTTCTAATGATTGTTGAGAAGTCGAAACTCTTGCATAACCAAATAATCTCATTAATTGCCTTACACTTCTATTGCTTTTATATTACCTAACTCTGCCCACGAAAGTATTGCTCGATCTCTTGTAAGTAAGATCGCTCCATTATTTATAGCAGTTGCTGCAATTATTCTATCAGCTGGATCGCCATGAAAATCATCTAAAAGCAGAGTGCTATCAGCAGCAATATCAGGAGATATATCAACTATCCTAATTCCATCAATTTCTACAATAGCTTTGAGAAATTCTTTTATAGGCTTATAAATATTGATTCTCTTTTTGCTTTTTAACATCGCGATCTCCCATAAAGAAATTGACGAAATTAATAGCCTATTCTCGTTTTTGGCAATATCTATAATTTTTTTTATTTGGTCAGATAAATTTTCAAAATCGCTTAGCGACCAGATTAAAACATGAGTATCTAACAAGATAGGACTATCAACTGTAATATCTTTCATTACTTGCTAGCCTCCCATGCATCCTCAATAGGTGCAACTATATCTCCCTTGATTTCAATTTGATTTTTAAACATTCCAAATATTGATGATGTACCCTTGGGAAATGCTGAAACCGTTGCAATTGGTTTATTACGTTTTGTAATAATTATTGATGATTGTGATTTCTCTAAATTGTTTAGAATTTCCAAACAATGTGATTTGAATTCACTGATAGCCACTTCTTTTTTCATACGAACCTATTAGTTTTATATAACTATATGTACAGTATAATAGTCATTTATTATAGTCAAGTAATAATTATTATAGATATAAGCCTTATGTTTTGACTAAAAATACAGATGCGACACAACCGCCCCACATCCATAGCAGTATATTTTGTACTTTACCCATTATAATGACAATATTTTTTTGAACTTGTTATAACTCTTGGTATCGGATAATGTCCAAGTAATCTCATAATAAATTACAATTGTTCCAACTATTTTTAGATTATCGGAAAGTTTTGTACTAAAATATTTTTAGTTTATTTCATCTAATGGTATGGTTTCGTTCAGGTATATTGTTTAAAGATTTGCACTTCTTCTAATTAACGATAAACAGAACTCAAATAAAAGTATGAAAGATACAAATGAAAAATTGATTGAAATTTGTAATATACTTAATGATTTAAATTTTCATGATGGTACATCAATAGGAGAAAAACTTAAGATATCTCGTACTGCTGTATGGAAATGGGTTAGTAAACTTCAATCTTATGGCATTGAAGTAACAAAAGTAAAGGGCAAAGGCTATTTGTTAAAAGAGCCTTTAATCCTACTTGATTCAAAGAAAATTAGAAGCTTATTAAAATCTAAGAACTTTATTATAGATACAGTTGAATCAATTGACTCAACCAATAACTATTTAAATAACCATGATAAATCTGCGATTCCTCATATATGTATCACCGAGCATCAAACTAGTGGTAGAGGCAGGTTCTCAAGAAATTGGTACTCTCCATTTGGTAAAAATATCTACTTTTCTATGCAATATTCTATAAAACAAGATATTAGTCAACTAGGCGGACTCAGCCTCGCTATAGGAACCATAGTTTGCAGAGCAATAGAAAAGGCTTGCAAATTACCTAATTGCCTTATGCTTAGGTGGCCAAATGATATTACTTATAATGGTAAAAAACTAGCCGGAATACTAATAGAAATAAGAGCTGAGGTTAATGGTAATTGCTCAGTGATAGTTGGTGTTGGAATCAATGTTAATATGCCAAATACAAGCCAAGTCAATTTCAAGCATGAGTGGGCTTCTATAATGCAGATTACTGGTACATCTCAAGATCGTAATAATATTTGTGCAGTCTTAATTGATAAACTAATTTTTGGAACAGAACAGTATCTTATTACGGGTTTTAAAAGCTATATGCCAGAATGGAAAAAGAGAGATAATTTATTTGGCAAAATGATTCAAATTCACGATGGTCACGAGATTTTTAAGGGCAAAGCAGCAGGGGTAGATTTACATGGGCATTTATTAATTAATCTTGAAAACAATATGAAAAAAGCGTTTTCAGCTGGTGAAGCAACATTGCTTAAAGAAAATACCTAAATATTGGTTCAAGGTTTAAATGATCTAATTTATGCCCATATGGAACTATACCTAAGCACAGAGTTGGTAGTAAAGATTTAAGACTTTCTATATTTTCGCTCATTGCTTGCATATTCGGATCTATACAATTCCCTATCCAACCAATAAAAGGTAATTTTGCCTCTTTAATGGCTAGAGCTGTTAAAATTGAATGATTTAAGCAACCTAGTTTTAAACCCACTACTAAAATAACAGGAAGTTTCATTGAGGTTATTACATCAGACATAAGTTCATGTTCATTAATTGGTGTATACCAACCGCCTACTCCTTCAATGAGGGTTATGTCTGAAGGTATTTTAAGCATTCTTAAAATAGCTAGCTTTATTTTTTCCTTTGTTAAAAGATAATTTTCTTGTTTAGCAGCAATATGGGGAGCAATAGCTTGTTCAAAAGAAAATGGATTAACTAAATGATAACCCACCTTAACTGAAGATGCTTTCATAAGCTCGATAGCATCCTGATTAATAAGCATGTCATTCTCTTTTTTACATCCGGAAGCTACTGGCTTCATACCTAATGTGGCTAATCCAATCTTACTGAATTCTTCTGATAAGCAAACGCTAATATGAGTTTTACCGACGTTAGTATCAGTACCAGTAATAAATAATTTAATCATGCCTTGTAGCAACAAATAACCCTATCTTGTAAGTAAGCGATATTTGCTTACCATCCTCAAACATATGATCAAGCTTAGTGATAGGGATAAAACTTGTAACGGGATTGCAAATTGACATTTGTGCCTGTGTTCTTAAGAGATTTTAAAGCGCTCAATGCATCTTTATATAATTGATTATAAGTAAAAATACAGAATTTATTTAATAAGAAACCGGTGTCTTGAAGTAAGATTAAAATTTCTTCTGATTTATAACACTGATTTCGGAATTCTTTTTTAAGTTGCTTAAAATTACCGTCAATAGGCACCGAAAAAGCAAGTATTCCTCCCCTTTTTAATTGTTTAAACATCATTTTGAAAGTCTCTCCAAGATTTACACTCCAATTAAATCCCAAATTAGAAAAAGCTAAATCAAGCGTTTCGTTAGCAAAATGGCTGGTATTATAATTACCAATTATGAAATTAACATCGAGCGCTGCCAGTTGATTTTTAGCTACTAACACAGCTTGCTGAGCAAAGTCGATGGCGTAGTATTGATTATGTCCGTAGGTATCTATAAGCTTTTTTGTGCTTATTCCAGTGCCACAAGCAAAATCTGCTATCTTTTGTTTATGAAACAAATAAGGTTTTAGCAGTGTAATTAGTGTATTGCAGGTTTGGAGTTGTAGTTGACTATGAGCTGTGTAAGTTGTAGAGGCTTTATTAAAAGCTTGTGAAATACGATTATGAGATGAGTTATCGGTCAACGTCTGTTGGTGTACATAAGAGTTTGTTAACATAAGCATTTCTCTAAATGACCAAGCAGCTCGGTAATTTGTTTCCTAGTATGATGACAAGAAAGAGAAATTCTAATACGTGTCGACTTCACTGGGACAGTTGGCGGCCTAATACAAGCAACTAAAAAACCTTTAGTTAGGAGAAATTTTTGTGTATCTAAAGCTCTATTATTGTCATAAACGAGTATAGATTTTATTGGAGTCATATCCTTTGCAACTAAGTCCAGTCCACGTTTTAACGATTCTTCAATAAAAATCTGGATGTTTTCATTAAGTTTAGCTCGTCTCCAGCTTTGTGTTTTTATTACTCTTAACGCAGCTAACAAACCTTGACATATAGCTTGAGGAAGACTAGTAGTACAACGATAACTTTTAGCAAATTGTAAAATCATTTCTATCAGTTCTGTTCTACCGGATACCATAGCTCCAAAACCTCCTAAGGCTTTGCTACAAGCAGTAATTAAGCACGGAATATCATCCTGAGATAAATTTAACTCTTCACAAATACCACCACCATTTTCTCCAAGCACCCCAATTCCATGCGCATCATCGATAAGTAATAGACTTTTGTTCTCTTTAGCAATTTGCGCTATATCAGCTACCTGAGTAATACCGCCCTCCATACTAAAGATACTTTCAGTAATTATAATATCAGCACGGGTTTTAGTGGCTAGATACTCAAGATGCTTAATATTTTGATGTTGGTATCTGAAATGCCTAGCCTTTGTCAAAAGAATACCATCTAATAATGAGGCGTGGCATAGTTTATCAGAAAATATTACTGACTTTCTATCTGCTAGAGCAGTAATCACCCCTAAATTTGCTATATAACCAGAGGTAAAAAAGATAGCTCGGTCTCTGCCTACAAATTCAGCAAATTCTTCTTCTAATTTTTGTTGAATAGTTGAGTATCCAGATACCAAAACAGAAGAACAACTGCCAAAACCAAAAGATTCTACTCCGGTGATAAATGCCTTAGTTATTTCGGGATGATTAGATATTCCTAGATAATCGTTGCTAGTAAAATTTATATACCGCGCACCATTAATATGAATGCTGTTCTTGTCGCGCTTAGAAAATGTCATGGTTTTACGCGCTAACCCTTGCTCTTGATATAGGTTTAATTTATTTTGCAAATCAGCGTATAGCATTATTTAATTCTCCTGGAATTTAAATGATTCTACACCAATTTTTTTAAATAATCTTTTATCACGATTCATTGTTGAATTTTTTGCTGTGAGCAAAATATCACCATAAAAAACTGAATTAGCACCAGCCATAAAGCACCATACCTGCATTTCATCAGACATTTCATGACGCCCTGCGGATAAACGTATCATTGATTCAGGGAACATAATTCTTGCGCAGGCAATAGTTTTAATAAACTCAAAATTATCAATAACAGTGATTTTTTCTAATCGAGTTCCTTTAATCGCAATGAGGCGGTTAATTGGTATGCTTTTAAGCGGCCGCGGCAATTTATTTAACTGTAGTAAAAAATTTATACGATCTTCTCTAGACTCTCCCATACCAATAATTCCACCACAACAAACATTGAGACCAGCAGCGCTTACATAATTTATAGTTTGTAACCTATCTTCATAAGTACGAGTAGTGATGATTTTTTTGTAATAATCTGGTGAGGTATCTAAATTATGATTGTAGTAGTCTAGCCCAGCTTTTTTTAGTTGCTCGGCTTGCTCTAAGGTCAGCATTCTTAATGTCATACATACCTCTAGTGCTAGAGCTTTAACTGCCTTAACTATTTCCAATATTTTAGGGAATTCTTGTGCTGGAATAGTTCTCCATGCTGCCCCCATACAAAATCGTTTGATTCCTGCATCTTTGGCCTGCTTGGCTTGCTTAATCACTTCTGCAAGTTCCATAAGCTTTTCTTTTTTGACTCCTGTTTTAAAATGTGCGCTTTGAGGACAATAACTACAATCTTCTGGACAAGAACCTGTCTTTATAGAAAGCAGAGAGCAAATTTCCATATCTGTACTATTAAAATTAGTCCGGTGAACTAAATAAGCTTGATGTATTAAATCAATAAATGGGGTTTCATATAATTGACAAAGATCATCCTTGCTCCAACTAGTCTTGTCCATAAGTATCTGGGTTATTGTAATTTGCATTATTCTATGTTATGTTCAAAAATCAGTCAACTATAAAAATATATAAGGTTAACTAATGTCGGTAACGGAACTACAGAAAGAGAGTTTAAACCATATATGGTATCCTTGTTCACAAATGAAAGACTATGAGCAATTTAAGCCTCTAGTCGTTAAATCTGCGCAAGGTAGCTATATTGAATTAGCCGATGGCACAAAAATACTTGATGCAATTTCTAGCTGGTGGTGTAAATCTCTTGGTCATAATCACCCCAAATTAAAGAAAGCTATGATTGATCAAATGGAAAAATTTGAACATGTGATTTTGGCAAATACTACTAATGAATTAATTGTTAATTTATCTGAACGCTTGACTAATTTAATGGCAGGGCTTAGCAAAGTATTTTATGCTGGGGATGGCTCTTGTGCCGTGGAAATTGCTATGAAAATGAGTTTGCACAGCCGTTATATTAATGGTGATGCGAAACGTAATCGCTTTATTACATTAAAGAATAGTTATCATGGCGAAACTGTGGGGGCTTTAAGTGTTAGTGATATAGGATTATATAAAAATCCTTATAGCTCCATATTATTCAAGCCTTATATAATTGATAAAATACCTTATGTTCAATCAATCTATGACCCACTTTGGGATAATTGTTCAGAAAAATGGTATATACTGGAAAAGTCGTTAGAAAAGTATATTGATAGCAGCACAGCTTTGATAGTAGAACCAATTGTCCAAGGTGCTGGAGGAATGAAGATTTATAGTAAGGATTTTTTAAATCGTTTAGCAAAATGGGCAAAAAAACACGATATTCATTTAATCGCTGATGAAATAATGACGGGAATAGGACGAACTGGTAAAATGCTAGCTTGCCAACATGCAGACATTCAACCAGATTTTATTTGTTTAGCCAAAGGTTTGACCTCTGGATGGATGCCATTTAGTGCGGTATTAACTACCGAAGATATATATAATAAATTCTATGATGATTTTTCATCTGGAAAAACTTTTCTTCATTCTCATACTTATTCTGGGAACGCTCTTGGCGCAAGCCTTGCTCTTGAAACTTTAAATATCATCCAGGAAGAACAGTTACATATAAGAGATATAAACCAGGTGATGTTGAAGAATATGCATGAGATTGGAAATAAAACTGGTCGCCTTGAGAATATCCGCGGTATTGGTGGAATTGTAGCCGCGGATTTAATTTGTGCTAATGATGACATAAGATTGGGTTATTTAACGTATCAAGCCGCACTAAAAGCTGGAATTCTGCTGAGGCCTCTTGGCAATACTATTTATTGGTTACCACCCCTTAACATAACTGATGAGGAAATTGAGGCACTCAAAAGCAAAACTATGCAGGTATTATTAGCAATGCCTATATGAGCTTGTCCCCAGAGCTTAATTGGCACAAGTTCCATAGCAGACAGTTTTTACTATAAATTTCAAGGTGGCTTTGCTATAATTTGATAGCACTTGGTGTGCTACAGACCATCTTGGTATTTTGACCATAAGACATTAACATCTGGGGATCGTATAATGTTTAGATGTTGCTTTAATTTGTCTAAATTCCAGTCCCACCATTTGATCTTCAAGAGTTTCTGAATCTCATCATCAGTAAATCGTTTTTTAATTAAACGCGCTGGATTTCCACCCCATATTTCATATGGTCCAATATTTTTCGTTACCAGGCTGCGTGCGCCTATCACGGTCCCATCTCCAATCTGAACTCCAGGCATAATCATGCTTTCTGCGCCTATCCAAACATCATTGCCAATCATTGTATCGCCTTTGAGCTTTTGACCTTTAGGCGCCACTAAATTATAGTTATCAAAATCCTCGTCTAGAAAATCGAGTGAATAGGCTGCAATCCAGTTATAGTTATGACCTTGTGTGCCACCCATCATAAACTTTACGCCGGTTGCAATTGAACAAAATTTGCCAATAATAAGACGGTCTATTTCGTCTGTATCTTGATGATTGTCTGCTTCATCAAGATACATAACGCAATCCTCAAAAGTCTTGTCATGGTAGTACCCTGAATAATAAGAGTAAGCTCCTGCAATAATATGTTTTGCTTTAACATGATCTTTAATAATGATCGATTCCCTATAGCTATTGAATATAGGCATATATTTATTTTTTATTATTGGTTAGAAAGGACTCTAGAAACATTTGTATCTTCAAAGTATTATGTAATTTTAGGTTATTAAATTCCGTCGTAACGGGGATGATATCAAAAATCGTGACTGGCGGCAGGGCGTGAACGTATACTGACTTGGTGCAGGGAAACCCTTTCCTATAACAAATTCAAGTTAGTTTAGCCTCTTTTACTGTAGATATAAGCTTCGATTAATTACATTTAGTACACAAAATCTCTACCATCAACCAAGTAACTTTTGCATCGTACGACCAATTTCAGAAGGAGAATTAGACATCATAACCCCAGCGCTGGTTAGAGCTTCGATCTTGTCTCCAGCAGAACCTTTGCCACCAGCAATAATTGCACCAGCATGTCCCATTCTTTTACCAGGAGGTGCTGTTACTCCTGCAATAAATCCAACCACAGGTTTTTTGATTTTATGTCTTTTGATGAAGTCAGCTGCATCTTCTTCTGCATTACCCCCAATTTCACCAATCATGATAATTGCCTGGGTATCATTATCGTGCAAGAATAATTCTATACAATCAATAAAATTAGTTCCATTTACCGGATCACCACCTATGCCAACACAAGTAGACTGGCCGAGACCAACAGCAGTTGTTTGAGCAACAGCTTCATATGTTAAGGTACCTGACCTTGAAACAATACCAATTCTGCCTTTTTTGTGAATATGACCTGGCATGATCCCAATTTTACACTCGTCAGGAGTAATCACTCCAGGACAGTTTGGTCCAATCAACCTAGTCCTCGAACCAAGTAAAGCTCTTTTGACTTTAAGCATGTCTATCACAGGTATGCCTTCGGTAATACAAATTACTAATTCAAGCCCAGCATCAATTGCTTCTAAAATTGAATCTGCGGCAAAGGTCGGTGGAACATAAATTACACTGGCATTGGCTCCTGTTCTATCAACAGCTTCCGCTACTGTATTATAGACTGGTAAATCTAAATGTGTTTGTCCTCCTTTTCCAGGGGTAATGCCACCAACCATTTTAGTGCCATAAACGATTGCTTGCTCAGAGTGAAAAGTACCCTGAGAGCCGGTAAAGCCCTGACAAATTACTTTGGTATTTTTATTTATAAGTATCGACATATTATTATTGCTCCTAAATCTATACAGCTTTTACAATTTTTTGTGCCGCATCCCCTAGATCATCAGCAGCAATGATTTCTAAGCCAGAATTAGCTAGTATCTTCTTTCCAAGCTCAAAATTCGTGCCTGCAAGACGAACTACTAACGGTATCTTAACACCAACTTCCTTTGCTGCAGCGACTATTCCTTCGGCAATAATATCGCATCTCATAATCCCACCAAAGATGTTTACTAATATGCCTTTTACAGCTTTGTCTGAAAGAATAATTTTGAATGCTTCAGCAACTCTTTCTTTATCTGCTCCACCGCCAACATCTAAGAAATTTGCCGGCTCTGCTCCATATAGTTTAATAATGTCCATAGTTGCCATGGCTAAACCAGCTCCGTTCACCATGCAGCCAATAGTTCCATCCATCCTAACATAATTTAAATCAGCTTTACTTGCTCTTACTTCAAGAGCATCCTCCTCTGCTTCATCTCTCAGAGCCGCAATTTCCGGATGACGGAATAATCCATTATCATCAAAATTTATTTTTGCGTCCAGTGCTAGCAAATTACCATCAAGAGTTTCTACAAGCGGATTAATTTCTATTTGAGATGCATCTGTAGCAACGAAAGCATTATAGACCGATTCAGCTATTTTCATCAGCTGCTTTGCTTTATCACCCGAAAATCCAAGCCTAAAAGCTAAGGCTCTGCAGTGAAAAGGCATAAGGCCAGTTGCAGGATCAATTGAAATTTTAATAATTTTTTCTGGTGTTTTGTTGGCTACCTCTTCAATATCGACTCCGCCTTCCGTTGAAGCCATGAAGGTTATTCGATTTGATGCTCGGTCAAGCACCACGCTAAAGTAATATTCCTTAGCAATATCACACCCTGATTCTATGTAAACCCTTTTGACAACTTGCCCCTTGGGTCCGGTCTGATGTGTTACTAGAGTTTTACCATACATGTCATGAGCAATACCTCTAGCCTCTTCTTTGCTACGTACAACTTTTACGCCACCAGCTTTGCCTCTACCACCAGCATGAATTTGAGCTTTAACAACATAGACTTTAGCCTCAAAATTCTTGATTAAATCATCAATTTCTTCAGCTTTCAAAGCAACAATACCATGAGATGTAGGCACCCCATATTTAGCTAGAACTTGTTTCGCTTGATATTCGTGAATATTCATCTTGTACTTGTATTTTTGATTAATTTTTATACCATCGGTCTTACTCTATAATAAAACATCCGGTGAAGTAAAGGAAAAGAAGGAATTGTTCTAAAATTTAAGCAAACTAGTCTTTTATCATAATTGTTGCAGACACGGTCATAGAAATTTGAGTTTGGCCTGGTTCTGCTACAGGAGAGGCCATCTCATTCTTTGCCATAGCTCCCCCCATTCTCATTGCATATTGCATAACAGGATAAGGTCTAGATGTATCAGCATCAACGTTTATACTTACAACTTTTATTATATCTTTACCTAAAGCTTTTGCTACACGTTTTGACTTTTTCATTAGTTTTTCGACCGCTAATTCCATCAAGGAATCTCGTACTTCTTCTCTCGTATCATTGGAAATTGTATAACTTAGTCCATCTATCACCAAACCAATCTCTTGCAATTGACCAGTAAGTTTTAAAATATCATTTGTTGCTTTTCCAGAGATAGTCACCCCTTGGCTTCCTCTCCATTTTATTTTTCTTTCATCGTTTTTATTAAGCACAACTTCATATTTATATACAGAATATTGCTGTGTTGAAACTTTAATATCTTTTAGCAGCTTAGTTTTTTCTAATGCCTTAGCCATTATGGCGTTAATTTGATTTTGTACCTCTTTTGCAGTTGTAGCTTCGAATTCAAAATGCAAATTTGCCACTAGCAAGTCTTCTGGAACCTCAATAAATTCAGTAGCGGAAACGTTAAGTAACGTGCTATCCTCTATCTTATCTCCATCAGCTAAGCTGTTTAATGGGGTAGCAAGAAGCAGGTATATAATTAATTTAGTTATCTGATATCTCATAATTTCCTCGTTTAAACTAATGTTATCAGCTCTTTAGCTGCCTTTAAACCAGTTTCAGTTATTTCTTTGCCTGAAATCATTCTAGCCAGCTCGTAAGATCTGGCTTCCTCTTCCAACGTTCTTATTTCAACCACAGTATGAAGATCATGTTGAGTTTTTTCAACTAAAATGTGCTGATTAGCTTTTCCAGCTACTTGTGGCTGATGAGTTATAACAATTATTTGTACCGCGCTGCTGAGTAATTTTAAGCGTAAGCCTATTGAGTCCGCAACAGAGCCACTAATTCCTACGTCTATTTCATCAAAAATAACAGTGTGCTTTGGAGCCTTATCAAATAAAGCTACCCTGAATGCCAACATAAAGCGTGATAATTCTCCCCCAGATGCAATTTTATCAATGGGCGACAAACTCATACCAGGATTTGTTGAGGCAACAAATCGTACTTTATCCATTCCATTTGTTGAGGCAAAATTAGGGTCTGATTCAATTTCAACAACAAAAATGGCTTTTTTCATATCAAGAGTCGATAACTCTTGCATAACTTTTTCTTCAAGTTCTGTAACTATTTTCTTTCTTTGAGCTGACAAATTTTGAGCCAGAATAAAGTAATGTTGTTTAAGGGATTCAAGCTGACATTCTATTTCAGAATTCATTTGAACATTATTTTCTAGTCTTAACAATTCTGTTTGAGATTTTTCAAGAAGATCAACCAAACTATCTGCGTCCACGGAATGCTTTCTCGCTAGAGTTCTTATCTCATATAATCTTTCTTCAATCTCTTCGATGGAAAATTCTTCTTTATAGAAGTCACGCAATATTTGCTGTAGAGTAGTTTTAGCATCTTCAATTTTATCGTAAGCTAATTCTAAGTTAGAACTAACTTTTTCAAGCAATTCATTATTGTTCACAGAATTTGAAATAGATCTTTGGGCTTTCCCAATAATTCGTTCAATCGAGCTTTCTTGAATTTCAGCCAATACAGATTGAATCAGTTGTTTTTCTTTCTCACAAGATTGCAGTTTTCTTTTTATATCAGCTAATTCTTGCTCTTCACCTTTCTTTACTTGAGCTAACTCAAGCTCAGCACAAACATGTTCTAAATAATCTATGTCCTTATCGATCTGTTCTTTTCTAGTAGCAATTTCTTTGATTTTCTTTTCCGTTTCTTGCCAATTAAAATAACTAAGTGCCACCTCTTTTTTAAGATCTCCAAGTTTACCAAATTCATCTAGAATAAATTGATGTGATGCTACATGAAGTAGCATGGTGTGGTTATGCTGGCCATGAAGTTCAAGCAAATAATCGAATAAATTTTGCACAAGCTTGGTTGTGACAATTTGATCGTTTATAAAAAACTTCTTACGTCCTAGGGTATTTTGACTACATTTTATAATTAGGACATCAGCTTTATCAACCCCTATCTCTTGTAGATAATTATCTAGTATTTTGGTAGCAGTAAAAACGAGAGTTACCAAGCATGACTCTGCAGATGGTCTAATTGGGTTGCCGGAGAATTTCTCACCCAAACAAAAAAGGATCGCATCAAGAAGAATGGACTTACCAGCGCCAGTCTCGCCTGTAATAGCACAGAAACCTTCATTAAAATCTAATTCTAACTTCTCAATTAGGATAAAGTCCTTAATATGAAGGCTTTGTAGCATTTCTCTATTTCAATAGATTATCACTATATTTGTGCCACTGACTATCTGCGTAGTTATGAGCAAGAACTGTGGCGTATTTTTTTGCTTCCTCAATAAGCCCAAGCATTATATTACTTTCGACAAGCCTATATAGTGCCTCAGGGACGTGTGAAGTAGTATCGTAGTTTTCAACTACTATTTGGAATCTTTTTATAGCAGCGACTGGATTTCTTTTGTTTAGATAATAACGCCCAACAAACATTTCTTTTCCCGCTAAATGATCCTTTACTAGGTCTATTTTCAAAGCAGCATCAATCGCATATTTAGAATTAGGGAATCTCAAAATAACTTCTTCAAGCCCCTGGTCTGCATACTCCGTTTTCGACTGATCAAGTCTTACATCCGAGATTTGAACATAGGTTGCAAGTGCTTTTAGGTAGTACGCATATGCGATATCCTCATATCTTGGGTGAAGTTTGATGAATATATCGAGCACATCAACAGCTTCTTCATATTCTCCAGCAAGATATAGTGAGTACGCTTGCATAAGTTCAGCCTTTGGTGTGATGCTATTACCAGGATGTTGAAAAAATACTTTTTCAAATTCAGCAGAAGCTTTTTTGTAGTCGCCACTTTCCAACTCTTTAACACCTTTATTATACAATTCTTGTGCTGGAACTACATCTTCATTATCTTTTAGTTTGGATTTGCATGAAGCAAGTGCTAAAGATATTAAGATTATAGAAAATAGTGGTTTAGTAAAATTCATAATTTAAGACCAGATAGGTTATATTTTTATTCAAATTTATATACATGAGAAACTAGTCTAAGTACAGCATCAATCTTTAATTGTACAAATATCCTATTAGTCTTTTTTATCATCGTCTTTCAAAGAAGATTTGAAGGCCTTAAGACCTTTGCCAAGCTCTGACATAACTTGTGGCAATTTTCCTGCACCAAATAATAGCAAAATGATTAGCAGAATTACCACCAATTGAACAAGACTAATTCCCATAATATTATAAAAAAAATAAGTTAATTAAGGATCGTTTCAAAAGCTATGATAGCTAATTTTACTTCTTAAATCTAGGAATAAATTTAGCTCTGTTAGTAAACTAGGCAAGAAAGCTGATATAGCAGAAGCAATTGAACATGGTGACCCCTACGGGAATCGAACCCGTGTTTTCACCGTGAAAGGGTGACGTCCTAACCGCTAGACGAAGGGGCCTTATGAAACTAATGAACGTTCCTAAGTCTTGCCTTTATACAGCCTATAATAGAATATTGCAAGAAAGATTTCGGCTATATTAAGTGTCTCCGCCAAAAGTTATATTTTACGAATAAAAATAAATACTTTAGACGGTATTAAGCAGATTTTAAGACCACATATTTTTCATCTTTGAAAAAAAACCATCGCTGCTATAGTTTTCTTTTGTTTCGCCAAATTCTTTATCAAGCTCTTCTAAGAGTTCTTTTTGCTTCTTAGTAAGGTCTTTAGGAGTTTGAACAAAGGCATGAGCATAAAAATCACCTCTCTCTGATGATCGAACTTTAGACATTCCCTTACTTCTTAGCCTTAGCTTGTCTCCTATTTGGGTACCTGGTGGTATTTTTAATGTGACGGTTGAACTATCAATAGTTGGGATTTCAACTTCTCCTCCAAGTGCTGCCTTTGTAAAGTTTAATGGTAATCTACAATGCAAATTGGCGCCTTCCACTTGATAAATATTATGGGGGGCCACTGTAATAAAAACATACAAGTCCCCGGAGAGGCCGCCTCGTAAGCCGGCTTCTCCTTCTCCGGCAATTCTAATTCTTACCCCATCTTCAACGCCATGTGGTATATTAACAATTAAATTTTTGTGTTTAGTAGAGCGCCCAGAACCATGACATGCTGTACAAGGATTTTTGATTATTTGCCCCTGTCCGTTACATTTGTTGCAAGTCTGTTCTATAGCAAAAAATCCTTGCTGCATACGAATAGCCCCAGTTCCATTACATTGTGGACACGTACTGTTGGCATTTGGCTCATTAGTTCCCTTTCCCCCACAAGGAGAACATTTAGCTTCTGTATTAAAATTTATTTTTTTATCTATTCCTGTAAAGGCTTCTTCTAAGGTAATAGTAAGATTATATTTTAGATCTGAGCCTCTTGCTTGACTCGTTCTTGGCCTAGAGGCTCCTCCCCCTCTGCCACCCATGAAATCGCTAAAGAAATCGCCGAATATATCATTTATATCATGATTACTAGCGGTGCGAGAATTAAATCCACCACCTCTACCTTGTTCAAATGCACTATGTCCCATTCTATCGTAAGCAGCTCTTTTCTGTTCGTCTTTTAGGACTTCATAAGCTTCACTTATTTCTTTGAATTTTATTTCAGCTGAAGGATCACTACTATTCGTATCAGGGTGGTATTTCTTAGCCAGTTTGAGATAGGCTTTTTTGATTTCAGTGCCATTTGCAGAACGTTCAACCTCTAGCACCTCATAATAATCTCTTTTTGTCATGTTTTAGTTCCCTACTGGATTGGGTATAATAATAAAATTAGGCAGAATTATTACATAAAAAAAATCACTAGCCTTTTTGGATCAAATTTATGATAGATGACGAGGGGACACGCAGATAGATATTTCCCCTGTCATTTATCATAACTAAAATTACTTACTTATCACTAACGTCTTTAAATTCACCATCTACAACTTTGCCATCAGTAGTTGGTGAAGATTCTTCAGCTTGAGGGGCAGAGTCGTTATTGCCGTACATTACTTCACCAATTTTCATGCTTGCTGCAGCTAAATCCTCGGTTTTCTGAGTAATTAATTCAATATCGTCTTCTGACTCCATTGCTTTTTTAAGAGAGTCGATAGCATCTTCAATTAATTGCTTATCATTAGCTGCAATTTTTTCTGCAAAATCTTTCAGACTTTTCTCAGTGGAGTATATGAGTGTGTCTGCCTTATTTTTTACCTCGATAAACTCTTTGAGTTTCTTATCCTCTGATGCATTTTTCTCAGCGTCCTTGATCATTTGCTCAATTTCGTCGTCTTTTAGACCACCAGATGCTTGAATAGTAACTTTTTGCTCCTTTCCACTAGCCTTATCTTTTGCTGATACATGAACAATACCATTGACGTCGATATCAAAAGTAACTTCAATTTGAGGCAGACCTCTTGGTGACGGAGGGATTCCTTCCAGATTAAATTGTCCGAGTAATTTATTATGAGCAGCGATCTCTCGTTCACCCTGGAATACTCTAATGGTTACGGCGTGCTGGTTGTCGTCGGCTGTTGAAAAGACCTGACTTTTCTTTGTAGGAATTGTTGTATTACGATCAATTAAACGTGTAAACACACCGCCCAACGTCTCAATACCTAAGGACAATGGAGTTACATCCAATAATAATACATCTTTTACATCACCTTGTAATACACCGCCTTGAATAGCAGCTCCAAGAGCAACTACTTCATCAGGGTTAACTCCTTTATGTGGCTCACGCCCAAAAAACTCTTTAACCTTTTCAACCACTTTTGGCATTCTAGTCATACCACCGACCAAAATTACCTCGTCTATTTCATTTGGTTTCAAACCAGCATCTTTTAGCGCTTTTTTGCAAGGCTCCATAGTTCTGTCAATAAGATCGACTACAAGAGACTCAAGCTTTGCCCTGCTAAGTTTAATATTCATGTGCTTAGGACCAGAGGCATCTGCTGTAATATAAGGCAGATTAACATCTGTTTGCTGAGCTGTTGAAAGCTCTTTCTTTGCCTTTTCAGCAGCTTCTTTGAGGCGCTGCAAAGCAAGTGGATCTTGTTTCAAATCAACAGATGTTTCTTTCTTGAATTCGTCAATCAGGTAGTTCAAGATTGTCATATCGAAATCTTCACCACCCAAAAATGTATCGCCATTAGTTGCTTTTACTTCGAAAACGCCATCGCCAATTTCAAGTACTGATACGTCAAATGTACCACCGCCTAGATCATAAACAACTATTGTTTTATTTTCTGTTTTATCAAGTCCATAAGCTAAAGCAGCAGCAGTTGGTTCGTTAATAATTCTTAAAACTTCAAGACCAGCTATTTTACCAGCATCTTTAGTGGCTTGTCTTTGTGCATCATTAAAGTAAGCCGGAACAGTTATTATCGCCTGCGTTACTGTTTCTCCTAAGTAATTTTCTGCTGTTTCTTTCATCTTTTGTAGTATATAAGCGCTTATTTGGCTTGGAGAATAACGCTTTTTATCAACTTCTACCCATGCATCACCATTAGTAGATTTAACAATCTTAAAAGCCACCATGTCTTTATCTTTTTTGACCGTAGGGTCATCGTAATTACGTCCAATTAATCTTTTGATTGCAAACAGAGTGCCCTTTGGATTAGTCACTGCTTGTCTTTTTGCTGGTTGACCAACTAATCTTTCGTCGCTATCTGTAAACGCTACCATAGATGGAGTAGTGCGTTCTCCCTCAATATTTGCCAGCACTTTTGGTTCTTTTCCATCCATAATTGCTACGCATGAATTGGTAGTACCAAGATCAATACCTATAATCTTTCCCATATTAATATCCTCGTCTAAAATAAATGTTTGACGGCCGCAATAATCGCTTTCCTAGCCCTTGACATTTGATATAGTGCAGGATAACTCTTTTACAAGAGCAGCGGAGAATAAATCTTTGTACAAATGGTAATTTTATTGCCTATACTAACTAAAAATGTTATTAAAGGTGGGGAAAACTATTGAATAGCATTTACTATTTACTAATACAAATCCATTGTCAGCTATTAATTAAGTTTAACTTAAAGCAACTTTTTATTGAATAATAATATGATTAAAAAACTTCTACACATTTCTATAATCCTGGTGATCATTCCTATTCTTTCTAGTTGTGGTCGAGATCTTGCTTCCAATACATATACTAGCGACTCAACATTAAACATTACCTTAAAGGGTAAACTTCTTGTCAAAAGAGATGTAAAAATTAAAGAAGATGAAAAACTTGGTGATAACACAACTGGTGCCTTGATTGGTGGTGTTGGCGGGGGAGCGCTTGCAGCTAGTAACAGTAACAATGCTGCAGTAGTTGTTGGTGGCGCTATTGTTGGAGGTGTTACTGGAGCAATAATGCAATCAGCTCTTGGAACGTCGAAAGGTACCGAATATATCGTAGAAGTCGATAGATCAAACCTACGAGATGATTATTATGAGGGTAGCAGACTTTTAAGAAATGCTCTAGCTGCTGTACGTGCGACAGGTGTTATCACCATTGTGCAAGCTAAGGAAGGTAAAAACAATCCTGTGATAAGTGAAGGACAAAATGTTCTGATTATCCTTTCAGAGAAAAGGACAAGACTCATTCCAGCTACATACTAAAATTAACTAATAATACATTATTTATATGATAAAAGCTTGCTTTATAATTTTACTACTTATTGTTACATGTGCTTGTACTAGCAATACAACTTTTGTTAGATCCGCGCATAATTATTCAGGCTCGTTAGTTAAAGCCAGAGTAGCTTTACTTCTGCCACCAGACATAGAAGTGAATCAAATTGATGCTTTGAACAAAAAAACCAGAGTTTATAATTATGAAGATCGGCTTGAGGAGATTATGGTCGATACATTCATAACTACGATGCAGGATAAGGGGTATAATATCAAACTTCTTTCTAGACTAGAAATTGGTACCAACAAATTATCCCATTACGCTGTTGATACTAAAGATAAGTTTAAGGATATTGCGAAGATTCTTTATACTGGTGGAGCTTGGTCAGAGGATAAAGCATATTCTATAGATTACAAAATCCCTGCTGCAGTTGAGCTTGGTAAAAAAATGGGCGGTGATTTGCTTATCGTAATGAATTTTTATTCTGAAAACAAAACATCTGCAGCTATTACTAAGGATTTAACTACAGATATTTTAAAGGGAGCATTGTTTGCTGTCGCTACTGGTAGAACTACTACAACAAATACAGATCCAGCAGAATTCTCAATTGTTAGATTAGCTATTCTTGATGCATCAAATGGCCAAATTTTATGGGCGCATTCAGTATCCATTTCTAATGATATAATTGGTACTACTACTGATAGTTTTTCTGACGCGAACAAAGTGGATAAGAAGAAGCTTTCCACATTGATTAATTCTGCACTTATAGACCTCCCTTCTGCTAAATAGGGTGGATTATTGTTTGAGAAAAGTAATTAGGTAATAAATGTATGTTAAAGTTTTTAAAAGTTTTTGCGATAACATTATATTGTTTAACAGCAACTGTTTACGCTGATGATGCAAAAATAAAAGAAATTGAAAAAATTAGAAAATCTATAGTAACGATCAATAGCAGAGTGCCAGTTTCCGCGTATCAAAATACTGGAAGCTGGTCTGGAACTGGATTTATTGTTGATGGAAAGAAAGGTTTTCTAGTAACCAATAGCCATGTTGTCGGCAGAGTTTCAGTGGGAACATATTTCATTACCTTTCATAACGGTCAGCAAGCAGAAGCGAAAGTAGTTTATTACGACCAGTATGCAGATTTTGCTGTTATGCAGATAAATCCGGAAGAATTTCCAGCGGAGTTTGAAGTTGTTGAGTTTACTAATGAAATTCCGACGCTCGGATCTGATGTATTTATAGTTGGCAATACTGAAGGGCAGGGTTTTTCCTTCCATAATGGTTATTTATCTGATTTATACGAAATAAATGGAGAAATGCCACAAGGATCATATGTCATTAACATGAACTCAACAGGTGGTGCTAGCGGCTCTCCGGTACTTAATGTTGAAAATAAAGCGATAGGTGTGCTCTATGGTGGGGGAAAAACTCATGCTCTAGCGCTCAAAGGAGAGTATGTTACTCACGTATTAAAAGAGCTACAGGCAGATAAAGCTCATCTCAGCAGAAAACATATTGGAGTCATTACAGAACTTTACTCATTAGATAAAGCTGTTAAGCATCGCAATTTCTCCCAAGAAGAAATGAGTAACTATATAAAAGAATTACCTAATGCACGCAACAGAGCAATCATTGTTAGAAAGGTCTTACCTGGTGGGACGGCGGAAGGAAAGATTTTGCCCGGGGATATTTTATGGCAGGTAGAAGGTAAGCAAATAGGGGCAGACCTATGCCTTCTTGACCTTGCAATGAGCAACCCAAATTCTGATAAAATTAAAGTCACTATCATTAGAAATGGTAAAAAACTTGAGCAAGAGATTAAACTCTATGATCTTGAAGCAAATAAAATCTCAAAGATGCTAGATTTTGCAGGTGGGCTATTTTTTGAGGCTGACGATTTCGTTGCTGCTAAATCTGGAATACCACTAGGTAGTGTTGCACTTGCAAATGTCCAAACAGGCAGTAGTTTTAGCAGCATTCCAGAGATGTTTGTTCAGGACTACAAATCTGTGTACAGAATTCAGATAAAGTCTATCAATGGGATAAAAATTAATTCACTGGCAGATCTTACGACGGCTACAAACAAAGCTATAAAACAGAAATATGTAAATTTAGAATATATGAATTTTCAGCCATATTTCCCTACTTTTGGGGCTGATAGAGGTTTTATCTCTGCTCATGAAGCATTGATGCAAGATATTACTTTCGACAGTATAGAAAGCAAACCTAGAATTCTGAAATATGATCCAAAACTATCTGAATGGATATCGGAAAATTTTTAGAGAATGGTGCCGCTAAAAAGAGTTGAACTTTCGACCTCATCATTACCAATGATGTGCTCTACCACTGAGCTATAGCGGCAAAAAATTGGTATTTTTAACAAAGATCTGTTACAAATTAACCAAAATTATGCAAAATGATTTTAAATGCCATTTTCCAGATAACAAAACACATAACTAAGCAATTTTATCTAGAATGGATTTGTTAAGAGCAGATTTTTGCCATATTATCAGCATATCGTCAAGAGAAATTAGTTTAAATGCCAAATAAAAAAGAAGAAAGAGCTGACAAAGTAAAGCAAAAACAAGATAAATTATCGATGGCTTTGCGTAAAAATTTGCAACGTCGCAAGGTAGTAAAAAGTATAAAAAACATAAAAGACCAAGATGAGTGAGTTATTTATAGGTTATATGAGCGGTACCTCATGTGATGGAGTTGATGCTTCCTTGGTTCAAACTGATGGAAAGAGTATGTTTAGAGTGATTGCTAATACTCATATACCTTACCCTCAAGAGTTTAAATTTGCTCTCAAGAAGCTTTTTAGTCAGTTTATGGAGCCTCTTGAGATCGAGAAAAAACTTACAGAATACCATATTGAGGCCACGCTTGACTTGCTTAAGCAAACAAAATATTCTAGTAAAGATATAAAGGCTCTTGGTTTTCATGGACAAACTATTTTGCATAAGCCAAATAATCAGTTGATTTGGCAAATAGGAAATCCGCACTTGCTAGCCCAAGGTACAGGGATAGATGTAGTACATGATTTTAGGAGAAGAGATATTAGTCTTGGTGGTCAGGGAGCACCTTTAGTTCCTATTTTTCATAAGTTATTAATGCAAAACCAAAAGCTACCTGTTGCAGTTCTCAATATAGGAGGTGTAGCCAATATCACTTATATAGACGAGGCAAATGAAATAGTAGCATTTGATACTGGCCCTGGTAACGCACTCATTGATGATGCTATGAATAAATATTTTAATAAGAGTTATGACAAAAATGGCAAAATTGCCTCGCAAGGGCGAATAGATGAGTTAGTTGCTAGCGAATTTCTGGTTAATGAGTATTTCCAACGGCCTTATCCAAAATCTTTAGACAGGAACTCATTTGAATATATAACGGGAATTCTTGCTAATCATTCTCCAGAAGATATCGTTGCAACACTTACTTACATTACTTGCACAACTATTCTCCATGCCATCGAGATGTTACCAAATATTCCTGCTAGTATTTTTTTATGCGGTGGCGGAAGTAAAAATACGCAAATCGTGAATTGGCTTAAATTAGGTTTGTTAGAAAAGGGCTTTAACTCAATAGTAGAAAATATTTCCACTATTGACGATCTTGATGCTGATTATGTTGAGTCTCAAGCGTTTGCTTATCTCGCAGCTAGGTTTTTTAAAGACCTACCTAGTGCTTTTCCGACAACAACTTCGGCTATTCGTGAAAATATTTGTGGGTGTCTAGTAAGGAAATAACAGCTTCAAGCGTTGGTATTTATGTCACGCAGGCTATCATACATCTGGAGAAAAACATGTATTGATGGTTTAAAACTATAAATAACTAGTATATAATTAGGGTTATGTTATTTCTGGGCCAATAATGGATTAGAGTAATAGCTTTTTTAAACTGAATAAAATTTTTTAAGGAGACTTGAATATGATTAAAAAAATTGCAGTCGCACTATTTGCTGTTGTTTTGTTATCTGGCTGTAGTGCTTCAAGAGGCAAGTACGGTGATAATAACAAACATATAGCCGAATTTGAAAAAACGATTGGTGACAGAGTATTATTCAAACTAGATAGTTCTGATATTACTTCGGAGGCGCAAAGTACTTTAACACGTCAAGCAGAATGGCTGAAAGATCATAAGCTTTTCAATCTTACTGTTGAAGGTCATTGTGATGAAAGAGGAACAAGAGAGTACAACATTGCTCTAGGCGAAAGAAGAGCTAATGCTGTTAAATCATTCTTGATCGAGCATGGTGTAAGCGCAGAGCGTATTGACACAATTTCTTATGGTAAAGAAAGACCAGCAGTTATAGGTGATAACGAAGCTGCGTGGAGTCAAAATCGTAGAGGCGTAACGGCTATTAGATAAGTTTATAAGTATCTATAAGTTTTACAAAAAAAACCGGCGTAGCTTAAAGTTGCGTCGGTTTTTTTACTTTTAAAAAGTTGCAAAAGAAATTGTTCTAAACCTAATTTACCTACCTAAAATGTTGATTTGGTTGTTAGTAAAAGACAATTATTGTCTAAAATTCTGTCAAAGGTACAATTTATCTTAATTTCACTGCCTTGATGTGTTAGAAAGGGATTGAGATCATTTATCACTTGAGTCTAATGTGGCTTACTATAGTAAATAACTCAAAATTATGATAAATTTGTATAAGTACAGGCTTTATATACCATATGTTCAGAAATTTCTTTCCTCTCCTATTAAGTTTGTTTTTGTTGATTGCTTGTAACGAAGCTAAGGAACCAGAAACTCCCGCCCAGGATCAGATAAAAAATTACAGTAAAGAACTGGAAGATTGTAAGGACAATGCTGAAAAGAAAGCTAAAGAAGAAAAAAAAGATGCAGGAAAAGTAGAAGAGCAAAAAGTTAAACATGTCAGGGGGTATGATATCGAACCTGACGATATGGTGTTAGGGAATCGTAACTCAAAAATCGTTGTTGTCGAATATTTCTCCCCTACATGCCCACACTGTGTGACATACCATAAAAGAATACTCCCAGAGCTCAAAGCAAAATATATTGATACTGGTAAAGTGGCTTATGTTATGAGAGAATTTATTGGTAATAAGCAGGATCTTGATGCAACAGTTCTCGCACGTTGTGCGGGCAACTTGGAAAGCTACCTCAATTTTATAAAGGTTATTTTAGAGCAACAGGATAATTGGGCCTTTGGCAAAAATTATCGTGAAATTTTAACAAATATTGGTACTCTTGGAGGAGTAGGACCAGAAAAATATGCTAATTGCTTGAATGATGAAGCAAAAATTGAAATATTGATAGAAAATACTAGACTTATAGCAAGGGAACCAAAATTTGTAGGAACTCCGAGTTTTTTTATAAACGGTAAGCAATTTACAAAGCCTTATACATTTGAAGAACTATCACAAGCAATAGAAAATGTAGTGATCGCCAATGAGTAACAAAAAATATGAAGAAATTGACAGAGAAATCGACGATCTCAAAGCAGAAAAAAAGGAAAGCACATTCCTGGGTAGTAGAAGTACAGGGTTTAATATTGCAGTAGAATTGGTTTCAGGAGTAATAGTTGGCGTAATAATTGGTTTGTTTTTGGATAATCTATTTGATTCAAAGCCGGCTTTCCTTATAATCTGTTTAATACTCGGGATATTTGCTACTTTTAGATTAATTTGGAATAAATACATTAAAAATAATGGCCCATAACCCGCTAGATCAGTTTAAAGTCAAAGAAATAGTCAATATACAAATTTTTGGCTATGATGCTAGCATTACAAACTCTTCTCTTTTTATGCTGATTGTCGGCACGTTTATAGTAGTTTACTTTATGCTAGCATTTAAAAGTAAAAGCCTCATTCCATCCCGTGTTCAGCTTAGTGGTGAACTAGCTTATGAAATGATTACTGGGATGCTAGATCAAAGTGTGGGTGCTAAGGGCAGGAAATTTGTTCCCCTGATTTTTACCTTATTTATGTTTATACTTACCTGCAACCTATTTGGCATGATTCCCTATGGTTTTACGGTCACTAGCCATATTTCTATTACGTTTGCTCTCGCGATGATGGTATTCTTATTAGTCACGTTGGTTGGAATATACTTGCATGGTTTTCATTTTTTCTCTTTATTTTTACCAGCCGGAACACCTTTGTGGCTTGCTCCTTTGATGGTCGTAATAGAATTATTCGCATATTTAGCTAGACCAGTTAGCCTATCGCTTAGGTTAGCAGCTAATATGGTCGCAGGACATGTGTTACTGAAGGTTATTGCTGGATTTGTAGTTTCAATGGCTATTTATTCAAAGATTTTACCTATACCTTTTCTAGTGATTTTAATAGGTTTTGAGTTATTCGTTGCGGTGTTACAGGCTTATATTTTTACGATATTATCCTGTGTTTATCTAAGCGATGCGTTAAATCTGCATTAGTGACTTTTTGCAGGCGGTTGGTTCAAGTAGATGGCTGGGGATTTTGGAAAGCCGATAACTACTTGATTTATGTTTAATAATAATTTTAGGAGAACAAAAATGGACGCAATGGCTTTTAAATATATTGGTGCTGGCCTTATGGCCTTTGGTATGTTAGGGGCAGCCCTAGGTGTAGGAAATATCTTTGGTTCTTTGCTTAACTCAATTGCACGCAATCCATCTGCAGGTGATCAGTTGCAGAGAATGGCTCTAATTGGGGCTGGTCTTGCTGAGGCAATGGGTTTATTTTCATTTGTTATTGCGATGCTTTTGATCTTTACTTAAATTTATACTAAATTAAGTACTGGATTAAATGATACAAACTGTAGCCATCTAGTTGGCTACATTTGCGAGTGAATTGCTCAGCCGATTGGTTTGTTCATACAGGAATAAGTATACAAAAAATACTCTTGGCTTGGAATTTAAAGTTCAGGTAAGGTATATAATGAAAATAGATTAATTAAAGGATAAAGACTATGCCACAGTTCGATGTATCTTCTTTTAGCTCTCAGCTATTTTGGTTGGTTATTGTTTTTGCATTTCTTTATTTTCTTATAAGCAAGTTTATTGCTCCAAAGGCTGAGTTAATCCTAACACAAAGGAACAGTTTTTTAGAAGAAAATATCGATTATGCCCAGGAGTATAGTAAAAAAGCTAAGTCTATAGAAGCATTGCGTAAAGATAAATTGGATGAAGTTAATGCGCATGTTGAGGATCTTAACAGACAGGCTATGGAATCGATGGGTTCTCATTTGCTACATCAAAAAAATGAGCTATCTATTATTCTTGATAAGAAAAGAGAGAGAGCTCTTGCTGAGATACAGGGTTATGTTGATAAGTTTCATGTAGATGAATCGATATCATGCATCAAGTTAGCTGCCTTTATAATTCAGAAAGTTACAAATAAGAATGCTGATATAGAGTTACTTAAGAAGATTCATGGTAAAATAAAATGATACATTTTTTCGACGAGAGCTTTGTAATTGCGGTTTGTTTCATAATATTTATATATTTAGCTTATAGGCCTGTTAAAAAAGCGATAATAGCCTCTCTTGATGCTAGAATAAATGAGATAAAGAAAAAACTTGCTAAAGCAGAGAGGCTTAAAGAAGAAGCAAAGAATTTACTCGATGAAGTAGAGAAGGAACTAGATGAATTTGAAGCAAGAAAAAAAGATATAATAACAAGTGCACAAAATAGTATTGAGCGTTTTGTGGAAACAAAGAACAAGGAGATTAGTCTGCTATTAGCACGCAAGAAGGACTCTGCTATAAAGTCTATAGACAATGAAAGAGAAAAGGCTAGTGACTCCCTTAAACTAGAGTTTACTGAGACAGTTCTAAACTTAGTCAAGAACTACCTTGTTCAAACTAAAAATAATGCCGTTTCTGATCAGGAAATAATCGAGCATTTTATAAAAAAATAGCTTAGGAATGCTTCCACCACAGAACTACTAATTACCTTATTTATCTAAAAAATTTAGCATTTGTCTCTTGATAACTTCCTTGGCAGTGAGTCCAACAGATTTATGAGATGGTAGATCGGTCAAATCAAGGTTTGAATCCGTCAGATCAAGATACTGAGCAAAAATAATTTGTTTTCCATCTTTCTCAACCCATCCAATAAACCATCCATTGTCTCCGCTACCACCTCCAGTTTTACCATATAACTTCCATCCATTCCATTCTTCTTCCCTATCCATAATTTCTCGTGTTTTCTCTTGAGCTGGGATGGATACGGCAAGTTCATTGGCAAGTAATTTTTCAAGAAATTCAACTTGCTCAAGTGGTGAGATTTGGAGAGATGTTCCTAGCCAACTATTTAATAGACCATCATTTTTATACATTCCATCTTTACCAACTGTTCCAGAAACATCCTTATTTCCACAATTTAGTTTTGATATATACTCTTGGAACCTATGCTCCCCTAGCCGCTCTGTAATTTGATGAGAAAACCAAACAACTGAATATTTCATAAATGTGGCTGGTGTATGTTCGTGACACCAATGATATTCTACTCCTTTTTTGTGTGTATACCAACTTTGCAAATTTTTCTCATACTCATTCTTAAACGCCCATTTTGGTGAATCTTTGTTTTCTAAAATTTTTGCATCGAATCCCATAAGAGCTAATGCAACTTATAAATGTCGAAAAAGGTGAGTGACGGTCCTTGTATTTTCCTATTGTCTTAATAATTTTATTATCTTGCTTTATGACAAATCCAGAATGAATATTTTGTCTTGCTTTGATACTTTTAAGCTCAGCCGCGTTAGATAAACTTATTAGATTCAAGCTTACTGTAATAAGTGTCATTGTAACAAATTTAAATAAATTCTTTTGCATTTTCCACCTGCTGTGAGCTTTACAAATCTACATACAATATAAATATTAAATAAAAAATGTAAATATATTTATCTGCCTTACAGTTTGGATACCACACAATATTTATATTTTTACCTAAGTTTTTATCAACTCTTGATTACAAATTTGACATATGACTATAAGTTAATAAAATCTTAGGCCATAAACTAATTACTAATTAAATTACAACATATATGCATGCGGTAATCTTAGCAGGTGGCTCTGGTAGCCGTTTATGGCCAGTATCCACTAGGCAGAAGCCTAAGCCATTTATAAAGGTAAATAATGAGAGCTTTATCCAAAAGGCTTTTATAAGAGCTATTGAAATTGGGTCAGTGCATAACATTATTACTGTTACTACTTCAGATTGCGTGTCAGTGGTAAAAGATCAATATGACGAAATCACTAATGCTACTAGTAATAGTATTAGGAAAGAATTAATAGCTGAGCCTTGTGGGAGGGATACAGCGGCGGCTATTGCAGTCTCTGCAGTTCATGTTCTCAATAATTATGGTCCTGATGAGATGATGTTGATATTACCATCGGATCATATTATTCTGGATTCGGTTGCATTTTCAAATGCAGTACTACACGCACAAAGTTTAGCAAAGCTGGGGAAAATAGTAACTTTTGGTATCAAACCCTCATATCCTGAAATTGGTTATGGTTATATTGAATATTCTAATAACGAAGTATTTAGATTTGTTGAGAAGCCGTCATTTGGTCTTGCCTTAGACTATCTAAAATCAGAAAAATTCCTTTGGAATTCAGGTATTTTATGTTTTACTGCTAACACCATCATAAAAGAGCTAGAAACTCATTGTTTTGATATTTTATCAAGGGTTATTAAGGCTATTCACACATCAACATCCCTTAGCAATTCAGATTATTATAGAGTACTACTTTTAAGTTCGCTTATCTAGGAGACAATTCCAGAAATTTCAATCGATTATGCGCTTCTGGAGAAATCTAGTAAAATCGCTGTTGTTGCATGTGATATCGGGTGGAGTGATATTGGAAATTGGGAATCCATGAGCAGATTGGAGCCAATAGATAAGAATGGCAATAGAGTAAAGGGCAATGTACATATGTATGATACCATTGATTGCTACGTTGAGAGTGTTAGTAACAAAACAATTGTTGTAGTTGGAGTAAAAGATTTAGCAATAATTGAATCAGAAAATGGTTTTTTAGTAATAGATAAGAAGAAAGCATCAAGCGCTAAAGAGATATTTGCTAATTTACAGGAAAAGTCCACAGTGTTAAAGGTGATATAAAAATACCTTTTTTCTTAAGAGGGAAAAATGTTATAGTCTTTTTAACAACATTATGGTGTTCTAATATGAATGAATTAACTTGTTTTAAAGCTTACGATATAAGAGGAAAAGTTCCAGAAGAGCTCGATGAAGAGTTAGCTTATAAAATTGGTTTGGCGTATTCCGATATTATTAATCCTGGAACAGTAATCGTTGGTTATGATGTGAGGCTAGAAAGCAGGTCTCTTACGAAGGCTTTAATAAAGGGTTTAACTGATTCTGGGTCAGGTGTAATTAATATTGGTCTATGTGGTACGGAGGAGGTGTATTTTCACACTTTTAGTAATGAAACTATTGGTGTGGGGGGTGGAATAATGATTACTGCATCCCACAATCCAAAGGGTTATAATGGGATGAAAATGGTAAGCAGCGGTAGCCGTCCAATTTCTCTTACTGATGGTTTGAAAGAAATTAGGGACTATATTCTTAATAAAACTAATACTAATTTTAGTAAATTACAAGGTTCAGAATTAATAAAGGAAGATAAAACCAATTATATTACTCATCTTATTGAATATATTGATATCAAAAAGCTAAGGCCTTTAAAAATTGTAGTTAATCCAGGTAATGGGCCAGCTGGAATTATTATTAAATTACTAGAGAAATTTCTGCCATTTGAATTTATTTATATAAACGAACAGCCAGATGGTAATTTCCCCAATGGTGTACCAAATCCAATGATAGTAGAAAATCGTAAGGTCACTTCTGATGCGGTAAAGTATAATAAAGCTGATTTCGGTATTGCCTGGGATGGAGATTTTGATCGCTGTTTTTTATTTGATGAAAATGGCGATTTTATTGAAGGCTATTATATTGTAGGGCTATTGGCAGAAAGTTTCCTTAAGAAATACCCCGGTCAGAAAATAATACATGACCCTAGGCTGATATGGAATACTGTCGATATAGTAGATGAACAGGGAGGCATCGCTGTGCAGAGTAAATCGGGGCACAGTTTTATTAAGGAAAAAATGCGCCAAGAAAATGCGATTTATGGTGGCGAGATGAGTGCGCATCATTATTTCAGACAATTTGCTTATTGTGACAGTGGGATGTTACCATGGCTACTCATTTCTGAGCTATTAAGTAAAAATGGTGAAACTCTTTCCTCCTTGGTAGGAAATAGGATTAGTAAATTTCCTTGTAGTGGTGAACTAAACTATAAGGTTGAAAACACGGCAGAAATCATTAAAAAATTGGAAGATCATTTTACAGCTAAAAATCCTCGTATCGACAGGATGGATGGTATTAGCTTAGAATTTACTGATTGGCGGTTTAATTTACGAGAATCAAATACTGAGCCGTTGATTAGATTAAATGTCGAAGTCAAGGGCAAAAAAGTGTCTCTTCTTAAGCGTATTGCTGAAATTGAAACCGTAATCAATAACAAGTAAAGTCTCGAAAGTTAAGTATAATAATCTAATTGTCTAACCAACGTATAGTTAGGAAGATTATCATTTCCGTTTTATTATAAGGATGATAGAATGATGTGTATGAGCACGGATGGTAAAATATGGTAAAAGAGCCTATAGTTTGGGTTTTAGTAGATAAAAGGGTAGGTAATGCCAACCAAGCAATCGAGCTTGCCCAGACAATTGGCAAAAAATATGAAATAAAAAAGATAGAATATAATAGTTTTGGCTCTTTACCTAATTATTTTCTTAATATTTTTCCTATTCATATTAAAAAAACAGTGCTTACCAATTTGACGGATGAACCATTGCCGGATGTTATCATTTCTGCTGGTAGGAGAACAGCAGTTCTTGCACTATATCTTAAAAAACTATCCAACGCTCGGATCAAAATTATTCAAATAATGCGGCCTAATATTAAAACGGATCAATTTGATTTAATTATTCTGCCACAGCACGATAGATTTAACTATACATTACCGAATATAGTCAGAATAATTGGTGCTTTAACAAATGTGCGAGATAAAATTCAGAAATCACAAAGTGATTTTGATAGTAAATACCCTGACATTAAGAATTATATCGCAGTGATAATAGGAGGTTCAACGAAAGGCTATAAACTTACTTTGGATAATGCGAAGCTTCTTTCTAAAACATTGACAAATATTTCACAGAGTCATTCTATGCCATTATTTATCACTTTTAGCAGAAGAACTCCTGATGTTGTGAAAAGCCATTTTATCCAAAATTTTGTTTGGCCACATGTTATTTATGATCCACTAAGCGAAGATGCAAATCCGTATCCGGCCATTCTTGGTAGAGCGGAGTATATTATATCCACCACTGATTCTATTTCGATGTGTAGTGAAGCTGTAAGTACGGGAAAACCCGTTTACGTGTTTTGTCCACCAAGTTTCAAATTGAAGAAACATAACTATTTTATTCAACAATTAGTAGATCTAGGATTAGCAAGGAGACTAGATATTTCTGCAAATAATTTAGAAAAATATAATTATGAGCCTCTTGCTGAAATTTCAAAAGTTGCTGAGATAATAAACAAGAAAATACTTTATGAGTCAGTTTGTGATAACAAAACATAGATTATCTCTTAATAAACAACCTTAAGAATTTTTATAAGGTTTATTTGCAAACTGAAGTTTTGGGGTCAAGTAAAGCAAAAAAGGGACAAAATAGGATAATTACATCTAATTTAAGCAAAGAGCTATGGTTCCCAACAAAGCCCTTCATAACACTATCTTGATAGTCTATTTGAGCGGTTTGTGAACCTTTTATTTACCTGCTCTTTGAGTTTTTTAACAGACTTTGATTGCTCTGGTTTAGAGTTGTTTAGGCTAGTAAGTGTTTTTAATACAAGAGATTTAAAGCTTACTTCAGATGCTTTAAGTTGTGCTTGAGATTCGTTGCTCATATGTCTACGACAGTGTTTTACAAGTTGTGGTTGACCAAGTGATGTACACATTTTACTTACGAAATGTAGAAATTTATCTCTTGAAGATTTTAAATTTGGAGATGCAATTGTTTGCACTCCATCTTTTAAATCTAATGATGTTTTTAAATCTTTTATGAAGGCGGTTTGACCTTTCTCATCTTCTTTATACAAGTAATTTAATTTATCTACAGTAGTAATTAAACCATTACTGTGCAGTGCATTTAGTATTTTTTCAACGCCTTTTTCTATTTCTTTTACAGGAATGCCCGCACCATTTTTGTCAGCATCTAGCAGGTCGTCAATTACTGGTAGAATAAAAGTATCCACTAATTTAAGCATGTTTTGGTCTTGCTGCTCATTTTCCATGGCTTGCATATAATTCGCACGAGCCTTGATAAAAGGCAGGCCAGTCTCTGCCTGATTCATAGCCTTGCGAGCTTCTGCTACAGTAACTATTTTAGAGTCAGCGCTAATTTTGTTTTCTAGTTCATCAAATTTTTCCGATGCTTTTGTAAATTTTTTCTGACTTTCATTTCTTTTTTTTAGATTTTCCTCATTTGTTTGTTGAAGTTTTTGGAATTCCCCTGCAAGTGCTTCACGCTGAACATCAATTTCTTTGGCCGCCTTTTTCATTTGCGATACAATACTGTTAAATTTATTTATATTAGGCATGATTGTTTCTTTAACTATTATTAAACTAAATCATAATTTAGTTTATATGATTGGTATAAGCTTTTCACGCTTTCTTAAATTTTTGTTATATGTGCTCCAGTTTACAACTTATATATTTGAATTTTTGAATTGCTGTAGTCAAATTCGATTCAGTTTTTAATTTTATTGCTTCTTTGTTTAGTCTTTCTGTTAAGAATTTTACTAAATTACCTATTAGCAAGCAATTGATTTGCAAGCCTTCCGAACAAAGCCACAAAATAGCTGGTGTTTTTGTTACCTTGAATGGGCAGTTTAGATAATTAATGGTAGTTCCACTTGTGTTTTTTTTGGGGGTTGTATATCATTGGTACCAGAGTTTTCTATGTAACTCTTAATACTTACTGCCAGAGACTATAAGTTTTATTCAAATATTTTTTGAATAAAAGCTCCTTATTTCCTGCAGGAGTTAAAGATAAACGGACAATAACTCTTGATTTATAACTGCTAGAAACTAGCAAATACAACTAAAAACTTAAGGAGTCGACAAAATGGCAAACGGAAAAGTAAAATGGTTCAACCCAGATAAAGGTTATGGTTTTATTCAACCAGATGATGGCAACAAAGATGTGTTCGTGCACATAAGCGCTTTAGAGCGTGCTGGCATATCTACACTTAATGATGGCCAGAAAGTGAGCTACGAACTGGAAGATCAAAAAGGTAAAACTTCTGCTGTTAAAATAGAGCTTATTAATTAGAGTTCTAAACTACAAGCTATAGTTCATTATATATAGAAAGCTCCTGGTTTCTGGGGGCTTTTTCTTATTCAAGACTATTGTTTATTAATTTAATTGCAATCTCTGTTCTTTTTAATGAAAACTCTTCTTCCGTCATCTTTTTCTTACTCATAAAATACCTACCCATTTAAGTTTAATAAATTATTTTCAACAACTCTAATTATCACCAATCTAAGACTGATACAAAAACGTTAACACAGTTTATTTTCTTAATATATCCAAGGCGTTAGAATTGAAAGAGAAAAATATTGAGCTTATTCAGGACATAATTTCTTATGAGAAACTGAGTTTATCTATAAATACTTTAACAAAACATCTTGCATAATTTTTTTAGCAATTGGCGCTGCAGCTCTTCCGCCGCCACCACCGTGGTCAAAATATATTGATATTGCATATTTAGGATTATTAAACGGGGCATAACCAGAAAATATTGCATGATTTCTGCTGCCCCATGCTATGTTGTCTCTGCTTAAGTCATCAGCCGCACTCTTCTTAGCTTGAACTTGAGCAGTACCGGTTTTACCAGCCATCTGCATTGATTTATAATCTATTCTGCTCAAATAACCAGTCCCGCCGGGTGCGTTCATGGTATTGAACAAGGCCGTATTAATTATATCAAGATGATCTTGTTGAAGGTTTAGTTGAGTGTAGTTCAAATCACCAACAACTATTTTGGGAGAAAATAACTTGCCATTACTAGCAATAGCTGTAATTAAGCAGGCTAGTTGCATTGGGGTAGCAAGAAGAAAACCTTGTCCTATAGAGAGATTCAATGTGTCCCCTACCCCCCACTTAGTGCCATATTTCTCCATTTTCCAGCGCTCGGTTGGTACAAATCCACTAAGTTCGCCTGGTAGGTCAATTCCAGTTGGTTTACCAAGGCCAAATCTGTTTGCAACTTCAATGATTTTAGCAGCACCTGTTTGCCGAGCGGCTGCAAATATATAGCTATTACAGGAATATTTCAATGCATCAATCATGTTAAGAGCTCCATGACCGCGACTTCTAGAGCATCGAAAGCTATTACCCCCGAGAACGGGAGCACCTGTACAAATAATTTTATGGTTAGAATCAATTCCCGCTTCAAGCGCTGCTAATGCAGTGATAATTTTAAAAACTGATCCTGGGGGATATAGGCTTTTAGTGGTTTTGTCGATTAGGGGTTTGTACTGGTCGTTTATTAAATCATTCCAATATTGATTAGAAAGTTTATTAAATTTATTCGGATCAAAGGACGGGGTAGAAGCACAAATTATAACATTTCCGTTGGTACAGTCCATTACTATTGCGCTGCAACCTTGGGCACTCATGTGCTTTAGAGCGCTTTCTTGTAATTGGGAGTCAATATTCAAGTGTAAATCATTGCCAGACTTGCTTGTATTTTTGCCTAATTCTCTTACATATTTACCCAAGGCATTTACTTCTATTCTCTTAAAGCCAAATTCACCTCGGAGATGTTCTTCATAAAATTTTTCAATTCCACTTTTTCCTACTTTAAACGTTTCATCTGCTAATTTTGTAGGTTCATTTTCTCCTATTCTTGGTCGCCCCAGATATCCAATTAAGTGAGCGGTAGCTAATCCAGATTGATAGAATCTTTCAAATCCAGTATCAATGAAGAGTGATTTAAAGTCAGCTTTTCTTTCTTCGATTACAGCAACTTGATTCCACTCTAGGGAGTCTATAACAAGTGCCGCTACTCGGTGTCCTCCCTTACTAACTCTCTTTTTGATTTCATCTATTTGATAATCATCAAGCTCTAATATTTTTACTAAATGATCAATTTCTTCTGAAAATTTTGGGTTACCATTTTTATCAAGTAACAAGCGAAAACAGGTGTTATTTTTTGCAATTATTCTACCATTGGAATCAAAAATCTGTCCTCTTGTAGGAGAAAGTAAAATCATTTTAATGCGATTATTATCTGAAAGAGTTTTATATTCATCTTTCTTGATGAACTGTATATAGAACATTTTACCAGCTAATAAAAAAAGAAGCCCTAGCTTACCTGCCCCGATCACAAAAGTTCTTCGGGTCATTGTTTGTCTATCTGAAGCATTTTTATCTAGCATTTTGACCTAATATGTTTATCGATCTCTCTATTAGAGCAGACAGTATTGGGTAGAAAAAAATAGTTGTTAGGAAATAAAAAATTGCAGCATATCCTTCAATAAGATAAGTACTCTTTATTGATACAATGAGATATCTTATCAGGATAATAAAAGCACTATATCCACAAAATACGGCTAAATTAGTGAAATACTTCCGTACTAAAAACCATTTGCTAAAATAGTTAAGGCCCATGTTGCCAAGTATAAAAGCAAGAGAGCTTGTTCCTGGTGGTAGTACATGGAGTTGATCTATTGCCATTCCAATAATAAATAACTGCCAATATTTTAGAGAATGATAAGTACTGATATAGTAGATTATTATTATATCGAAGGCTGGAAATATTTCGCCAAATGGTCCGATTTTGTACCACTGAAAAGGTAAGATAAAAATTATCCACAAATAGCTTAGAGCTAATAAATTGATAATCAGTTTTGAGATAAATCTATACATAAATGTAGTATCAGAGATTTTTGTGTCTATTAACTGCTGCATTCATTATCAAACCAAAGCCAAGTAGCATGGACACCATCATTGTTCTTCCGTAGGATATTAAAGGTAATGGTACGCCTACAGCGGGTAATAATCCCATAACCATAGCAATATTTATAAAGATATGACAGAAAAATAATGTAACAATACCAATAGTCAATAGTTTAGCGAATTTTGAGCGGCAGTTGATAGCTACTGATAATGAGCTAATTATTATTAGGGAATATAAAACTAGCAACATGATTCCACCAATAAATCCTAATTCTTCCGTCAAAAAAGAAAAGATAAAATCAGTTTCATATTCTGGTAAGAAACTAAGAGGGCCTTGTGTTCCGCTTAGTAAACCCTTGCCAAATAACCCCCCAGAACCAATAGCAATTTTTGACTGAATAATATTATAGCCTTTGCCCAGGGGATCTGCCTCGGGATCTATGAATGTTAGAATTCTACTGCGTTGATAATCATATAGCATAAACCATATAGCCGGCATAGCCGCTAGTCCAGCTACACCAGATATAATAAAATATATTCTTTTTACCCCAGCTGCAAAGAACATGAAGCATACTACTATAAGGGTAATTATCCCTGTACCAAGATCAGGCTGCTTTATTACTAGGGCAATAGGAATAATCGAAGCTATTAATGGTAGAATTAACGTAAAATCACTGGCATTAGAGCTATTCTGTTCATGGAAAAATTTTGCCAACATCATTACTACAGACACTTTAACTAGTTCTGATGGTTGAATTGTAAAAAAACCTAAGTCTAACCACCTTGTGGCGCCCATGACAGACTTACCCATTAATTCAACGAATAATAATAGAAGTAATGTAGTAATGTAGAAAGTGTAGGCAAAATTATAAATAATCCTCAAGTCAATAATGGCAATTAATATAGAAATTGGCATAAATATCAAAAATATCAAAATTTGTTTATATGCCCACGGTTCAATATGGCCCCCTGCTGCTGAATAAAGGAGAATAAATCCATACACGCTAGTCAACGTGGTGAATAAAGGGATAAAGATGGGTATTTTTTTAATTTTAGCAATAAATTCTTCCCTGTAATTATCCATAATGATGATTCTTTAAGATGATTATTTTTCTTGAGCATCTTTAGTATAAACCAATTTATACTTAGGAAAAATCATTTTAACAGTGGTACCCTTGCCCTCAACGCTATTTATTATCAGTTCAGTTTCATGGGCCTCTAGGAGCATTTTAACAATAGCGAGACCAAGGCCATATGATCCTAAAGAGTTATAATCTTGTTCTCTGAGGGTACCGTATGCGCTCAGAGCAATAGGTATATCACTTTCTTTCATACCAATTCCCTGGTCTATAACCGTTACAACCATTTTTTCATAGGCAACTTTGACAGTTATTGTAATTGTTGTATCATCTTTAGAGTATTTAATACTATTTGAAATGAGATTATTTAGAACCTGTAATATTCTTCTTCTATCACATATCACAAGAGGCAGTTTATCTTCTATCTCGGTTATTATTTCAACTCTCCTAGTATTAAACCTCGCTATATTAACTTGAATAGCTTCATTTATTACTTCTTGGACGTTAGTTAAAGCATTAATTATTTTGAATTTACCTTCAATAATTTGATTTTCATCAAGTATGTCAGTAATGAAATCTAGAATTAGTTTGGAATTATCATATATTCCTTGTGCGTATTTTTTATAAGGAGCGGGCAGTTTTCCAAGAAATTCTTTAGTCATTATTTCTGAACCGGTAAGAATAAAACCAAGAGGAGATCTGATTTCGTGAGCAGTGAATGCTAGGAAGTTAGTTTTTGCTTTAGTAGCACTTTCTGCTACCAGAGAAGATCTTTCAGCTTTAGCTCGTAAAAAGGTTTCTCCTCTGTATATAAAAGTTATAGCTCCTAAAGAAAGAGAAGCAAAGACACAAACTAAAATAAAGCTCTTTGCTAGATCAGTGATTATTTCTTTCTTAATAAGTTCACTATCAATATTTACTACAAGTATGAAAGGTAGGTCGGTTAAGGGCTTCGCAAAGTAATTTAAGCCATTTAACATATCAAGATAAGAAAAATTAGTAGTAACATTTTCTAGTACTAATTTTTGTAATGTTGAATTTAAATGCTCCTCAAATTCTAAGTTTTCGTTAATAAGATTCTGTATTATTGGTTTGGATTGTGCGACTATTTGAAGTTTCTGGTCTAAAATAATAAAGTTTGTATTTTGTTTTTTCTTTCGAGCATTAAGGTTTTTGATCATAGTATCAATGTCACAACTAAGTATGACAGACCCTATATATTTTTTTGTAACTTTGTCAGAAATATTATTAATTATTTTTAAACTATTGGCTTTAGCAAAATTTCTTTTGTTATAAAAAACAATGCTATTTTTCCAGTTTTTATCATTTAATTTAGTAGTTGTTATTAAATCTTGAATGTAGTCCAGTTTTTTAGGGTTAGGAACTATCCCCTCTCTATTAGTTACGGTTTCAAAGAAACTACTGTTTATCCAGCTATATTTTCTCCATCCAAAGAGTAGATTAAAATATTGAGATTTAGAATGATTTTTAAGGGTATTATTGATATAATTAAGGTCCGTATAATTGCTCTGAATATGATTTCCTATTAAATTTATAAAGTGCCTAGAATAGTTTAGGTGGTCAGTAATTACAGTTTCCAATTGTGTTGATTCAGTGTGTAAATCTTCTAGAACCTGATCTCTCTTGCTAGAATAAATATGTATAAAGGATATTAGAGTTACTATGACAACAATAATAATAATACCAAGTGTGATCATCTGGGTAGCTACATTCCTATCTACAGAGCTTGTATTATCGTAACTACTTTTTTCCATAAATAAATTTGGTTTTTCTATTTAATAATGTAGAATAATCAAAATTTTGTTTAAGTCCTAATAATTCTGTATGAAGCTATCATTATTTAATTCGTTGACAAGAAAAAGAGCAATCTTTACGCCTATTGATGATAATCTGGTTAAAATGTACGTTTGTGGACCGACTGTTTATGATCATCCGCATATTGGTAATGCAAGATCTGTAGTAGTTTATGATATTCTTTATCGTATTTTAATCAAACTTTTTGGTGCTAATCACGTCATATATGTTCGAAATATAACCGATATTGATGATAAAATAATCAATAAAGCTGTAGAAGATGGCTTATCTATTGCAGAACTTACAAAGAAAACTACAGAATATTTTCATCAAGATATGGATTACCTTGGCTGTTTAAGGCCAAACTTCGAGCCAAAGGCAACTGATCATGTGGAGGATATGATCGATATAATAAATCTTCTTCTTGCTAATGGAGCTGCTTATAAAGCAGCTGATCATGTGTATTTTGATGTTACAAAAGCAATTGACTATGCGGTTCTTTCAGGTCAATCTTTTGATGAGTTGCTTGATTCTGTTCGAATAGAAACTAGCGAAGGTAAAAAAAATCCTGGAGATTTTGTTCTATGGAAACCGGCTAAAATAGAAGAAGATGCTTCTGCAAAGTTTAATAGTCCTTTCGGCATAGGTAGACCTGGTTGGCATATAGAATGCTCAGCTATGAGCCATAGATTCCTTGGTGAAACCTTTGATATTCACGGTGGTGGAGTTGACCTAGTTTTTCCCCATCATACTAATGAAATTGCTCAAAGTCGCTGTGCTTTTAAAGGTTCAGAATATGCAAAGACTTGGGTCCATAACGGATTTTTAACAGTGAATCATGAGAAAATGAGTAAATCTCTTGGAAACTTCACTACTGTAAAAGATTTAATTAATAAGGGAATAAGAGGAGATATAGCAAGATTGTTTTTGCTTGGTAATCATTATCGCAAGCCTCTTGACTATAACGATAAAGCGATAAGTGATGCAGGTCAAATGATTACTTATTGGTATAGAGCTATAGAATCTGTGGAAATAAAAATTATTTATGATGAAAGTCAAATAACCGATGAGTTTATGAGCGCGTTGCTTGAAGATATGAATACTTATAAAGCAATAAAAATTATTAACGATTATGCAAAAAAGATATATTTGTCAACTGGTGAGGATATAAAGATTCAATATTCTTCAAAGTTGGTCAATTGTGCTCGCTTTATTGGATTAATGAATGTTTCGTGCAAGGAGTGGTTTTATTCCCAAGTAAATCTTGACAAGGTAGAACAATTAATAAGCGAGAGAGCGCTAGCTAAAGAATCAAAAAACTGGCTGTTAGCAGATAGTATAAGAAATGAGCTCTTTGATAACGGTATATTAATTGAGGATAAAGCAGATGGCTCAACCACTTGGAAGAAAAAAGCTTAATGTACATAATCTACTTGATAAAAACACTTAAAATCTTTATAAGTACAGTATCAATAAAAAATTAACAAAGGTTTATATATGACAACTGAATATACTTTCTCTATGATCAAACCAGATGCTACAAAAAGAAACTTGATCGGTAAAATTAATTCTTATTTGGAAAATGCTGGCCTCAAAATCGTAGCTCAGAAAATGGTTAGATTAGAAGAGTCTCAAGCTAGAGAGTTTTATGCCGAACATAAAGAAAGGTCGTTTTTTTCTGGATTAATTACTTACATGACTTCTGCTCCTGTAGTTCTTCAAGTGCTTAAGGGAGAGAATGCTATAACTAAAAGTAGAGAAATAATGGGAGCAACGAATCCTGCCGAGGCTAAGCCCGGTACTGTAAGAAAGGATTTTGCTGTGGATATTGAAGCGAACAGCATTCATGGGTCTGATAGCATTGAGAGTGCTGAGAGAGAGATAAATTTCTTTTTTTCTAAAGAAGAAATTGTTGAGTAATTAGTTTTCACGTGAAAAAAAAATATAGTGTAGTAATTATAGGAGGCGGCCATGCTGGCGCTGAAGCTGCGGCAGCTTCAGCGCGTTCTGGTGTCGATACCCTTCTGATTACTCTTAAACCAGACAATCTCGGCGAAATGTCCTGTAACCCAGCTATAGGAGGTGTGGCAAAGGGGATTTTAGTTAAAGAGATAGATGCTCTAGATGGGCTCATGGGAAGGATTATAGATAAAGCTGGTATACATTATAAAATGCTAAATGAAAGCAAAGGGCCTGCTGTGTGGGGACCTCGAGCGCAAGCCGATAGGGCTTTGTATAAAGTGGCGATGGTTTCGGAGCTATCTACTTATCCTAATTTAACTATACTATATGATTCAGTAGAGGATTTAGAAATAGTACATGGGAGAATTCAATCGGTTATAACAAAAATCCATGGTATTATTGAATGCAAGAGCGTTGTACTTACAACGGGAACCTTCCTATCTGGTATGATTCATATAGGAAAAAAAACAATACCAGCTGGCAGAGTCGGCGAAGCCCCGTCTTATGGTCTATCAAATACACTTAAAAATCTAAATTTTGCAGTTGGAAGATTAAAAACAGGAACTCCAGCTAGGATAGATGGAACAACAATAGATTATTCTAGAGTTGAAAGGCAGCCTGGGGATGTTATTCCTCGACCATTTTCAGAAATGACTGATAGCGTCTTGGTGCCCCAGATTGATTGTTTTATTACAAAAACTACTAAAAAGACTCATGATATCATAAGAGCCAATCTTAAGAAATCTGCGATGTATTCTGGTCAAATAACTGGTGTAGGCCCAAGGTATTGTCCTTCAATTGAAGATAAAATAGTTAGATTTAGTTCTAAAGAGAGCCATCAAATTTTTCTGGAGCCGGAAGGATTGAATGATACTACTATGTATCCCAATGGAATATCCACCTCGTTACCAGAAAATGTTCAGGAAGAGTTCATTAGAACTATTATAGGCCTAGAAAATGCTAAGATTCTAAGGCCAGGGTATGCTATTGAATATGATTTTGTGGATCCCAGAGAACTGAAGCACACTCTTGAAACTAAGAAAATAAAGGGTCTGTTTCTAGCTGGTCAAATAAATGGCACTACTGGTTATGAAGAAGCTGGGGCCCAGGGTCTTGTGGCTGGAATTAATGCAGCATTATCCCTTGGCAAGGAACAATTTATTCTCACTAGAGCTGATGCGTATATCGGTGTTATGATTGATGATTTAATTAATTTTGGTACTACCGAACCATACAGAATGTTTACTTCTAGGTCCGAGTATAGGCTCTCACTTAGGGCGGATAATGCTGATATTAGGCTTACCCCCAAGGGAATGGAGTATGGTATTATTTCCTTGCAGCGCAAACGTGTATTTGGGGCTAAATTGGAAACGCTGGAACAGGCAAGAAGCGTATTAACCGCAAGAACTATAACAACAAGTCAATTGACTAACCTTGGTGTGAATGTATCTCAGGATGGTTCAAAAAAGACGGCATATCAGGTTATTGGTCTACCCAATTTTGGTATAGAAGAAACAAAAAAAATATTTCCAGAAATTAACGATTTGGATACGAAAGCATTAAATTATATGTACATTGAATCAAAATATTCATCGTACTTAAAGAGGCAAGATATGGATATTAAGTTATTCAAAGATGAAGAGAATTATAAAATTCCGGAAGATCTTGATTATTTATCTATTCATAGCCTATCGAATGAAATAAGAGAAAAACTCGCGTTTCATAAACCTTCTACCTTAGGTGCCGCGCGCAGAATTTCTGGAGTTACTCCTGCTGCTTTGACAGCAGTACTAATTTATCTAAAAACAAATTATGTTGAACAGTGAGTTTGTTTCACGTGAAAAGCAAGATAGGCTCCAGCAATATATTGACTTATTAATTAAGTGGAATAAAAAAATAAACTTAGTCTCGTCGCTTAGTCTGAAGGATGTTGAATAACGACATGTGTTAGATTCTATACAACTATTAAAGTATATTACAAAAAAAGATATATCAGTTCTAGATCTAGGTTCTGGAGCTGGACTGCCTGGAATTATTTTATCAATTTGTGGCATAAAGAGAGTAGTATTAGTTGAGAGTGATAAAAGAAAGGCAGCATTTTTATTACAAGCTTCAAAAATATCCTCTGAATCGGTTGAGATCAAAAATAGCAGAATAGAAACGTTGTCAGCTGTTTCTTGTGATGTAGTGACTTCCCGGGCTTTCGCGGATTTGAGCTCCATATTTGACTACTGTAGAAACATAGAAGTGAAAGAAAAATTTCTTTTACTTAAAGGCAGAACGTATGAAGAAGAGATAGCACAAGCTAGAAAACACTGGTTGTTTAAAGTTAATATTCATGATAGCATCACCTCCATCGATGGAAAAATTCTTGAAATTACTAATGTAAAGCCGCGTAACATATGAGTGCTAAAATTGTAGCTATTGTTAATCAGAAAGGAGGGGTGGGTAAAACCACAACTGCCGTCAATTTGGCTACAATCATTGCTGTTATGAATAAAAAAGTATTGCTTATTGATCTGGATTCGCAAGGTAACAGTAGCAGTGGGCTTGGCATTAGGCAGGAAGGAAGAAAAATTACTACATATCATGTTTTTTGTGGGCTTGAGACTATTGAAAACGCAATCGTAGATACAGAAATTGCAAAATTATCAGTGATTACTTCAAATACAAATCTTGCTGCTGTTGAAATAGATTTGATTAATAGGGTTGATCGAGAGATGGTTCTAAAAAATTGTTTAGAATCAATTCGAGATAGATTTGATTATATTATTATCGATTGTCCGCCATCATTAAATTTGCTGACTTTAAACGCACTCGTAGCATGTCACGAAGTTATTATTCCGATGCTTTGTGAATTTTATTCCTTAGAAGGTTTGAGTCATCTGCTTAAAACTATCGAAATTGTAGAAAAAAGGTTAAATCCTGAGATCAAAATTGGTGGAGTGCTGTTTACTATGTATGATAAAAGGAATAGGTTGACAGAGCAAGTAGAGCGTGATGTACGATCATGTCTTGGAGAGATGGTATTCAATACAACTATACCACGAAATGTAAGAGTTTCAGAGGCGCCTTCTCATGGAAAGGCAGCAATAATATATGATTATAAATGTTCTGGGTCTCAAGCTTATATTAATTTAGCAAAAGAAATGATGGTAAGAGAGAAGCAAGGTATTCATCAAGTAGTATCAGCGAGTTAGTCAATAAAATACAAAGGTTTAATTATGAGAAATAGAGCGCTTGGAAGAGGTTTATCTTCTTTGCTTAATGAGGAAATAACTTCAATTGAAATAATCACTTCCAGCAATAATATAGACCTTGAGCTAATTGAGGTGAATGAAGATCAGCCAAGAAAATATTTTGATGAAGAAAAAATAAAAGAATTGGCTGATTCTATTAATAGTCATGGGTTAGTGCAGCCAATTATAGTAAATAAAAGTCAGTCTGGTAAGTATAAGATAATTGCTGGTGAAAGAAGATTTAGAGCTTGTAAAATTGCTGGATTAAGACAAGTTCCTGTTATAATAAAAGACTTAACAGAAAAAGAGATTTTAGAAATAGCTTTAATTGAAAACATACAGCGTCAGGAATTAACGGCTATTGAAGAGGCAGAAGGTTTCCAAAAATTGATCAAGGAATATGGGTATAGCCAAGGCGAGCTAGCGGTAGTTGTTGGCAAAAGTCGTAGTCATGTAGCAAATTTATTAAGACTAAATCAGCTACCTGAATCAATAAAATTTATGATCAATAACGGTCAGCTAAGTATGGGACATGCTAGGTGTTTAATTGGCCTTGAAAACGCAGAAGAAATAGCAAACAAGGTAGTAGCTAATGATTTGAATGTAAGACAGGTAGAAGAATTAGTTAGCAACAAAAGAAGGAAAGAAAAAGCTAATAATTCTGTAACGAAAGAAAAGGATAAAGTGATTGACGAGGATCTAGTGATGCTAGGCCAATCCTTGAGTGAAAAATTTGGAGTAAAAGTAGTTGTTGAAAATTCCTGGAATGGGGGTAGAATAAGCCTCCATTACAGTAACTTGGAAGAACTTGACTCAATTTTAACTAAATTTAATTAATCATGGAAATATTTTTAGACAGCGTGGATCTCGTGGAGATTAAAAAATATCGGATATACAATGTTGTTGATGGTATAACAACAAATCCTTCGCTAATGGCTAATTCTAAGATGGATTTTTATGACACGATCAATTCGATGTGTGAATTAATTAATGGTGATATTAGCGTTGAGGTAGCTTCAAATGATTTTGAGGAAATGGTTAAAGAAGGTAACAAGATACTAAAAATTGCTTCAAATATTGTAGTAAAACTTCCTATGACTTGGGATGGTCTTAGAGCTTGTAAATATTTCCGAGATAGTGGAGCTAAGGTAAATATGACTTTGTGCTTTTCTCCAAACCAAGCATTACTAGCTGCAAAAAGTGGAGCTACTTATATTTCTCCTTTTATTGGTAGGCTTGAAGATGCGGGTGAAGATGGAATTCAATTAATCGCTGATATTCGAAATATTTATAACAATTATGATTTTAAAACTAAAATACTTGCGGCTTCGATAAGAAGCACGGAGCATGTGTTTGAAGCCGCATTATGTGGAGCAGATGTGGTGACTGTCTCAGCGAAAATACTATCTCAGCTAATTGAGCATGACCTTACCAGCAAAGGGCTTGAGAAGTTTAATCAAGACTGGACAAAGTCCAGAATGAAAATTTAATTCAATTTATAAGGAAAAATAATGTCATATCAGTATGTATATGTAATGAAAGGCTTGAGTAAGTCAATTAATGGTAAACAGACTCTTAAGGAAACTTGGTTATCTTTTTTACCTGGAGCGAAAATAGGAATAATAGGTCATAACGGTGCTGGTAAGTCGACATTATTGAAGATAATGGCTGGTTTAGATAAGGAATATGAAGGTGAAGCTTTTGTCGCTGATGGAGTAAAAATTGGGCATTTATCGCAGGAACCTCATTTGGATCCTAGCAAAAATGTTTTTGAGAATATTATGGATGGGCTAGCAGAAAAAAAGGCACTCATTGATGAGTTTAATGAAGTAAGCTCTAAATTTGCTGAAGAAATGACGGATGATGAGATGAATGATCTTCTGATCAAACAAGCTGATTTGCAAGAAAAAATAGATGCTTGCGATGGTTGGAGCATTGAAAGAGAAATTGAAATGGCAATGAGTGCACTTCGTTGTCCTCCAAAAGATGCTGATGTTACAAAGATTTCTGGTGGTGAAAAAAGGAGAGTTGCACTTTGTAAGTTGCTTTTAGAAAGGCCTGGAATGCTCTTACTTGATGAGCCAACTAACCATCTTGATGCTGAGTCAGTATCTTGGCTTGAAAATTTCTTGAAAGAGTACAAAGGAACCGTTGTTGCAATTACTCACGATCGTTACTTTTTGGATAATGTTGCAGAGTGGATTTTAGAAATTGATCACGGAAAATGTGTGCCGTGGCATTCAAATTATTCTGCTTGGTTGAAGCAAAAACAAGAGAAATTATCACTTGAAGAAAAAGAAGAAAGTGATCGTTCCAAGCATCTTAAGCGAGAGTTAGAGTGGGTCCAACAATCACCAAAAGCCAGGCAGACTAAGAGTAAAGCTAGAATTAATGCTTATCAAGAATTGCTTAACAAAAATCGAGATGCTAGTAACGGTACTGCTCAAATAATTATCCCAAATGGCCCTAGACTTGGCGAATTGGTAATTGAGGTAGAAAATTTATCCAAGAAATTTGGCGATAGATCATTATTAACAGATTTTAACTTTCGTGTTCCGCGTGGGGCTATTGTAGGAATTGTAGGGCCTAATGGTGCAGGTAAGTCAACATTATTTAATATGATCACTGGTAAGTTAAAACCAGATGATGGCAGAATTAATATTGGTGACACTGTTAAGCTTGGGTATGTTGATCAGTCGCGCGATCATTTGGATGATAATAAAAATGTTTGGGAAGAAATCTCTGAAGGGCTAGAAGTTCTTGAGCTTGGGGATATATCTATAAAAAGTAGAGCTTATTGCTCGGCATTTAATTTTAAAGGAGCTCAGCAACAAAAGAAAGTTGGGCAACTCTCTGGTGGTGAACGTAATAGGGTGCACTTGGCAAAATTGCTTAAAGAAGGAGCCAATGTTATTTTGCTCGATGAACCGTCAAATGATTTAGATGTGGACACGCTAAGAGCTCTTGAAGATGCCATACTTGACTTTGCTGGTTGTGTATTTGTCATTAGCCACGATCGCTGGTTCTTAGATAGAATTGCCACGCATATAATTTCCTATGATAAGGATGGAAGTGCAACTTGGTTTGAGGGTAATTATGAGGATTACCATAATTATATGATTAATATAGTAGGTGAAGATACTAAGAATCCAAAATATAGACACAAGAAATTGGTTTAGAAAAAACTATTGACGATCTACAAATCTGGATCAAGAATTTGATAAATTAATGTAAAGAAAGCTGTATGTCTCTATTTGAACTATTGTTAATTGTAATAATTAGTCTTTTAGTGATGAAACCTGAAGATATTCCTAAAATTCTAGCAAAAATTAGGCAGATAAAGTCTTTTATCTCAGATACCAAACAAGAGATCATGTCGCATATCGATCCTGATAGGGGTAGTGAAAGCTCTTTAAAAAAGTCTAAGTCTGAACATCTCGAGCACGAGATGGAGCAGATGAATTTCTATTTACAGAAAATTGCCAATCTTGATTCAGAGTATGAGGGAGAGTATTCACTTTCTTTGATTAAGAAACATTATCGTAAGTTGGTTAAAGATAAAATGCAGGATGAGATAGAAAATAAATAAGTATTTTGATATTATTGACAGCAATAAATAAATTTACAGGTAAAAACTAATGGCAAAGCATACAACTGAAGAATTTAGGGTTAAGAGTTTACTTGATACCATCACTGGTTCTAGTAAGATTTCTGTAGTAGAAATAGATAGATCGGGATTAGTTCATTTTGACACAGAAGAGAGAGTGGTTGTGAGGCTGCAATCATTGCTTGGTTCCTCTGCTGAGTTTGTTACCACTCTTTGGAGAGCTGTTAAGGGTGATGATTCTAAAAAAGAAGTTAACTTTGGATTAAAAGATAGTGGGATACACCAATTACTATCAAAGTCTGCAACTACATTATTAAGTAATATTATTACTCCTGAAGGTATCAGAGATTTAGGTCTTCAAGATTTTAGGGAGACGGACTTTTATATATCTTCTTCTATCACACCCTCAAAATCAAAACCAGCTGCAGGGCGAATTGAAGCTGGGGCTGAGCTTATCCGTCTTGCTTTAAATAAGCCTGGGTTAATAGAGACAATTTTGAGTAGAAAAAAGGATCCAATAAACAGCGAAGAAGATTTATCAGTTTTGGAGGATTCATCTGGAGTGTTAGATGAGAATATCTTTACTATAAAAAGAGTGGATAATACAGTCACATCTAAGTTTAATTCTGCTGCTTTTATACAGACGATGCAGAAACACTATAATTTTAGTGAGTCATCACCTGTTATTGCAAAGTTGATGACTGCTAAAAATACATACACTATCAATCTAGAGCATTTGCAGTTTTTTATAGGGTCAAAAATATCTCCATTAATTTTTAAACCAGTAGACAGCATTAGTGGAACAAGTCTAGAGCCAATAGTCCTACATTCGGAAAGTTCTTTCGAAAGTATGACAAAAAGTAAAGCTTTATTTAATATAGCGGTAGATATAAGTGACAGTATGAAGTCTAGCTTAGAATTATGTAAAGAAAAATTAAAAATTACCCTTGGTCAAATTGTAAATACGGTTGAAGACTGGACAATTATTATAACTACATTTAATAACACATATATGGCTACACCATTTTACTCAACCGGTGATAAAATTAGAGATTTATCTAAGCTTAATTCATATATTGAAACCTTTAGTGCGAAAGGGGGTACGAATCTATTAGGTACAATGTATGACCAGCTTAAGGGTTTTGGTGGGGAATATACTCACTATGCTTCAATAGTATTTACTGATGGAAGCGATACTTGTAAAAAAGTGAGAGAAAGAGATGTCATAGATGCTGCATGTCATGCAAAAGAGCGGTTAGGTAATTTCCAAATCTTTACTCTTGAGCTCGGCAGTGCGAATTTAGGATTCTTTACCACTTTAGCAGCAGAAACTGGATGTACGCATATTAAACTGGATTCTATGTCAGATATGGCTGAATTGGAGCAATATACGACGTATCTCGCTCGTAATAGTGAAGTTATCCAATTTTTGTTGAATTCACAAGAACTGTATAAAATGACAGTAGCTGAAGGGCAGATGGCAATTGGTCATAAAGAATTAAGTCCTAGTACCAAAATAGTAATTGGGAAAACGGCGTATGATATTCAAAGCCCTACTAGCAGTTTTGATTACCCTCCTTCGGTGGTAAATAAACTTATTAATATCATAGGTATAGAGCCCCCTAGTATTGATTTTGTAGTAACTGAACTTGTTGGTGCTTATATAGGTGATCTTGAAGTCTAACTAAAAGCAAATAGTATAAAACATAATGATAGCCTTTTGGTTATCTCCTTATGGTATCTACCTACTTGACTAAATGCTTTACTTCGGTTAAGCTAAAGGGCGGTTATAAATTAATTTATGCTTTTGTAATGACCACTAATTTGGACATGATTAAAAACTCTTTCCTATTCGGGTTTTCTCGATTTATGGGCTTTGGCTCATATTATCGATTTTTCATGCCTTATGGCTCCTGCGCCTATGCCAGTCATTTTACAAAAAATATAACCAATAAAACGAATAGGAAAACAAAATGGAACCACTCAGACTTAATACAAAACGCAATCTAGCTAGCACAAGCATTCTACTTAATTTGCTGCATATCTCAACATTACTGCTAATCAGCCTAATTTTTACTATAAATAGCGCTTATGCAAATCAGAAAAAGCTAATAGCTATTACCGAGATTGTTGAACACCCATCTTTGCAACGAGCTAAAGAGGGTATTCTTGATGCGCTTAAAGAAAACGGTTTTGAAATAGGTAAAAACTTAGAAGTAATAGAAAAAAATGCTCAGTCATCAATTGCTAATGCGTTGATGATTGCCAAGCAGTTTATTTCTCTTAAACCAGATGCGATTGTGCCTATATCTACACCATCTGCGCAAGCAGTAGTCAAGGCGGCTGGAAATAAAGGTATTCCGGTAATATTCTCTTCGGTTACTGATCCTGTTGCAGCTGGTTTAGTGCGCGATCTTACAATTGCTACAAAAGACGTAAGTGGTGCGATGGACTACCCTCTCATTGAAGAAGAAGTATCCCTGATCTTATCAATGATTCCTTCAGCAAAGAAAATAGGTTTTTTATATAACACAGGTGAGGCAAATTCTGTAAAAACTATTGAACTTTTAAAGGAAGCTATTAAAGGTAAACTAGAATATAGATTCTCACATGGCTAACTCGAATCAAATAGTACAAAGCGTTAGTGCTCTTGTGGGTAAAGTTGATGTGATATATATTCCATCAGATAATACAGTATTTGCATCGATGGCAAAGCTGGTTCAGTTATCAAGACAGCACAAGATCCCAGTATTCTCGAGTGATCCAGATTCAGTAAAGCAAGGAGTTTTGGCATGTATTGGCTATACTCAATATGAAGTTGGAAGGACTGCAGGTAAAATATTAGCCCGAGTTCTTAAAGGAGAGAATATGGTCAAGGTCGGCAAGCCTGAGAAAGCACAAATTTTTATTAACAAAATAACAGCAGATTCTATGGGGATAGTAGTACCAGTTGAATTACTTGGTATTAAAACGGATATAATAGTAGGAGAAAAATGAAAAAAAGATTTTTTATTGTAATATTTTTAATAATGCTAGGGCAAATAAACTCTAGTATTGCAGAAAATAAGACTACAATTACAGTTAATCAATTTGTATCGCACGTTGCCCTAGATGCTGCATATAATGGCTTAGTTAAAGGTTTGGAAGAAAGAGGTGTTTTGCCAAATAAAGCAAAGATTATTATTGCTAATGCACAGGGTAATATTGGTAATAGTGCGCAGATTGCCAAGCATCAAGCTTCGGCTAAGCCAGAATTTATGGTGGCAATTGCTACTCCCTCAGCTCAAGTTATTATGAAGGCTAAGACAGATAGTTCAATATTGGCATTCTTAGCTGTTAGCGATCCTGAGGCCATAAACCTAACAAATCATGACGATGTAATTGGAGTAGCTGATAACCCTCCAATAGAAGAGTTAATCGAGAAGATAAGGCAGATTGTTCCTGATATAAAAAATATAGGAGTTATATTTAATTATGGTGAGATAAATTCGGTTAGAACTGTTGAAAGACTTGAGAAGATGCTGAAAGATAGAAACATTACTCTCAAAAAAATAGCGATCACCAATTCCAATGATATTAAGAACGCATTTAATAAACTTATTGGCGAAGTAGATCTGATTTATATTCCGCAAGATAATACTGTGGTATCGGCGCTTGCAAGTATGGTAAGCATGAGTCGGGCTAATAAGATCCCTCTTATTGCAAATGACCCAACTCTAGTAGAACAAGGGGTAATGATGGCCTTTGGCACCAATTACTTCAGAAGCGGGGAGCAGCTGGGCAATATGATTGCCGATCTAATCGAGGGTAAAAGACTTGAAAAAAATATACAAAATACGAATATCAAGGAGTTAAAAGTCAATGATGCAGTGCTTAAAGAACTTGGTATTGTGATACCAGAAAATATAAAATTGGGAGAGAACTGATGAATCAACTTCAGCTATTGGGTGCAATTGAGATAGGTCTTATTTATTCGCTAGTGGCAATTGGTGTTTACATCACTTTTAAGGTAATAGACTTTCCTGATTTAACTGTTGATGGCAGTTTTACACTTGGCGCAGCGGTGAGCTCAGCAATGATTTTTGCTGGATATGATCCATATCTTGCAACGATTGCTGCCATTTTTGCAGGAAGTTTAGCGGGTATGATAACAGGCTATTTAAATGTCAGGTGGGAAATACTTGGTCTTTTGGCAGGAATACTGACTATGACGGCTTTATATTCAATTAATCTTAGGATTATGGGGCGGCCAAATATTGCTATTATAGATTCTGCTACCGTATTTAAAAATTGGTCAATAATAATAACAATATTGGTTGTAACAATCGGGATGGTTATTATTCTTGCCAGGTTTTTTGTTTCTGAGTTTGGGTTGGCCGTCAGAGCAATTGGTATTAACCCAAAAGTCAGCACTGCTTATGGTATAAAAGTTGGTTTGATGAAAATTGTGGCACTTAGTATTAGTAATGCGATAGTGGCGCTTGCTGGATCACTTTTTGCTCAGTCTCAGGGTTTTGCTGATATTTCTATGGGTATGGGAACAATTATTGTTGGATTGGCATCTGTAATTATTGGAGATGCATTATTGCATCCAGAGAGGATTTGGGTAGGCTTAGCTACGTGTGCTATAGGGTCAATATTATATCGTATTGTAATAGCTTTTGCTCTTAATGCACATGATATTGGATTGGAAGCTTCTGATTTAAACCTGATTACAGCTTTGCTAGTTGCACTCACTATGATCGCTAGTAAGCTAAAAAAGAAAAGAAGTGTGAGAGTCATATGATAGAACTGCAGGCGATAGATGTGGTGTTTAATAAAGGAACAAAAATAGAAAACCATGTTCTGAAGTCCATTAATCTTAAAGTAATGGATGGACAATTCGTGACTATTATAGGTGGTAATGGGGCTGGTAAGTCAACACTTATGAATGTGCTTTCAGGAAACATAACACCTACCAATGGTAAAGTTTTTATTGATAAACTAGACGTAACAAGCATGTCGGTGGAAAATCGTTCTGGTATGGTATCTCGTGTATTTCAAGATCCTATGATAGGAACGTTTGCAGACCTAACAATTGAAGAAAATATGGCTATAGCTCATAAACGCGGTGTCAAGCGCGGTTTATCTATTTGTTTAAATAAATCTTTGCGAGATCATTTTAAAGAAGCGTTATCTAGCATTGACATAGGTCTTGAAGATAGGCTGAAGGATAAAGTGTCATCTCTGTCTGGTGGTCAAAGGCAAGCACTTAGCTTGATTATGGCAACGCTGCTTGGTTCAAAAATATTATTACTAGATGAACACACTGCTGCACTTGACCCTAAAATTGCCAAAAACATTATACAATTAACTGATAAAATAGTAAAAAAGCACAAGTTGACAGCTTTGATGATTACTCATAGTATGACTCAAGCTCTTGAATATGGTGATCGGACAATCATGATGTATCATGGTGAGCTTGTCAGAGATATGTATGGTTCAGAGCGCAATGGGTTATCATCTGGAGATCTTGTAAAATATTTTGATTTATAAAATTACATAAAAATTATGCCATCGAAAATAGAAAATTATCAGCGACTGGAGCAAGAATTATCAAGAATTACGCATATCCGCAATATTGGTATGCTTGCTCATTGGGACGCAGCTACTGGATTGCCAAAAGAATCAGTAGCTAGCAGAAATGAAGAAATCGCAACATTTTCCACTGTTGTTCATGAGATGAGTACTTCCGAAAAAGTTGGTCAATTGATTGAGGCTTCTCAAGGCGAAGTTGATTATTTAGATGAATGGCAAAAATCGAATCTAGCACTTACTAAAAAATCTTATGATAGAGAAACAGCCATTAGCTCAGATATCCAGCATGAATTCAGTATAGCATCAAGTGCAAGTGAGTTTGCTTGGCGTCAAGCAAGAGCTAACAATGATTTTAAATCGCTGATCCCTTACCTTGATAGAGTATTCAATGTTGTTCGGAAAATTGCTGATCTTCAGTCCCAAAAGCTAAAAAAATCCTCTATGGATATGTTAATTGACTCCTTTGATCCCGGAAGGACTAGCGTAGAAATTGGTGATGTTTTTAATGTTTTAAAAGCGCAATTGCCGGAGTTAACTGAAAAAATAATCCAAAAGCAAAAGGGAGAAAAAATAATACCTCTTTCAAAACCGATAGATGAGGCGACTCAGAAGCTTATTGGTTTAAAAATAATGGAGGTAATGGGGTTTAACATGGATCGCGGTCGGCTTGACAAGTCAGTACACCCGTTTTGTATTGGTTCAAACGATGATGTTAGACTAACGACAAGATACGATGAAAATAACTTTATCTCAAGTTTGTTTGGAGTCATTCATGAGACAGGGCATGGGCTTTATCAGCAAAATTTGCCTGCCCAGTACCGTAATCAACCTGTTGGAGGGCCTCTTGGTATGGCATTTCACGAAAGCCAGTCTTTGATTATGGAGATGCAGGCTGGAACTTCTAGGGAGTTCACCCAATTTTTGGCCAAATTACTAAGAGATCATTTTACATTTTCTGGGCCAGAATATTCCGAGGAAAATTTATATAAATTAGTAACTAGAGTAAAACCTAGCTTTATCAGAGTTGATGCCGATGAGGTCACGTATCCGATGCACATTATCTTAAGATTCGAAATTGAAAAAGCTATTCTAGAAGATAATTTAAAAGCACAAGATCTGCCAGTGCTGTGGAATAGTAAAATGCAGCAATATTTAGGAATTATTCCCAACACAAATAGTGAGGGATGTATGCAAGATATCCACTGGCCATCTGGTTGGCTTGGATATTTTCCTTCTTATACTAATGGTGCTATAATAGCTAGTATGCTTATGCGTTCAGCAAAAGATGAATACTCGGAAATAGGCTCTGAGTTGGACAAAGGAAATTTCCAGAGCTTGAATAAATATTTGAATGATAATTTAAGACAATATGGAAGTAGCAAATCTTCGGCTGATTTACTCAAAGCGTCTACGGGTTATGATTCAGTGCAACCGGGTATATTCATTGATTACCTACAGGACAAGTACTTATGACTTGACAAGATGGCTGATCGCTGATACTCTGTACATCAAGCTTGGGCATAGCGGTTTCGACGCTTTGCCTATTCCCCTAAAATGTTTATAGTCAGCTTCATCTTGTCAACTCCAGCTTGTTTTGTACGTTTGCTCGAACATTCTTCAATAATAATTCTAATTTTAATTTTTAAAGTATAATTTAATGACTAAACAAAGAAAAGAAATCCAAAAGAAATCTGAAAGACCTTCTCAAAAAACGAAACAATCTGAGATAATTGACAATGATGAGCTATATCAGGATGAATTAGCCAATGAAACTAAGGAAAGTAATGGTATTAAAGTTACTTTAAAGCAACTTAAGAAAAAGTCGCCAGAAGAGCTTCAGTCTGAAGCAGAATCGCTCGGAATTGAGAATGTAAGTTCGTTGCTAAAGCAAGAATTAGTTTTCTCAGTTTTAAAGAAAATTGTTGAACAGGGAGGGCAGATTTCTGGTGAAGGGGTGCTTGAAATTTTGCCAGATGGTTTTGGCTTTCTAAGATCACCAGATGCAAACTATTTAGCTGGTCCTGATGATATTTATGTCTCACCTAGTCAAATTCGTCGTTTTGGTTTAAAGAAGGGAGATACTGTTGAAGGACAGATCCGAGCACCTAAATCTGGTGAACGATATTTTGCTCTTTTAAAGGTTAATAAAGTTAATTTTGAGGATAACGAGAAGGCGTATCATAGAGTACATTTTGACAATTTAACCCCTCTCTATCCAGATCAAAAACTAATGCTGGAAGTGGAGAATGAAAACAAAGATTACAGCACAAGAACAATTGAAATGGTCGCCCCAATGGGTAAGGGTCAAAGGGCTTTAATCGTTGCTCCACCAAGAACAGGTAAGACGGTTTTACTGCAAAATATTGCCCATGCGATTACAACGAATAATCCTGAAGTGTATCTCATAGTTTTGCTAATTGACGAGAGGCCAGAAGAGGTAACAGATATGCAACGTTCTGTAAAGGGAGAAGTAGTTAGTTCTACCTTTGATGAACCGGCGGCAAGGCACGTTCAACTCGCTGAAATGGTAATAGAAAAGGCAAAACGTCTGGTTGAACATAAGAGGGATGTTGTGATACTATTAGACTCGATCACTAGACTTGCCAGAGCGTACAATACTGTTGTACCATCCTCAGGAAAAGTACTTACCGGCGGCGTGGATGCAAATGCTCTTCAAAGGCCGAAAAGATTTTTTGGAGCGGCTCGTAATATTGAGAATGGAGGTTCATTGACAATTGTTGCAACTGCATTAATTGAAACTGGTTCAAGAATGGATGAAGTTATTTTTGAAGAGTTTAAAGGAACTGGTAACTCTGAAATTGTACTTGATCGTAAAATTGCAGATAAAAGAGTGTATCCTGCCATTGATATTACGAAATCAGGAACTAGAAAAGAGGAATTGCTGGTTGATCGTTCGGTATTGTCGAAAATGTGGGTGCTGAGACGTATTATTAACCCAATGGGTACAGTCGATGCCATGGAATTCTTGCTTGGAAAATTTAAAGAGACAAAAACTAATACTGATTTTTTTAACACAATGAATTCATAAAAAAACAAAATTTTTTGAGGAAGATATTATGATAAAACGGCCAAAAATTGCATTAATTGGTGGTGGTAATATTGGGGGGACATTAGCTCATATTGCTTCGAGAGAAGCTCTTGGGGATGTTGTATTATTTGATCTATCTGGAGGCAAGGCTAAAGGTAAGGCTCTTGATATTGCTCAATCTGCAACCATTGATAATTCAGACTGCTCGATTATAGGCACGGATGACTACAAAGACATTACTGGGGCAGATGTTGTTATTGTTACAGCTGGTATTGCAAGAAAACCTGGAATGAGTCGAGATGATTTGGTTGCCATAAACACTGAGGTTATCAAGACGGTAGCACAAGGTATTAAACAATATGCGCCTAAAGCCTTTGTAATTGTAATCACTAATCCTCTAGATGCAATGGTATATGTAATGCAAAAAGAGAGTGGTTTACCTCCTCAAAAGGTTGTTGGCATGGCGGGAGTCCTTGATTCGGCCCGGTTTAATTGTTTTTTAGCTGAAGAGTTTAAAATTTCCGTTGAAAACGTGAATAGTTTTGTACTAGGTGGTCATGGAGATACAATGGTGCCGTTGATTCGTTATTCAACAATTAGCGGTATTCCGGTGCCTGATATGATTAAAATGGGCTGGAGTACAGAAAGCAAAATTGATGCTATTGTTGAGCGTACGCGCAACGGGGGTGGAGAGATTGTAGCGCTTTTAGAAACTGGTTCTGCATTCTATGCTCCTGCGGTTTCAGCGATTGAGATGGCAAAGAGTTATCTGTTTGATAAACGCAAAATTATGCCGTGTGCTGCATACTTAAATGGTGAGTATGGTGAGAAAGACATCTATGTTGGTGTACCAGTTGTTATTGGTAAGAATGGTGTTGAGAAAATTGTTGAAATTAAGCTTAATGATTCCGAAAAGGCTGACTTCAAAAAATCAGTAAACAGCGTGAAAGAACTAATCAATTCGATTAAGTTGTAATTAACCGAATTTACTACATATTGTGAATTAATTTATAACTCGTCGTTTTTAATTTGAACGGCGGGTTTTTCTTTTGGTAAAAAATAACTATGCAACTTTCCGATTTTGATTTTGATCTACCCGAAACGTTGATTGCTCAGGAACCAACCAGTATTCGGGAGCGCTCTAATTTACTTATAGCAGCTGCTAACCCGGAGATAGTAGGGTTTTATAATTTGCCGGAATACCTTGTGGCTGGAGATTTGCTGGTTTTTAATAATAGCAGAGTCATTAATGCTAAATTAGTCATCCACAAAAATGATAAAGAGATTAATATTAATTTGAACAGGCCTATAGGAGATAACAGATGGCTTGGTTTTGCCCGTCCTTCCAGAAGACTGGACGAAGGAGACGAGTTTAATTTTGGTACGCATAAATTAAAAATAAAGAAGAAGCTTGAATTTGGTGAAATTGAGATAGAATTCTGTCTTAATGAACTGGATTTATTTGATTTTCTTGATCAGTATGGCCAAGTTCCTTTGCCTCAATATATAAAAAGAGTTAAATCAAAGGAAGAAGATGTGCAGCGGTACCAAAATGTTTATAGCCAGCCAAAGGGGTCGGTTGCAGCAGCCACAGCGGGTTTGCATTTTAGTCATGATTTGATAGAGAAAATAGTCGCTAAAAATATTGAAATGGCTTTTGTCACGCTTCATGTTGGTGCTGGAACTTTTTTACCAGTTAAGACAGAAAATATTGCAGATCATAAAATGCACTCAGAATGGTGCGAGGTATCACAAGAAACAGCTGATAAAATTAACAGTGCCAAAAAGGATGGTAGAAGAGTGATCGTTGTTGGTACAACCGCAATGCGTACATTAGAGTCTTGCTCAGAAAATAATATTGTCTTTGCTGGGTCAAAAGAAACTAGCATATTTATAACGCCTGGTTATAAATTTCAGATAGCAGACATACTTATTACCAATTTTCATTTACCAAAATCAACTTTATTTATGTTAGTTTGTGCATTTGCTGGTTATGAAGAGATGAAAAATATTTACAAATATGCTATAGATAATAAAATGCGTTTTTTCAGCTATGGTGATGCAATGATGATTGAAAAGAAATGAAGAGGTAGAAATTCATGAACATGATTAGAGGCCTTAACATTGCCGATCTTAAAATTTGGTTTGAGTATCTTGAGATTAGAAATCTGACGGTACATACGTATAATGAAGATGTGGCCCACCAAGTGTCTAACATATTTGAGAGTTTTTCGGTATCAGTTAAAGAATTGCTAAGAAATTTTGAGAAACTAAAATGATTTCTGTTGATTCTGAAGATTATGAGATACTTAAAGGCATTTTAAAAAAATATCCTTTGACAATCTATGCGTATGGCTCAAGAACTAAGTTTAATAATAAAAAATTCTCAGATCTTGATTTATGCATCTTTGACGATACCTACAAAAAATTAGATATATTTAATTTGCAGTTCGATTTAAAAGAATCAAACTTACCTTTTACCGTTGATGTGGTTCCTTGGTCCATGATGAACAAGGGTTCTCAAGAACTAATTAAAAATGATTTAACGTTGATTCAAGCTAATCCTGCGCTACTGGATTTCGAACAAAACTTGTTATCAAAAATTTCTTATTTATGCCAAAAAATGAAATTTAAAATTGTAGAACGATCGGATTGTTTAATCACTGACTCGAATCTAAATAGTTCGATGTTTAATGTAGTATATCAGAAAACTATAGTCTCATTACCCATTAAAGAAGTAACAAATTTCTATCATGGTCAGACGTTTGCTTGGTTATTTGTCTCATATTCTTGGACAAATAATATGGCTAGAGAATTGCTTGAGAATGGATTTTATAAAGAAGCCCAAGAATATTGCATGGCTTTACAACTTGATGCACCATTTTTATTTGAAGAGTCTTCTGCTATTAAGGTAAAAAATGTAAAGACCTTAGAGGACTTAAAGGATTTTTCCTCAATTATTGAACAGTATGATAACCGAGCATGTAAAATGCATCTTAATGAAAAAATCATCGAATCAGAGTTTATAGCAAAAACTCCATTTTTTGTTGCCTATATTAACCAGAAACCTGTAGCTACTGGATCGTTGCATTTTAGCGATAATAATCATGCAGGAATTTATGATATCCTAGTATTAGAAGAGCATCGAGGTCAAGGTATTGCCACTCATATGATGAAATATTTAATTAATTTTTGTCAACAAAAAGGTATCTGGCAAGTTAGTTTGTCTACTTCTAGCACCTATGGATACAGAATATATTACAAATTGGGATTTAAGCTCATTGGTAAGTTGGAATGCTATGAATGGGCTAAGGATAAGAGAGATATAAAATGAAATTCAGGCTAGAAATTACTGCTACTCATAAAAAAGCGAGAACTGGAGTGATTAAGACTGCTCATGGTGATATTAGAACCCCTGCCTTTATGCCGGTTGGTACAAGAGGAACCGTAAAAGGGATGTTTCCGGAATCAGTTCGTCAAACTGGTAGTGACATTGTGTTAGGTAATACTTATCACTTGATGCTAAAACCTGGTGCTGATCGAGTCGAGAAACTTGGTGGGCTTAGGAAATTCATGAATTGGTCTGGACCAGTGCTTACTGATTCAGGTGGCTTTCAGGTAATGTCATTATCGGATTTACGCAAAATCTCTGAAAAGGGAGTGCAGTTCAGTTCGCATATTGACGGTAGCAAGCATATGCTTACACCTGAGTATTCAACAGAAATTCAGCATAAACTAGACAGTACTATTACCATGGCTTTTGATGAATGCACGCCTTTTCCTGCAACATTTGAAGAAGCCAAATTATCACAAGAGCGCACGTCTCGTTGGGCTCAGCGATCTCGTGATTCATTTGTATTACGGGATGGATATGCCCAATTTGGTATAATTCAAGGTGGCGTATATGAAGAACTGCGTGCTAGTTCAGCAAAAGATCTGATCAGTCTCGATTTTGAAGGTTATGCCATCGGTGGCCTAGCCGTTGGAGAGGGGCAAAAGGAAATGTTTTCAGTCCTTGATTATGCACCATCGTTATTGCCAGAGGATAAACCTAGGTACCTTATGGGAGTTGGTAAGCCTGATGATATTATTGGTGCGGTGATGCGTGGGGTAGATATGTTTGACTGTGTTATCCCCACCCGGTCCGGCAGAAACGGCCAGGCATTTACCAAGTATGGTACTCTTAATATCAGAAATAGTAAATATGCAGATGATCCAGCTCCTTTAGAAGGGGACTGCCCTTGTCCAGCATGTTTGAATTACTCAAGAGCTTATCTGCACCATACAGTTAAAGTAGGAGAAATGATTGGGTCAATGTTAATGACTTGGCATAATATTCAATATTTTCAAGATCTAATGAAAAGAATCAGAGACAATATTGTTTTGGGTAAAGACTTTGATTTTGACTGTTAAAAAATGCCTCAGCTAAGTTATATCTTAGTGTTGTCATATTCTAATTTTATTATTAATTTTTAATATTGATGTAACCAAAAAATTAATATACGCTAACTAATATTAAAAATAGAGATGACGATATGGCAAAAGCAAAAACGATGGCAGAGCTGTATAAAGAACTAGCTTTTAAAGTTTCAAAGCCTGTTAGAAAAGAAGAAGTAGTAACTGAGATTGTGTTTAAAAAAGACGCCTCCGAACTAGAGTATCTAAAATTAGTAAGGGAAAATATAAATAACCCTAATTTAACTTCAATTACCTGTAAAGGCCATGATAATGGGTACAATCTGGATTCTCTGATATATGAAATGATGTTAATATTGGTTAATAAAGGTGGTAATAATATAACTTCGTTTGATTTTTCTGGTACCCAATTTGTGGGTAATAAATATGTCCAAAATTTTGCGGAAAATGCGGCAAAAGCAACAGAATCATTTATTAATTTTTTAATAGGATGTAAGAAGATAACAAAACTCATATTGTCTGAGACTGGAATTGGTAGCGATATTATTGAATTATTACGCAATGTTGATACTAGTGAGCTTGAATACCTAGATTTATCTAAAAACGATTTAACGGATGATGTATATAATGCGATTTTTACTTTAGTACTCAATAGCCCAGAATTAAAATTTATTAATTTACAAGGCACCGGTTGTCCTCCAGGTCTTATAAGTATGTTATGCAGTTTTAGAAAAGATTTAGCTATAGGAGTCACTTTAGACGATGATGCTAAGGAGAAGCTAAAAGACTGTATTCAGAATAAAAGTATTGAATATGTAAAATGTGTAGACGACTCGCTAAATGTTGTATCAATACCAGAAGTGGTTAAGTTATTGATAATGGACTATGTAGAAGTATCTCCAGATTTACTATTAGGTAAAGGATTTGTGCCTGAAATTGTGCCTGAATTAGAATAATTTAAATCAAGATAATCTAAAATTTATAGGTTCTTATAAAGTTGGTCTAAAACTCTCAGCGATAGCTAGGAGTTTTAGCATTCCATATTAAATGATTTCCATTAACTGGCCATTTTCTAACCATAAAATTTGAATACGAACTTTGCTATCGGGATAAATTTTTTCAACTATATCTTTATAAGAAAGAAGCTGGTTAATGTAACTCTCAGGTATATTATTGATATTGGCGGCAGGTTTTATATCTGACTTATAATCGATGATTATTATTTCTTTATTTAAATGAATCATCAAATCGATTCTTCCGAGTTTGACTTTCTCATTAGGCAAAGTACCAATCGATAATTCTGTTAGAGTATGGTGCTCAATCAAGCGATTAAATTCTATATTTTCAGCAATTAGCTTAATACTTTTTTTGATACGTTTTTGGGATTTCTTGTCAAGAGTACCGATAAGTGGATGAGTATGCATAGAGGAGATTTCTTTTGCTGCAACAGAATCTTCAAGAATTTTATGAAATACAACTCCATATTGTGCTGGAGTGATTTGCCATAATGAGGTTGATATATATTGTACGTGAGGCGCCTTGGTAACGTTTTTTTTAAAGATTTTATTTCTAGGATAGAAATATTCTATTCTTTGAATCTCAGGAGATTTATCCATTATGGAATTGAAATGATCACTATTTGTGCCGTAAATTAACCGGCCGTCATCAACTTCTACTGCAATTTCTTTCATTGCTTTATTAACTAGCTCGAACCAACAATTTTCAGCTATTGATCTACCTCCTTCATAACCGCAGACTACAAGGTGATCTTCTGCTCTTGCCATGCCAACGTAAAGGAGTCTTAAGTATTCAGCATAAATTTTCTCCTGCTCCAGTTGGTTGAGCTCGCGGTAATAATCAGGTGCATCGGTTACATTTCGAGCTGACAAACACTTGCCATCTTTATCCCAAATAAAATGATTATTGTTAGTCGGTAAGCTTGTAGTGTCACAAAGAAGTACAATGGGAGATTGTAATCCTTTTGATCCATGCAATGTCATTATTTTTACTTTGTCAGAGCTACTGGAATCCCTCTTTATGGAAGAGTTGCTGCTCTGGATCCAAAATATAAAACTTTGCAAAGAGTTGTTGTTTTCAGAGGCATAATCTTGACAAGTATATAAAAGTTCGTCTATAGCGTCATTACTATCTGGGCCACAGGATATATTTAATGTTTCTCTGAAGCCCAGTATGTCTACTATATATTGGAAAAAAGTCTCAACATTAGTCTTTTGATAAATTTCAAGAAATATACTAAGTTGTTCAAATAAAATTCGATGTTTCTCTGAAGAATGTTGAGTTAGGTTAATATAATCCCAGATCGAGTGCTTACCTCGCTTAATAGAAATATCGTATAAAAACGCCTCATTAATCCCGATAATAGGTGATTTAAGAAGAGTAGCAATGTTAAGATTATCTTGGGAATTTAGAACAAATTTTCCAATTGATAGCAAATCTTGTACAGCTAAATTTTCTCTCAAGGTGATTCGATCAAGACCTGCTACGGGCACGCCATCATTTTGCAGAGCGCTAATTACTTCCTTAGTAAATTCATCTCGTTTTCTGAATAAAATCATAAAATCGTTAGGCGCTATAACTTTATTAGTCGCAGCAAGTATTTTACCAGAGCCAAGTTTGTTTTTGATGTAGGAACTTATTTTTTGTGCAAGTTGTACCTTTGAAGAGGTTGTATCCACTTCTGATTTAATTATTGGCCAGAACTCATTAGTAAGATTTTCAGTTCTACAAATCGGCCATAATTCTACGCTTCCTGTGTGCTCCCTACGAAAGGCATGCAGTTGATTTAAAGTTGATGAAAACGTACCAGGCATTTGTTCTCTTACCCTATTGAAAACATGATATACTACATCTAATACTTCTTTTGCTGAACGATATGATATTTCAAGATTTACATTTTCAAAATGTCTTCTAGCATCAGACATTTTCTTTGTTAGAAATTGATTCATATGAGAAAAAGAATCAATATCAGCGCCTTGGAAGCTAAAAATTGATTGCTTTTCATCTCCAACAACAAAAACTGTACGGTTATTTTTTTCTGCCTCATGGGAGTAAAATTCGTCAATAAGGGCTTTGATGATGCTCCACTGATCATTGCTTGTATCTTGTGCTTCATCGACAAGTAAGTGATCAATGCCTCCATCCAATTTATATAGGACCCATTCTTTGGCGGCACTATCATTTAGAAGTCTACGGGCATAGATAATCAGGTCATCGTAATCTAATAATGCTTTTGTAGATTTATAATTCTCATAGTTTTCAATTATTTTTGAACCAAGAAGAAAAAGCAATTTTGAGTGATTTTTTAGCCTTTCAGTTTTTTCTTTTTGATCAAGAGTATATATTTCATCTTGTATTGTTTCTAAATCCGAGTATAAATTTGACCAAGCTTTAGCTATTTTTTGAGTAACTATTCTTTTTTTCTTCTGGCTTTGTTGAGTTAAAAAGAACTCTTTTAGCTCTTTTGTTGTAATATTAACCGCTACAATATTTTGTACGACTGGATTTTGCTTAATTAAATCATAATAGCTATTGTTCGAGTTTTGAAGCTCAGAAATGAGTTTGATAGATTCAGTTTTAAAATTATCTAATGAAAACTTGGACTTAAGAAATTGAGCTTTGTGTTGGATAATTTCGCTAAGGATTTCATCAATAATCAGTTCATGAAAATTGATCGATAAATACTCGGTTATTGGTTCTAACTCATCTTGGTACATTAGATGTTTTTTAATCTGACTTAATATATAGTCCACCTTTATTTCATCAATAATTTTAAAGCTTGGTGAAACAGAGGCTTCAAGAGGAAATTTCTTGAGTAGTTTTTGACAGAAAGAGTGAATAGTTTGAATGTTAATACTATCTTCAGCTTTCAAATATGAATCATATAAAGACCGAGCAAGGCTTATTTCTTGAGTAGTCGCTTCTCTGCCAATGATTTTATTTAGTTCTTTGGCTAATATATGTTTATCAAGCTTTGACCAGGTGTCAAGAGCAGCAGTAATACGCTGTTTCATCTCTCCAGCTGCTGCATTTGTGAAGGTGAGGCATAGTATTTTATCAAACCCCTCACCTTTTAATAATAAACGTAGTACCCGATCGGTGAGTATTTTTGTTTTTCCAGTTCCAGCGGAAGCAGATACCCAAGTTGAGATTTCAGGGTTTGATGCTTTATTTTGTAATGAATTCATATCAATATAAAACTTATTCAATTTGAACTATAGTCTATTTCAACAGTATCTGTAAGTATTGTTGATAGAAATATTACTCTATAAATAATCTATTGAGGCATTAATAAATATTTTATGTAAATAGGAATTTACTTCTATTATCATTAATTACTTCATCTAATTAATTCGAGTATTTACATTATGCCTAAATTTAAAGCACTAGCTGCTTGTGTTTCGCTTGTTGCCATAAGTTTACCATTTTCCAGTGAAGCTGATAGCGTATTGCCAACACCTCAATTGATAACAACTGGTACGCCAGCTACTATTGGACTGAATAATGGGTTAGCTGAGTTTGTTGATAATGCCAACATAAAATTAGGTGGAACGCATAACTTACTTACTTCTGGAAATCATAGAATAAGGTCTATAGATATTAGTGGTAATAATAGTATATTTACAGTATCTCACGATGTATTTTTAGGTTCAGTTGGTAACTCTTCTAGTCAGACAGGAAATTTTTTAACAATTTTATATGTTGGAGCACAGACGATAACTTTATCAGGCGATGGCGGTGGAGATAGTGCAATCGGGATCAATGATTACTCTGGGCTAGGGGTTGTAGATTATAATAATAACCCCAACTGTGTTTAAGAAAGGAGCTGAATAGCTGAAGGTATTAGGGTATTCTAGAGTTTTCAATCAATAAAGATTACCCTAATGAATATAGATTACGATAGTTTGTTCTGTTTTGTCGATGATTTTTACAAAGGATTTGAGCC
>CAMCMD010000009.1 GCA_945875975.1 Rickettsia typhi
TATCATGGATTTATTCACTAGTTTTACCTCATCCTTAAAAACCTCTAACGCAGATGGTTGAGTAAAATTAATAAATCCAGGACCTAATAAAAAAGTACTTTGTAATACCTGACCCTTTACTTGTAGCATTCCAGAATGCAAAAATGCTAAACAAGCATCACTGCCCACCACTCCAAAGGCGAAATCTTTAATAGCTGGGTGTTGGCCTATGGTTCTGAATAATTCTAATGACCAACCTAATACATGATGTTTTTTACCAAACTGAGTGTAATCCTGCAGAAGATCGAAGTCAACAGGGTCTGCGGGTCCCTGAGGACAAGTATTTACTATTTTTTGATCAATGTTTCCATCAGGTAGATTTAAGTCAAAAAAGTATGGGCTGCCCTTTTCATTAATCTCGTCACTGAAATCGAGGGCTGTAAGAGAATGACATTCAGCTAAACCTGCTGATAATGCTAATGCCCCCGCTTCACCCATATCATAATATGAAATTTTAAGATAAGTAAGGGAAGAAGTAACCTTCAGAACATTTGCCAATCCTCTACTTCCCGATTCGCCTATTCTACTGTTGAAAAGATTAAGCGATACAAGAGATGCAGGTGACAATAAACAAGGTATAAATTCTATTGTTTCGTTAAGAAAAAGTTTAGTAGGAGCGTAAGAAAGATCAAGCTCAATATTTTCTTTTCGTAAGACTGCTTGTAGTTTTGGAGTAATATCAAGGCCCCATAAAGTTACTAATTTTCTAGTCACATTTTGCTCTTCTCTAAACTCTTCTAATAAATATTGCTCGCTTAAATTTTCTTGAAGGCAAGTTCGTGATGGTAATAGCAAGTTTGCCGATATCGGCAGCAAATCATTTTTGTCTTGACCCTTTATTTTCATATACCTTTACTCTTAAATATTAGTTTTAATAATTAATATACCTACGAGACTTTGTAGTATTTGTAAATAGTTATTATGACGCCGAACGGCTTTATTTCTTTACCCCCCCTATGAACACACAAATTGAATTTTAACACAACAAATGATAGAGTTAGCATTTCATCAAATACTGTTGTGATATGCCATATAAATATGCTCAAGAAAGGGTGGGAGGTATCGAAACAAAGCCCCTGACTGGGTAAGGAATTTATGCTGCGAGTGGAGGTAAACATTCGTTTACTCCACATACTGAGAAGATTTGTAAAAGAGCTATGAGAAACTTGACTAACTAATTCTGCATGGCTTTAAATTGTTTCTGTAAGTAAGAAGCTACAAACAAACATATGCATGCAATAAATGCATAAATGCATTTATAGGCTACTTCATAAGTAAATATAGAAACAACTCTATTTAGAGAAAATATATTTATGAAGAATAATGACATAACAACTCCGTCAACTATTGCATATGCTAGTAGACTAATAAAATTGCTTACATAAGAATTGTATTTTATTCTTAATTTAGAAACTAAATTTAGACCAACGTAGGACGATACCAGTACTGATAGCAAAGAGGCTAGGACTAAGCCATTAATAAGCTCACCATTAATATAATATTTCAAATTCCACATCAGGGCAAAGCTTATTATTACTGATAAGATTATACTGTTGATAGCTTTTTTAGTGCCGTGCAATGCTGATATTGTATTTAGAGTTAAAGCTAAAAAAGTGAACATCAAAGAACAATCTGATATTTGATTGTAAAAATTGAGTAATAGAGTAAAGGCAAGCGACATCGCAGTGAGTGATAAATAAAATTTATTGCTTTTAACTAGGTTATTTAGAATTTCATTCATAGTGATTCCTCTTTATAAGTTGATAGTTTATAAATTAGATAAAAATATCAAAACAGGCAAGGATATTCTTATAGTGCTTTGGCATAAAATAAGATCATTTTAATTGCAACTTGATCTCGATACAGTTTTGATATAGTATCTGGCTCTCATAAATAGGCTTAAATTTTATATCAAGGAGAGGTGGCCGAGTGGTTTAAGGCGCCCGCCTGGAAAGCGTGTTCACGAGCAATCGTGTCGAGGGTTCAAATCCCTTCCTCTCCTCCATCTATCTTCGCTAATTGTGGAGCATTAATGAATATCACTTTTGTCCCTCTCGTAAAATCACATTTTTCGCTGCTAATTAAGTGGCTTCAGACCCCTCACGTAAGGTTATGGTGGGATCAGGATATTAAATGGACACCAGAGTTGATAGAAGAAAAATATGGTGAGTATGTTAATGGTAGCAAATCAGTAAACGAGCGTCATGGTGAATTTAAAAAGCCAATATATGCGTATATTATTTGTATAGATAATGTACCTATAGGCTATATCCAATATTATAATCTCTATGACTTCCCTCATGATTCATGCTCGGACTTATCTAAATTACCGAAATCGTGTGCAAGCCTTGACTTGTATATCGGTGAAGTAGAGTTTTTTGGTAAAAATATTGGCTCAACAGCGCTTTCACTTTTCTTAGAGGAACATGTTTTTGAGAGATTCAATTATGTATTCGTTGATCCGGATACTACAAATTTAGGCGCTATTCGTGCTTATGAAAAAGTAGGCTTTAGGAAAGCTAAAGAGCAAGGCGGGATAAGTGAATTATGGATGATAAGAGAGAAATAATGGGCACAAAAGATAATCTTTATATTTTAGTTCGTTCAGCCGAAACCTCCGATATTTCTACTCTTGTGCCGTTAATGGATCAACTTGGATATCCTGTGTTAAAGCATGAGCTAAAACTAAGATTTGAACGATTTACAAAAAATAATGGTTATGGCGTTGCAGTTGCTTGTTTAGAGAACCAAGTTGTTGGCTTTGTTGCTTGGTCAACATCATCAGTTTTTGTCCTAGATAAAGTACGATTTCATATAGAGAGTCTTGTGACCGATGAGAAGTATCGGGGTTATGGTGTTGGAAAAAAGCTTATGCTTTTTGTAGAAGATATTGCGCGTAAATTTAGTCCCGCTATTATTGATTTGACTTCTGGTCTACGGCGCGCCAAGGATGGCTCGCATGAATTTTATAAAAATCTTGGCTATCACAATGATGGTCATATGGCAAAACTTTATTTAAGGAAAGAAGTATGAACAAAAACCTAACTCATCGTAAAGCGACGATAAATGATCTTGGGGTAATAGTTAATTTGTTGCTTGAAGATGAATTGGGGAAAACTCGTGAAAGCACTAATTCAACTCTTGATCAGCGTTATATCGACGCATTTCATAGAATAGACGCTGATCAAAACCACTATCTCATGATAGTAGAAAATAATGAGGAAATTGTCGGTACATCACATTTGACTATCATGCCATCGCTAAGTTTTTCAGGCCAAACAAGAATGCAAATTGAAGCAGTGCGTGTTCTTGAGAAATATCGCGGCCAGAAAATGGGGGAGTGGATGATGAAAGCTGCGATCTCTTACGGGAAGGCTAAAGGCGCATCTATAATGCAATTAACAACAAATAAAAAACGTATCAAGGCTAGGAATTTCTATGAACATATCGGTTTTGAAGCAAGTCATGAAGGCATGAAAATGTACTTAGACGCTAGTTTTTGAGGAGAGATGTGTACAATTTAGGCAGTGTTTAGGTTTGTCACTTTCGCGAGGGCGTGAATGACGTAGTGTGGAGAATATGAATATTAAATTTGAAAAAGCCAGTTTAGAACATATAGACATCATTTTTAGGTGGCTGCATAAGCCACATATAATGGAATTTTGGGATAATACCAAGGAACATAAAGAAGATATCCTAAATTTTGTTAATGATAAAAAGCAGCATTATTTTTATGGTACGACCAAATATTGGATTGGCTCCGTAGAGGGAGAGCCATATTGCTTTGTTGTGTCAGATATTTTTCAGAAAGATCAAAAATTATCTGATGTTCATATAAAGCATATGTCCAAATCAGGCCATACAATTGGCCTCGATTTTGGTATAGGAAATACAAAATTTTTAGGTCAAGGTCTGGCAGCTAGAACCTTAGAAGATTTTATGAGTTTTTATCACGAGTTTATTGACCCACTTGCTGATACGTTTTTTATTGATCCAGATCCAAATAATCCTCGTGCTATTCATGTTTATAGCAAAGCAGGTTTTGAAAAAGTAGGTGCTTATGAAGCTAATGTCGGGGCTTTTGTTGGCCAAATAAGCGATCTGATGGTGAAGAGGATATGAGTGAAAATATTATAATTGTTCCTGCGCTGCTTGGTGATTATCCCACCATTCAAAACATGGCACGGTTTTACATCTATGATAGAACCACCTTTATGGGATGGGAATGTCCTGAGGACGGTATGTTTGAATGCATAGATTTTAAACATTATTTTGAGGACAGTGATAAGAAAGCTTTTTTAGTTAAGGTAGAAAATGAATTAGCAGGATTTGTTTTACTTGATCAAGAAGGCTTAATTGAAACGGTAGATTGGAATATAGGAGAATTCTTCATTCTTGCAAAATTCCAAGCTAAAGGTATAGCATTGAAAGTAAGCGAATTAATATTTAAAATGCATCCAGGTAAATGGTCTGTTGCTGTAATGCCTAAAAATATCAAAGCCCTAAAATTTTGGCGTAAAGCAATTATCCACGTATCTGGAAATAAATTTACAGAAATTTTTAAAACTGAAGAAGAATTAAAAACATTGAAAAATCCTGATCCATATGCGATGAATATATTCACTTTTGAGATAGTGATATGAAAATCTATAGAATAATCAAAAATTTTGTTTACTCGCTGCTAGGCAAGAAGACTGTTGGTGCTAGAGCTTTGGTCGTAGATAATGATAAAATTTTGCTAGTAGAGCATACATATATGCAAGGATGGTATACTATTGGTGGTGGTGTTGAAAAAGGAGAAACTCCACAACAAACGATACTTAGAGAATTGTTAGAGGAAGTTGGTATTGTAGCTAAATCTGTTAAATTGTTTAGTGTATATCATAGTCAAGCTGAGAAGCGTGACGATTACGTAGTATTTTATATATGTACAGATTTTATTGAAAAGAACAGTATATGTGTTTCAGAAATAAAAGAAAAAAAATGGTTTAAACTGAAGGAGTTGCCGTCTGATATATCTTCGGCCACTCTTAGAAGAATTAAGGAATACTATGGGGAGATAGAAATTAGCGATAAATGGTAAAGGATATGAAAATTAAAAATCAATGCCTGAATTTCGGTCGCACATTTTTAATTATTATAATAACCTGAGTTCAGGAAACTTATTAAACATAGCTTATTATTAGGATAAAATGATAACCCAAGCATTAAAACAAGAGTTTTATAAAGCTCTGCTCGATAAAAATTTACAGTACGAAGGCGTGTTTTTTGTCGGTGTTAAAACTACAGGAGTGTTTTGCCGTCCTACATGTTCTGCAAGAAAACCAAAATTTGAAAATTGTGAATTTTATAAAACTGCGAAAGAAGCGATGCTAGCGTTTTTTAGGCCTTGTATGCGTTGTTGCCCTCTTTCTTATCCCAACCAAATCTCAGATTTAGTGAGAACTCTTGTTGAAGCTGTTGAAGCCGACCCGGCTAAAAGATGGAAAGATAGTGATTTTAATGCATTATCAGTGGATGTATCAACAGCGCGTCGTCAGTTTAAGAAGCGTTTTGGGATGACTTTTGTTGAATATGCAAGAGCAAGACGTATGGGGCTTGCGATGAAGAAAATTCAGAGCGGGAATTCAGTAATTGATACCCAACTTAACACCGGTTATGAATCTAGTAGCGGGTTTCGAGATGCGTTCTCTAAAATTATGGGGGCTACTCCTACAAAATTTGATAAACATCACAAAATTCTCCAAGCATCTTGGATCGATACACCCCTTGGAGCTATGCTTGCAATTAGCGATGATGAAGCTCTCTGCCTCTTGGAATTTGTTGATCGGCGTGGTCTAGAGCGTGAAATCGAGAGGCTTAAGGTTAAGACTAAAGTAGTTATTATCCCAGGAAACGCAGCACCAATCGAGGAGATAAGATCTGAGTTACAAGAATATTTTAATGGGGTGTTACAGGAGTTTAAAACGCCACTTCGCTTTTTGGGTAGTCCATTTCAAAAACTTGTTTGGGATGAACTGAAGCGTATCCCTTATGGCCAGACACGAAGCTATCGTGACCAAGCTAATGCTGTTGGAAGACAGAAAGCATATAGAGCAGTAGCAAATGCCAATGGAGCAAATAAGTTGGCAATCATTATCCCTTGTCACCGTATCATTAACAGTAATGGTGATTTGGGTGGATATGGGGGTGGGGTTCAGCGTAAAAAATGGCTGATAGATTTTGAGAAACAAAAATTAAGTTCTTTATAGTAGCAATTTATGTTAGTTTTACTCAAAAAATTAATCTGCATGAAGAAACAACCAAAATTAATACCAAATTCTATTACTTTAGGCAGACTTGGTCCTGATATTCAAGTCCAAGTAAGGTGCAGCTTACGAGCAAAAAGGATTTCAATTAAAGTAAACCACAATGGGGCAGAATTAATTCTGCCTAATAAACATTATGATGGGGGGTATAAGTTTTTGTTATCAAAGGAATTCTGGGTAAGGAAGAAATTACAAAATACTATCAAGGAAGAACCGATAGATTACAAAACGATACCGATTTTGGGTAAAGTATATTCGCTACAACATATTGAAGCAAATTATTGTAAAGTCGTAATTAATCATGAGTCAATTGAAATTTATTCAAATTTTCTACAGGATAAAAGTATTTTCGTAAAGTTCTTGAGAGATAAATTATTGTTGGAAGTAACGAAGTTAGTTGATTTTTTTGCTATAAAACATGATTTAAGTTTTGACAAGATTCGAATTATGAATAATAAAAACAAATGGGGTAGTTGTTCCAGTAAGGGGGTGCTCTCCTTTAATTGGCGTCTTGTCTTTGCTCCCAAGGAAATATTGGAATATTTAGTGGTGCATGAAATGTGTCATATGATAGAAATGAATCATAGTATGCGTTTTTGGAATTTGGTTGAGAAACTTTATCCAGACTATAAACTAGCTAAATTATGGTTGAAGCAAAATGGTGTTAGATTGCATCAGTATTTATCATAGATTTTATTAGAATATTCGAACAATTTTTAATCCATTAAAAAGCAAATAATACTAAGAACTATATATTAGTTCTTAGTTCTGACAGAAAGGTTTATCAATTTCAATTGGAATACATCTTCTGTTATATTTGTGCTTTGTCGAATTTCTTATTTAGCATGGGCCCGAAGCACGAGGCGTTGCTTAATAATCAATCGTTTTAATTTGTCCGTCGTTGGAAATTCTAGTTAACACATAGTTCTGCACCTTTTCAAACGCTTTTGTTTCGATTTGACGAACTCTTTCTTTAGAAATATTATATTGAGAGCTCAAAGTGTCAAGTGTCAGCGGAGAGTCATTAAGTTTTCTTGCAGTTAGGATTTGTACTTCACGTTCATTCAGTTCGCCCAATGCTTCTGATAAAATTTGCGTCTTGTTTCCCAAAATTTGTCTACGAGAAAGTATATCTTCTTGAGAAGGCTTTGATTCTGGTAGTAGCTCTAACATTTCGCTACCAGAATTATCACTATCATTGTTTATGGTACGATTTAAGGACAAGTCCGGTCCTGAAAGTCTTTGGCTCATTTCGTTGACTTCTCTTACAGTAACGCCAAGTTCATCAGCTATAGCTTGATAATCGCCTTCATTAACTGATCTAGAGTACATGTTAGTAATTTTGTGTTTAATCTTACTAAGGCTAAAGAAAAGCTTTTTTTGTGCCGATGTGGTACCAATTTTAACCAAAGACCAAGATTTAAGCACGTATTCTTGGATGGATGCTTTGATCCACCACATTGAATATGTTGATAATCTATACCCAAGGTCTGGATCGTATTTCTTTACCGCTTGCATCAGGCCTATATTACCTTCGGAAACTAATTCAGTTATAGGTAAACCATAATTTCTATACCTCATAGCTATTTTTGCCACAAGCTTCAAATGGCTAGTAACTAGCTTATGGGCTGCCTCAAGATCTTGATTTTCTAGATAGGCTTTTGCCAGCAGAAACTCTTCTTCCTTCGTTAAAGAAGGAATTTTATTAATTTCGCGTAAGTACATACTAAAACTAGCTTCGGAACTAACCGCTGGTAAGTTTTTTATATTTGACATCGAGTACCTTCGTATTAATTTAACTACTAAAATTGTAACACATAAATCTGTTATCAGTCAAGATCTGAGAAGCTGATATCCAGGATTTCAAAGGCTTTATCACCTTTTGGAGTAGAAACTTCTACAATATCTCCTATAGATTTGCCGATTAGAGCTTTGGCAAGAGGAGATTTTGTTGAGATCCTGCTCTTTGAGATATCTGCTTCGTATTCGCCTGTAATATGGTAAGTAGATTCTTCTTCCGTATCATCATCAATTAGCTTTACGGTCGCCCCAAACTTTACACTATCTGCTTTCAGTTTTGAGGTATCAATAATCTCGGCTCTAGAAAATTTATCTTCTAAATCTAGAATTCTGCCTTCAATAAAACTCTGCTTATCTCTGGCAGCGTGATATTCTGCGTTCTCTGATAAGTCGCCAAATTCTCTTGCTGTAGATATTGCTTCAATTACAGCCGGACGCTCTACTGATTTGAGTTGTTTTATTTCTCTCTCTAATTTTTCATACCCTTTCCTGGTAATTGGAAATTTGTCCATAGTTATTAGTTCTTGTTTATGTTAAGATCTCAGAGTATATTTATACCTATATATTTTGTCAAATCTGCTTTGAAATTCTATTATGTATAACACAGAGTTAAATTTCGAAATCCAACGCAAAGTGTTTCACCTTTGTAGTCTAATTTTTCCTATTGCCTATTTATTCATCCCTAAAATGATAATGGCCCTTACTCTTGCAGTTATCGCTGGTATCACCCTTTACTTAGATATATTTAGGCATTATAACCCCAAAATTAAAGAGCTTATAAAAAATATTTTTGGAAAAATTATACGAGAAGAGGAAGATAGTGGACAATTTGTTTTAAGTGGAGCTAGTTACATGGCTCTAGGTTTTTTGGTTAGTTGTTTGCTTTTCTCAAAAGGATTAGCAATTACTTCGTGGCTGGTTCTGATAGTTTCAGATTGTTTTGCTGCTATTGTAGGTATGAAATATGGCTCACCTTTGTTCAACGGAAAATCCTACGCGGGTGCTTTCTCATTCTTTATATCGTCCGTATTAATTAGTGTTATGACATATTTTATTATTGGTTATAGCACGAGTTTTGTCATTATTTTGATTAGCTCATTGGTAACCACGATAGTTGAATTCTTTTCAGATCAAATTAAAGTTAATGATAATTTTTCTGTTCCATTAACGTACGCTTTAGTAACGTTTGTTCTTAGTCTTATGGTATGAGGCTTCCTCTAGAATTTTATAATCATTTAAGAAACGCTGTTCGTATATCAGATATAGTGCGTTTGAGAATTTTGCTTACAAAAAAGGGCAATGAATATCTTGGAGTATGTCCATTCCATGATGAAAAGACTCCATCTTTCACAGTGAATGATGTAAAGAGGTTTTACCATTGCTTTGGTTGCGGGGCTCATGGAGACGTTATTCGCTTTGTTTCGGAAACTAATGGTATTAGTTATAAGGATTCTGCAATAAAAATAGCTCAGGAAAATGGTATAGAGTTACCAAAATTATCTCCGGAGCAGGAAAAGGTATATGAAGAAGCTGACCAAATATATAACATACTTGAACTTGCCTCGCAATTTTTTGTTGATAATCTTAGTGCGGAAATTAGATCTTATCTTAGCAAGAGAGGGTTAGGGGATAACACTATAAACGATTTCACTATAGGTTATGCTCCTGGAGGTGGAGAACTGGAAAAGTTTTTCGAAAAAAAATCAATACCGCTTAAGGATTTATTAAAATCTGGTCTTTTTGGTAAAAAAGAAGATGGTAGGATATATGAAGTTTTTAATAAACGTATTATGTTTCCCATAAGGAATAGCTATAATAAGATGGTGGCTTTTGGCGGTAGGGCAATTGGTGAGGCGATGCCTAAGTACATTAATTCTCCCGAAACAGTAATATTTAAAAAATCTGAAACTATGTATGGAGAAAATCTAGCTACAAGTCATATATACAAAGACAATTATGCTATCCTTGTTGAAGGATATATGGATGTAATAGCGTTGCACCAAGCTGGTTTTAAGCAAGCCGTGGCGTGCCTGGGCACGGCTGTGACTGAAAGTCACATACAGAAACTTTGGCGTACGTGTGATGAAATTATAGCATGTTTGGACGGTGATAATGCTGGAATAAGAGCCAGCGGCAGGATAATTGATCTAGCTATCCCAAGTATTACTGCTGATAAATCGATATCATTTGTTCAATTACCTGATTCACTCGATCCAGATGACTTAATCAAATCTGGTGGTAAAACGGCGTTTCAAAAAGTTTTGACCGGTAGAATCGGTCTGTCTGAAATGATTTGGAAAAAAGAGTTTCAAGGTAAGAATTTTAACACAGCAGAATCTAAGGCTAGTTTAGAGAAGCGTCTTGATAGCCATATATCTCTTGTGAAAGACAATGTGCTTAAAGCAAATTTTAGACGTTATTTTAAAGATATGATTTGGACAAATCTTATAAGAAAAAAATCTTCTAAGGAATATGAAAAATCATCTATCGCTAGTGAGATTTATGTTGCGAAACAATACTCGGAAATAGAGTTCTCAGAATTTGCAATATGTGCTTTTATGGTAAAATTTCCTCAAGTTGCTTTAGGCATGGTAGAAGATATAACGCTTGTAGACGAAGAGTTAAACGACTTTAAAAATTGGATCGTTGAATTCATCAATATCCATGCTGAACACGGAAATATTACGTTAGAGGAAGTAAAAAGAACTAGATTTTTTGATACTTATTTAGTATTATCTGCCCCAAATAATTTGTTTTTAGATACTAGTTTTTTAAATAAAACAGACATTGATCAAAAACTAGCTTTTGAGTTGCTGTGCAAAAAGCACTATCTGTTGTTATTAAAACAAGAATATGTTGAGGTATCAAAAGGTAGTTTTGATGATGTTCAGTCCAAGTCTTTCTCTTATTTGAAGGAAATTCAAAAGATTTCCAAAGAACTGATCCAGCTAAGCGAGAAATTTATAAATTAACCTGAATTTGAGAACCCGAATGATAAAAGAAAAGAAGGTAATTAGCACTAAAGAAAAGAAGGTCCAAGATTTGGATAACCTAGTGTCTACAAGTAAAAAAAAGGGTTTTGTTACTTATAACGAGCTAAATAAATCTATTCCAGCTAGCAAGAAGCTTTCTGTGGATGAGCTCGAGAATGCTATTTCCAAATTCTCGGAAGCCGGAATCGATATTATTGAAGAAGATGATGAGGACATAAAGCTTGATATCAACGTTAACGAAGAACTGACTGTTTTCAATAGAATAGCAGACGCTGAAGAAGAAAGTGAGGAAGAAGATTTAGGCTCTACGGATGATCCGGTTCGTCTGTATTTGCGTGATATGGGTGGCGTTGAGTTGCTATCTCGTGAAAATGAGATTGAAATCGCCAAGAGAATAGATGAAGGAAAAGAGTTGATGCTCAACTCTTTGTGTGAAAGTCCATTAGCAATGAAACGCTTCATCAAATGGTTTGAAGATCTTGTAAACGAAAAAATCATGCTTAGGGATTTGATAGATCTCGAAGCAAATATGGGTAATGATGACCCTTTGATTGTCGAAGAAGAAGAGACGGAGGACGAAGAAGAAGGCAGAGGTGACCATACGAAATCTGGCCTAGAGGAAGAAGAAACCTCAACTTTATCGATTTCTGCGATGGAAACGGAGCTCCTTCCCGCCATTACTGATAAGATGGAAAGTATTGCAAAATTATGCGATGCTATTTTAGTTGAAACTAAAAAGCATGTTGCCCAAAAGTTAAAACCCGATTCTCTTAAGAGTAATAAAAGTTATGGAAAGCTGTTGATTTCATTAGTAGCAGAAGTTTCATCTTTGCATTTTAATAATAAACGTATCGAAGAAATTTTATCTGAAGTTTATGAGGTAAATAAGAACCTTGTAAATAGAGAAGTGAAGCTTTTAAAACTTGCAGAGAAGTATAAAATTAACCGTCAAAGTTTCTTAAAAGACTTTGGTGGTTCAGATTATGGACAAGAGTGGCTAAATAAAATTCAATCTAAAAAAGAAGTCGCTTGGAAGAACTTTGTTGCTCAAGAGCAAGACACGATTGATACAATTCTTGAAGAATTTAGATCTGTTGAGCAAGAGGTTGGTTTAGCTATTGGTGAATTTAAAAGGATAGTGGGGGCTATTCAGAGAGGTGATAGGCAAGCTTCAAGAGCAAAAAAAGAGATGATAGAAGCTAATTTGCGCCTAGTTATTTCAATTGCAAAAAAATATGCTAACAGAGGTCTACAGTTCCTTGATTTAATACAGGAAGGTAATATTGGGCTGATGAAAGCGGTAGACAAGTTTGAGTATAGTAGAGGCTTTAAATTTTCTACTTATGCTACTTGGTGGATACGTCAGGCTATAACAAGATCAATTGCTGATCAGGCTAGAACGATTCGAATTCCTGTTCATATGATCGAGACTATTAATAAAATTATTCGTACGTCAAGACAAATGCTCGGCGAACTTGGATATGAACCGACGCCAGCAGAAATTGCTGTAAGACTATCTATGCCTATTGATAGAGTTCGTAAAGTTATGAAGATTGCCAAGGAGCCAGTGAGCCTTGAAAATCCAGTTGGGGACGAAGATGGGAGTTATTTAGGTGACTTTATTGAGGATAAAAATGCGATTTTGCCAAGCGAAGCTGCTTTCCAGTCAAATTTACGAGAGACTACTACTAGGATTCTTTCGACTCTTACTCCAAGAGAAGAGCGGGTACTAAGAATGAGATTTGGTATTGGAGTTCATACGGATCATACACTTGAAGAAGTTGGGCAACAGTTTAACGTAACTCGGGAGCGTATACGCCAGATAGAAGCCAAGGCTCTGCGTAAATTAAAGCATCCGACAAGATCGAAGAAAATGATTAGTTTCCTTAGTGGGTCAGGTCACAATACTAATGGCTAAGAGAAAATAGATATCTAAAATGGAAAACACTTATAGATACAAGATCACACTTGAGTATCTTGGATCTGGTTATTGTGGATGGCAAAGGCAAAAGGATGGACTGTCTTTGCAACAAATTGTTGAAGATGCTATTTACGCATTTAGTAAAGAACGTGTATCGGTAAGTGTTGCTGGCCGGACTGACGCTGGAGTTAACGCTTATGGTCAAGTGGCGCACTTTGATCTTTACAAGAAATTTGAACCCAAAAGGCTTATGCACTCAATTAATCATTTTTGCACTGGTCATACTATTGGCGTAGTGGCTGCCCAGTTGGTTGACTCAAAATTCAATGCCAGATTTTCTGCAAAATCCAGGCACTATGTTTATAAAATATTAAATCGCAAACAAGTCAATATAGTGAGCAAAGGTCTGGTATGTTTGGTCAAGGATAACCTTGATATAGCTGCAATGCAAAGAGCATCTGAATATCTCTTGGGTCGTCATGATTTTAGTTCATTTAGGGCGAGTGAATGCCAAGCAAAATCGCCAATGAAAACTGTTGATAAAATAGAGATTATAAAACATGGAGAGCTTATCGAGATACATGTTTCAGCTTTATCGTTTTTGCATCATATGGTAAGAAATATTGTTGGAAGCCTAGTAATGGTGGGCAAAGGGCGTTGGTCAGAACAAAAAATTAAAGAAGCGTTAGAAGCAAAAGACAGGAGAGCTGCTGGACCCACTGCACCAGCAGAAGGTTTATATTTTTTACGTGTAGATTATTAACGTGCAGATTAAACAAGCTTTAACAATAGCGGCAGAGAAGTGTCAAAACAGTTCCACGCCTAACCTGGATGTCAGGGTTATTCTGTGCAATGTATTATCGTTATCTTATGAACAATTGCTGATTAAATATAATGATCTATTATCTGAATTAGAAGAGGAGCGGTTCTTTAGTCTGTTGGAGAGAAGGATATCAATGGAGCCTATAGCATATATTGTCGGTAAACAGGAGTTTTATGGGAGGGATTTTATTGTTGATAAAAGCGTTCTAATACCTAGGCCGGAGACGGAATTGCTTGTTGATAGTATTATAGAGGATTATAACGTTCGGCACTTAGGTAATGATATAAAAATCTTAGAGCTTGGCACCGGTAGCGGGGCAATCTCAGTTACTATAGCAAACGAAATACTAATGGCTGATATTCTTGCGGTTGATATAAGTCAAGAGGCTCTTAACGTTGCAAAGATTAACGCTCATAAGCATAATGTTAGTAGACAAATGAAATTTATCCAGAGCGATTGGTTTAGTAATATTCCGGAATGTCGGTACGATTACATTGTTAGTAACCCGCCTTATATAGCATATCATGAAAAATCCTGTGTAAGCTCAAGTACTATTCTTTTTGAGCCTGATCTTGCTTTATATGCAAATGATGATGGTTTGTCGGCTTACAAAGCAATAATTAATTCTGCCTCAACTTATTTAAAATCTGGTGGAAAGCTTTTTTTTGAAATAGGATATAATCAACGTGATAAAGTTTTAGATATTTTAAAGGAATATGATTTTACTGATGTGGTCACTAAAAGAGACATGTCTGGTCATAATCGCGTCTTAATAGCTAAACAATACTTTTCTGAGATCTAATATTTGAAGCGATATAGGGTAAGGTGTGTTAAAAATGCATAGTTTTATGAATGTGCTTGAAAATGTTACGAATTGATAAGAAAAATCTGTATCTACAAATTCAATATTGATTTAATATTTGACACTGCACAAGGCCGGGTGGCTTTGTCAAATTAATTTATCGAATAATAGTGGTAAAAAATATGGTTAAATCAAGATTACTTGCTACAGCATTTGCAGTAGCTGCTCTTTCATTCACTAGTGCACAAGCAGCTGATGTTGCTAAAGAAGGCATGATGGAAAAATGTAAAGTTGGTGCTAAACACACTGAAGTTATGGTTCCAAAAGGTGAATGTGAAAAAGTAATGAAAGGCGACATGAGTGGCCTTACTGAAGAAGTTAAAGCTGAAGTTGAAGCTGCTTCAAAGTAATTCTATTTAGATTTTAATGGAATAATTATATTACAACACCAATATTTATTTTAAACCAAGTATTGGTGTTGACTAAAGACCTGGAACTTTTGTGTAAACTCAGTTTCGGGTTAATTTTTAACTAGTTCATCAATAAAGTTAATGGTAAAAAAATGAAAAAATCAAAATTACTTGCTACAGCATTTGCATTAGCTGCACTTTCATTCACTAGTGCACAAGCAGCAGATGCTCCAGAAGGAATGGAGAAATGTAAAGCTGTTGACTCTGAAGGTAACAGCATAATTCTAGAGCATAAAGGTGATTGTGCTAGTAAATCAGGATCATGTGCAGGCCGCAACAAAGCTGGTGATGCAGAAGCTTGGATTATGGTGCCAAAGGGCGAATGTGATAAAATCAACAAAGGCGACATGAGTGGCGTTTCTGATGAAATTAAAGCGAAGCTTGTTACTGAGGATGCTGCGGAATAATACATAAAGATTCCTAGTCAATCAAAAGAAGAAATTCTGAATTTTTATTCAGGATTTCTTCTAATAAAAAAGTTATGGCGACCTGGATTTGCTTTTATTATAGCTATCATCCTTTAAAGGTAGGGGGATAACTCAACTAAAACTACTAACATGTCAAGAAACGAACTTTTTCCACAGCAAATACCTGCGATACAGGAATTTGAAGATAGGTCTAATTCAGTTGGAATTGGCCTAAGATATCCTCATCTGATAGAATTTTCTGTCCAAAAGCCTGTCCAAATAGGTTGGGTTGAGGTGCATAGTGAGAATTTTTATTCGCTAGGAGGTCCTGATTTTGATTATTTATATAAAATAAGAGAGCAATATCCAGTTAGTTTACATGGAATTGGAATGTCCCTTGGTTCAGCCAACGGTCTTGATACAAGGCATATAGACTTAGTAAAAGGATTAATGGAGGTAATAGACCCATTCCTTGTATCAGATCATTTATCATGGAATACTATTTCTAATAAATTTTTACCCGATTTATTGCCAACCCCATTTAATAAAGAGTCACTTGATATTTTTGCTGATAATATTTCTTTTGTGCAAGATAAGTTACAGAGAAGAATACTGATTGAAAACCCCTCGACCTATTTTGAGTATGTAAATTCAACTTACTCTGAGCCTGAGTTTCTAAACGCTTTGATGCAAAAAACTGGCGCTGGCATTGTGTTTGACGTTAATAACATTTATATTTCTGGTTTAAATAATGGTTGGTCATCTAGAGAATATATTGATGCAATTAATCCATTTTTTGTTGAAGAAATGCATGTTTCTGGTCATTCACAGAAAAAGATCTTAGATAATGAATTCTTATATATTGATTCTCATGACAACATAGTATGTGAGGAAGTTTGGAATTTATTTGAATACGCCTTAAAAAAATGTGGGAGAGTGCCAACTTTAGTAGAGTGGGACGCTAATATCCCTGAGCTTGAGGTATTGTTAGGTGAGGCCGCAAAGATCGATTATTACTTGGATCAAGTAAGCAAAAGAGAAAATATATATGCGTAGTTTAGAAGCAATACAAGAGAGCTTGCTTGACTCGATTCTTAGTGTTAAAGGGGATCTAGCTTTTATCAAAGCAAATGGTTCGATAAAAGCTGAGCATCGTCTAAGAGTGCATCAAGATACTATATTTGAGAATTTTGTTACAGCCTTGGAAATAATGTACCCTGGCATTTGGCGACTTATTGGGTCAGGTTGCGCGCGTGGTGTAGCACTGGCTTATAGCCATCAATTTGTAAACATAACTGATAGATCAAATATTAGTGGTTTTGGTAAGAGTTTTCCAGATTTTTTAGAGAAGTTTCCGTCAACAAAGCACTTAGATTATTTACCTGATTATGCAAAGCTTGAGTGGTTAAGATCTAGAAGTTATGAATCTCTGAACCAGAAAACCATTAGCTCAGAACAATTTAATAAGTCTCTGTCTAATGATCCAGAAGAAGTTTTCTTCGAATTTAATCGTTCCGTGTTTTTTCTACAGGCAAACTGGCCTCTTGCTAAAATACAGCTACTGCTGGATGATAAGCACGAGTGTAAAAAAATTGACATAGTGCATGAAGAATGTTTTGTTCTCATATGCAGAGTACGGGGTAGGATAGAGACGCTGTTTCTTGAAAAGGAGCAATGGCAGTTTTTGTTTGCTCTTAAAAATGGAAAAGCCTTAGGGCAAGCGCTTGAGCAAATGAATATTAGGGGCGATTTAGATACAAAGATAGCTGAGATAATTAGCTTGTTGTTGGAAAAGGAGATAATTGTGAATACTACTTTAAGTGCACCCTTATGATGCAGTGGATTAATAAAATACAAAATAGCTTGCTTGGCAGAATGTATCTTATTGCTACAAAATTCTCGAATAAATACTTATTTTCACTGCTAATATTGTTTATAAGAATATGGATGGCTAGGATTTTTTGGTACTCAGGTCTTACAAAAATAAGTAGTTGGCAAACAACTCTTTATTTGTTCCAGTATGAATATAAAGTGCCAATTATTCCTATTGAAATTGCAGCATCGCTTGCAATGGTTACAGAACTAACCATGCCATTTTTCCTGGTGATGGGCTTTTTAACTAGGTTTGCAGCCATACCTTTGATTTGTATGGTTGCTGTTATTCAATTTACATATCTTGATTTAATTGAGCATTTATATTGGGCTATTCTGCTTGCGACAATAGTTTTTTACGGTCCAGGGAAATACTCTATTGATTCTTTGATTTGTGGCGAATGGTCTAAAAAATAGTTTGCTCAAGATGTAAAGGGCCATTATGAGATAATGGATATCGCAGCTATGATAGTTAGTGGGATATAAGTAGCAAATAGTCACATTTTTCCTGTAGACAAAAAAAGGAAGATAAACAAATTCTACATAAAACAAAAGCTGCTAAACTTGTTTTCGAAATCTAGCAGCTTTTTAAAAATATTAAGATAAAATTAATCTCTGAGTTCGTTTTCTAAGAGTTTTTCTAACTTTTCACTGGTGTAAGACTTTTCTTTAATGACAATTTCATTATCAAAAATAGCTTTAACACCTTTTGTTTCAAGAATAGGGCCTTTCAAATTTTCAAGAGCATTGTTATTCTTTTTATAAAACTCAATAACCATTTGTTCTTGCCCAGGATAATTCTTAGCATGTTCAATGATTGCATGACGAACATCTTCGTCTGTTATATTTAATCCCTTTTGTTTTACATATTCAGCCAGCATTAAGCCAATACGTACTCTTCTTGCTGCTAGCTCATCAAAATATTTGTCCTTTTCTTTCTCAGACATGTTTTTTAGTTCTGCATCGTCTGCAAGCTGAGGGCTCTGGCCTTTTAAAATCTCTTTTTCTCTTTTAAGTAAAGAAGCTGGGATATCAAACTTAAGAAGATCCTCTAACTTATCGAATAATTTCATTTTCATTAAGACGAGAATCGATTCATCGTAATTGGAGCGGATGTTTGCAGTTATTTGCTCTCTAAGTTGCTCTACATTATCGCATTTGAATTTTTTAGCAAATTCATCATCTATTTTGGGAACATTCCCCTGATGTACAGCTAGAACTTTCACCTTAAATTCAGACGCTTTTCCGGCTAGGTCTTTTGAGTGGTAGTCCTTAGGGAAATCAACGTTAACTGAAACATCGTCGCCAGCCTTGCTACCAATTAGTTGGTCTTCAAAGCCTGGAATAAAGGATTTACTTCCTAAAACTAGCTTATGAGAATTTAGTTTTCCACCCTCAAATGCTTTTTCATCAACATAACCAATCGCATCTATTGTGACTTGATCACCTGATTTTGCCTTTGATTTTGTTTCTTTGTCGTATGATTTAGAAAAGCTTAATATCTTGTCGAGGTTTTCATCGATATCTTTTTTTGAAACCTCCAATACTGGCTTTTCAATAGATATTTTCTTAAAGTCAGGCAAAGTAACAAGTGGTAAGAGCTCAAATTTTAAAACAAATTCAATATCTTGGTTATCTTCGTTTTTAAAATCCTCGATCGCTGGATCAAAGGCAATATTAAGGTTATTGTCTTTCACAACCTTTTTTATAGCTGCGTCTATCTTATCGCGGGCGATACTGCTCCTAATTGTCGGGACGTATTTTTTATGTAAAACAGATAAGGGAACTTTTCCAACTCGAAATCCATCCATTTTTGCAGTTTTTGCAATACTAGCTAACTCAACTTCTATTTGTTCTGAGATTTCCTGAACTGAAATTATAACTTTTACGTGAAATTCAGTCTTATCCTTTTTTAGCTCTGATATAATCATAAATTTTTGTACTTTAACATGTTATACCGAATTTTAGGATACCTTAACCCTAAAATTCGTATCGTTGAGATCACCTGACCAATCTGTGTAATTTATCCTTAATTGGTACGGATGGAGGGACTTGAACCCCCACGCCTCGCGGCACTAGAACCTAAATCTAGGGCGTCTACCAGTTCCGCCACACCCGCAAAAATTGTCCTTAAGCCTTATAAAAGCTTAACTAAGGAGCTATAATACACGTTATAGAGTGTTTGTAAATCACAAATTTTAGTATGCTCATCGATTTTGTGGGCAAGATCACAATTTAGTCCAAACTCAACAACTTGGGTATATTTATGGATAAATCTTGCATCTGAGGTGCCTCCTCCAGTATCGATTTTAGGCTGTATTCCACATGTGTCATAAACTATATCAGCGAAATGTTGCATCTCTTTAGAGTATGCTTGAACAAAAGGCAAAGAGGTGCAGGAATATTGTAGGTCATAATCATCTGAGTATTTAGAAATAATATGAGCTACTTTAGCAGCTAGCTCACTTGGAATATGCTTTTCATTGAATCTGATATTAAATTTTGCACTCACAAGAGCTGGTATAACGTTGCGTACTATATTCTGTCCTTCGATTGAAGTGACCTCAAGATTAGATTTTTGAAAAAATTCTGATCCAGAATCAAGCTTTGTTTCAACTAGAGCTTTTAAAATGGAAATGAGGATGGGCATTGGGTTTATAGCTTTTTCGGGGTAAGCAACATGTCCTTGCTTGCCTTTTATTGTTAAGTCAAAATTTATACTGCCTCGTCTGCCGATTTTGATTGTGTCTCCAACTTCATGTCTAGTAGTAGGTTCTCCTAGGATACAAAAATCAATTTTTGGTGTAATATCTTGTAGGTATTCAAGCATTTCTTTTAAACCATGAGTGCCATCTCCTTCTTCATCGGTAGTTAAAAGAAAACTAATCGTTCCATTATGGCCTTTATTTTCTCTAAGAAATTTGCTAACCGCAACAAGAGAGCATGCTATAGCCCCCTTCATGTCTACAGTACCCCTGCCAAAAACAAGGTCATTTTTTACCTGCATCTGGAAAGGATCTGACTGCCATAGATTAGCGTCTCCTGGAGGAACTACGTCAATATGCCCAGCAAAACAGATATTAGGCGTTTCTTCACCGAGAGTTGCATAAAGATTGGTTACTTCTTGTTCTTTTGGACCAAATGTTTTTATCAAACATTTAAAGCCTAGTTTTTGTAAATAATCAGCAACGAATTTAATTGCATCACTGCCTTTTGGTGTAATTGATTTAAAGCTAATTAGTTTTTCTAAAACCGTAAGTATTTCATCTATCATAAACTTCTATTTTAATTTTCATTTTTTAGAACATATAGTCATAATTTATTTTCTACAATTTTTCTCTAAAAGCGTGTATATTGACTTACTGAAAAGTGGTCTTTTAATAGTAGGAGGTGTTTAAGTAATGTTCAAGAATTTAACTCAAATATATTGTTTAATTGTATGTTTAGTAGCTTCTATCATAATGATGGTAACTATTGGTATTATGCTTAACAGTGGAACAGACTTTGTGTTTACAGAATACAAGTATATGAGCCAGCTAAGCAAATTTAGTAGCGATGAAAAGTATATTGACCATAAAAAGCAAATTTCTTCTGACGACAAAGAACAGCAAAAAACGCTTAAACCTGAGTTAATAAAGGAAAAAAGGATTGCTGATAGAGAAGATTATATTAAAGAAGTCCAAGGTAATGCTTTTAGTAGTATCATTAGTTGTATTAGTTGGCTTATTACAGGCTTATTCTTCTTCATTATTCACTGGAGAATGTATAGATGCTCTGCATCAACCAAGGTATAAGAATGAAAAAAATTCCTTTTGTAAAGATGCATGGCTTAGGTAATGATTTTGTTATTATTGCCGAAGAGAAATTGCCCTCTGCCATGAATATGAAGGATTTTGCCAAAGCTATTTCGAATAGAAGATTGGGTGTTGGTTGTGATCAGTTGATTATTTACAAAGAGAATCAAGATTTTGTTAAGATGAGAATATTTAATCAAGATGGTTCAACAGCGAGGGCTTGTGGCAATGCTTCAAGATGTTTATCGAGACTAATCTTTGAGAAAAATGGAAAACGAAATATTACCCTTGATGTTAATGGTAGAAAAGTCTTGTGCGAATATATTAGTGCCAGTCAAATTAAAGTTGATTTAGGTATTGCGAGCTTCGAAGAATCATGGATGCCTCAAAAAGAATCTCTTTGGGATTTGGCTATAAGGCATTTAATTGAGCCAAAGGAAATGATTTGCGTTGACGTTGCTAATCCTCATTTAGTAATTTTTTCAAAATTATCTGACCAAGATAGAAAAGTGATTGGAGAAAATTTTCAGAGTATCGATTTATTTAAAGAAGGAATAAACATCAATTTTGCTGAAGTTAAAGATGATAAAATATATCTAAAAGTATGGGAAAGAGGAACTGGTTTCACATGCGCTTGCGGTAGTGGTGCGATAGCTACTTTTGCTGCTGCAAATAACCTTGGTTTTGTTTCTGATAAGGCTGAAGTTGTGTTTGAGCTGGGAAGCTTAGAAATGGAAAAAACTGGCGCTAATATAAGTATGTGTGGCCCAGTCAGCTTTGTCTTTGATGGAGAATATTCGTATGAATGAAACTCATGAAGTCATAACCTTCGGGTGTCGCTTGAACACATATGAAAGCGAAATAATAAAGGAAAATCTTGTAAAAAGTGGTATACAAAATGTAGCTGTATTTAACACTTGTGCTGTGACAAAAGAGGCAGAGAAACAAGCCAGGCAAGCAATTCGTAAACTTAAAAAACAAGATCCAACAAAGAAAATTATCGTTACTGGCTGTGCTGCTCAAAACACGCCCCAGATGTTTGCAAATATGCCAGAGGTTGATAAAGTTATTGGTAATGAAGAAAAACTTTCTCCTTTGCATTATACGTTAGAGACAGAAAGGGTAATTGTGAATGACATAATGTCGATAAAGGAAACAGCAAATCATTTAGTACGAAGTTTTGAAGGAAAAGCTAGGGCCTTTATTCAGGTGCAGAATGGTTGTGATCATAGGTGTACTTTTTGTATGATCCCCTTTGGCAGGGGTAATAGTAGGTCGGTACCGATTGGAGTTATTGTTCAGCAAGTTAGAGCACTTACCGAGGAGGGTTTTAAAGAAATCGTTCTTACAGGCGTAGATGTCACTGCTTATGGAGGTGATTTACCTGGCATGCCTACGTTTGCTCAGATGATTAAAAGGCTGCTTTCTTTAGTACCAGAGCTTTATAGGTTAAGACTATCTTCAATTGATGTAGCTGAGATTGATGATGATTTATTTAACTTGATGGCTTATGAAAAAAGGCTTATGCCCCATTTTCATATCAGTCTGCAAGCAGGCGATAACATGATTTTAAAGCGAATGAAAAGACGGCACAATCGTGAGCAAGTTATCAAATTTTGTAAATCTCTACGTGTTATTCGTCCAGAAGTATCTTTTGGAGCCGACATTATTGCTGGTTTTCCGACTGAAACTGACGAAATGTTTGAGAATACTAGAAGCTTGATTTCTGAAGCTAATATACAATATCTACACGTATTTCCTTATTCCGAACGCGAAGGGACGCCGGCAGCAAGAATGCCTCAAGTTCCTCTCCATATTAGGAAGAAGAGAGCTTCAATACTAAGGGAAGAAGGGCAAAAAGAGATTGAGAAGTTCTTTAAGCAAAACTTGGGAAAAAAAACTACATTGCTGGTTGAGAAAAATAATATGGCTCACGCCGAGAATTTTATTCCAGTTAAGCTGGATGGAGAGTTTGCTTCAGGCCAGTTAATCGATGTTCAGTTAACAGAATTTAATGACAAACACATGCTGGCAAAGGTAGCATAATGAAAAAACTAAAAAATTTCGCAATTATTGGTGGTGGAAGCTGGGGCACGGCTCTGGCTTGCCTAGTTGCAAGGGTTTATGGGAGTGCTTTGATATATACTCCGGAAATGAGTATTGAAGAAGAGATAAATAACTATCATAAAAATAGTAAATATCTTGATGATACTATTTTGCCCTCTGGGATTACCGCCACCACAAGTCTACTAGATCTAGCAGGATATGATGTTATAGTCCTAGCTGTTCCTTCACATGCTTTTGAGAGTGTAATTCAAGAATTAAAGCAAATGGGTTTGTTTTCACAAACCGTTTTTTTGATTGCAACAAAGGGAATGTGCCAGGAACCATTGCAGTTGTTTTCGAGTAAAATGGAACAGGAGTTAGGTAATACGTATGCATTTATTTCTGGCCCTAATTTTGCCAAAGAAGTTGCTATTGGAAATTTTGCTTCAATAACTATCACCTCCAAAGATCATTCTTTAGCTAGTTATATAGCTGATGAACTTAGCTCAGAGCAACTAGATGTTTCTGTATCTACAGATATTATAACCGTTCAAATTGCAGGAATTGTTAAAAATATTATTGCAATAAAAAGTGGAATTTTAATGGCTCAAGGTTATGGTGAAAATGCCAGGGCTTGGCTTGTAAGCAAAGGTCTTGAGGAGATAGCTATTATTTCAAAAGCTCTTGGAGGCAACCAAGAGTCATTAACTTTACCTGCGGTGATAGGAGATCTTGTTTTAACAAGTTATTCAACTACTTCAAGGAATACTAAATTTGGTTATGAATTTCACCAAAATAATTACTCAAAAGAATTTCTTGCCAGCTATCCTCTGTTAGTTGAAGGAGCTACGGCAGCAAAATTACTTCATAGATTCATAGACAAGTATAATCTAAACTTGCCGATGACATCGTCCATAGCAAAATTGGTATTATATAGTTAATTGATATGAACTTGCGTGCGTCGTTGCTCGTCACTCGCCTATTATCTATAGGCTTCGTATCCTCGCGCCTGGCATCAAATTCATCTGAATTAACTATAGTCTCTTAATTAATAAATGTTCCTGCGTAGCGAAATAGCTTCTTTTGCTAGCTAAATTCCAAAAAAAATTATGGTAATTTTGCTGCGTCCAGTAAGTAGGAGAATTCGCTTAAATCACCGCCCGCGTCACAAGCTATAGATAGTCTTGATTCTATTGGCAATTTTGTCAATAACTCCAGCTTGTGTTCAAAGGAGATTTTGTTGCCTCCATCTCCTGTAAAAATCTCTATTTTCTCTCCAGTTTGAGGAATGGTATAATAGCTCATATTTTCTATAACCCCCCAGATTGGTACATGGAATTTTTTATATAAACTAACTGCTCTGCTGACGTCAATTTTTGATATTTTCTGAGGAGTGGTTACCATGATCACTTGGTCTATAATATAATTTTGTAAAATACTTAAGTGAATATCTCCAGTTCCAGGGGGTGAATCTATAATTAAGTAATCAAGCCTTCCCCATTTTGTTAAGGAAAGCAATTGATATATAGCCTTACTTGCCATAGGGCCTCGCCAACTAATCGAAGCTGACGGTTCGGTCAAAAAACCGATTGAGTTAACAACAATCCCATAATTCTCCAGGGGAACCATCTTGTTATCGTCAAGTTCAGGTTTTCCTTTTAGAGAAAAGAGATGAGGTATCGATGGACCATAAATATCAGCGTCAACAATACCTACTTTTTTGCCATCACTTTTCAATTTATGCGCAAGTAGAGCGGCAATAGTAGATTTACCAACGCCTCCTTTACCAGATGCTATGAGCAAAATTTGCCCAACCCCTTCAATCTGTATTTTAGGTTTTTCAGTAGATGTGTTTTGACTTTTGCGAGTGCTTGTTAATACTATGTTAATTTTTTCAAAATCGGTAGTTTCTTGGATCTTTTTGATAGTTTGGTCTCGAACTGATTCTGCTTCAGCCAATTCAATTCCAGTAATATCTAGAGAAAAGCCGATATTTGAGCCGTTTACAACGATTTCGGAAGATCTAGATTGCACAGAGGAACCATCTGATAAAAGCAAATTGGATCGTATCTCTTTAATTCTATCGGACTTAGTGATTGTCATGCTTGCAAATTTTTCTAACTACAATATATTAATACAGGTTGGTTTGAGTTTTTCAAAATACTAATTACAGTTTTGTAAATGATAAATAAAATATACGGACAAATTTTTAAAAAATCTCCTTGGGATAATTTTGATCAAGAAGATAATGTATTCACTAAAAAAAGAAAAGATCAATTTAATTTGAATAATTTTCAGTTTAATTTTAGTGCTAAAACTGTTATTGCTGCAGTAGCCATTATTTTTGCTTTGTGGCTTGGTTCTGGGGTTTATGAAATAGAAGAAGGCGAGCAAGCGATTGTTGTTAGATTTGGTAAGTTTAATAGAATTGGATATGCGGGGTTAAATTATCATCTTCCTTCTCCAATAGAAATTATTATCAGAGAAAAAGTTGATCAGTCTAGGCGTATTGAAGTTGGTTATCGTTCGACTGGTCGTGCCAGAGTGGGAGGTGCTGTTTCTGCAACGGATGTAAAAGCTGAAAGCATAATGCTTACTGGTGATGAGAACATTATTGGATTACATGTTGACGTTATGTGGCACATAAATGATTTATCAAAATATGTTTTCAATATTGTAAGCCCAGAGGAAACTGTTAAAGCTGCAGCGCAAAGCGCAATACGTGAAGTCATTGGCAATACGCCAATTTCTGCTGTTCTTTCTAATAAGAAACAGATGATTGCAGACAAGGTAGAGCAATTAATACAACAAATTCTCGACCAATACGATTCCGGGGTAATGATCGAACAAGTCAAATTGCTCAGAGCCGAGCCCCCTGAAGAAGTAATAGCTGCATATCGCGATGTTCAGACTGCGAAGGCTGACAAGGAAAAAGTTATAAATGAATCGGAAGCATATAAGAATGATGTTCTGCCGAGAGCTAGAGGCGAATCTGAAAAAATAGTTCAGGAAGCGGAAGGCTATAAAGCTGAAGTAATGTCTAGAGCAGAGGGTGACTCAGCTCGATTTAATGCGGTATATAATCAGTATTATGCGAATAAAGAGGTTACTAGGAGTAGGTTGTACCTAGAGACAATAGAAGCTATACTCCAAGACTCAGATAAGGTAATTATGGGAGGTGATGGTATGTTACCTCATATGTCAATACAACAAAAAGACCCATTGGAAACTAGGCAGATTAATGATAAATAATATGAATAAATTGTATATAACGGCCATAGCTTCATTTTGTTTAATTATAATTTTGGCTGGAGCGCTCTTTACTGTTGATCAGAAAGAAATCGGAGTGGTGTTTCAATTTGGTGAAGCTGTAAGGATTGTTGAAAACCCCGGTCTGAATATTAAAGTTCCTTTTATTCAAAATGTACAATTTCTGGATAAACGAATTTTGAATGTCAGTGCAGAGGAAAAAGAGCTAACTGCTTCTGATGAAAAAAGGCTTATAGTAGATGCTTTTGCTAAATACAAGATAATTGAACCGGTGATGTTTATCAAAACTGTTCATAATTATTCTGGTGCTAATTTGCGTTTGAATAAGATTTTAGAATCGGCAATGAGGACTGTTATTGGACGATTCCCACTTAACACTTTGCTTACTGAGCAACGAGCGAACTTAATGCAGCAGATTAGAGATTTGGTTCATAAAGAAGCTGCTCTATTTGGTATAAAAATTATAGATGTTAGAATCTTAAAATCTGATTTACCTACTGAAAACAGTGATGCTATTTATCAGAGAATGAAGACAGAAAGATATAAAGAGGCTAAACAAATCAGGGCTGAAGGGGCTGAAGAATCAGCAAGAATAAAAGCGCGTGCTGATAAAGACAATAAGATTATATTAGCTGAAGCTTATATGAAGGCTCAAAAAACTAAGGGTGATGGAGATTCAGAGGCAGCTAAATTGTATAATATAGCTTATTCTAAGGATCCGGAGTTTTACAAATTTTATCGTTCATTAGTGGCCTATAAATCGTCTTTAAGCAAAGAAAACACACAGTTTGTTTTATCGCCTAAGGCTGAATTCTTTAGGTACTTACAACTTGGAAAGTAAATTATAGTATGAAAATCTTAAAGATACTTACATTTATTATTTTGGGATTATTTTGCGAAGTTAGAGCAATAGCCTCTATCCCTGTACAAATAACTAGTTTTGCCGATATTATAGAGCCATTGATGCCTACGGTTGTCAATATCTATACGGTTAAATATAACAACGAAACTAATCAAAAAGGATCGGTGTTGCCTGAAATATTACCGCTTGATAGGTTCAATGATTTCTTTGAGAAATTTAATGTGCCCTTTTCTTTTGATGAGTTATATAGTAGTAAAAGTGCTTTAGCTTTAGGGTCTGGATTTGTCCTAGATGAAGAGGGTCATATAATTACTAACGATCACGTGGTTACTGGTTCTGATGAGATATATGTAAAACTCTCAGATAATACTGAATTTCCAGCAAAAATTGTTGGTACTGATCCTAAAACAGATCTAGCTTTGCTAAAAATTGATGTAAAACAAAAATTACCTTTTGTAGCTTTTGGAGATTCTACTAAATCTAGAATTGGTGATATAGTGATCGCTATAGGTAATCCTCTTGGTTTTGGTGGGACAGTTACCACTGGTATTATATCTTCCAAAGGAAGAGATTTGGGAATGAACCAAGATGAGTTGGTTGATGATTTTATCCAAACTGATGCGGCAATCAATACAGGAAATTCTGGCGGACCATTATTTAATGTTGAAGGTAAAGTTATTGGTTTGAACACTTCTGTTCCAGATATTAATGGAGGAACAAATATTGGTATTGGATTCGCCATTCCGTCCAATACTGTAAAAGACATTGTAAATCAGCTGAAAGAAAAAGGAAAAATTAGTCGTGGAAGGCTTGATATTGCGGTACAGCAGGTCACCAAGGAATTAGCAGAGGCTTTGTCTCTTAGTAAGACATATGGGGTATTAGTTGTAAGTGTCCGCCCTGGTGGCTCTGGAGCGAAAGCGGGTTTAAAGCGCAGTGATTTGATTACAGAATTTAATGGAAAAATAGTTTTAAATTCTAGAAAATTGCAACTTTTTGTTGCTGATTGTCATATTGGGGAAAAAGTAAAACTAACTGTTATTAGAGATGGGAATCCTTTGACTATAGTGGCTCAAATAGTTGACCTAGAACCACAGGAAGACGAAGCAGTGCCAGTAGAATCGACAAAAGAAAAAGGAGGGGTGACATTTAGTAATATTTCACCAATGGTCATTTCTAAGTTTGGATTGGAACAGAATAGCAAAGGTGTAGTGGTTACAGAAATATCCCAAGAGTTAAATTTTGATTTACGTATAGGGGACTTGATTATGGCTATTAATCAGGAATATATCAATGACGTTGAGCAATTTAATAATGTGTATGAAAAGATAAAAAATGGCAATAAAAAGAACGTAGTACTTCTTGTTAGACGGCGTGAATTTACTATGTTTGTTGCCATGCCCATAAAATAAATACCAATTTTGTGGGTATTATTACTTGTATTGCTAATATAGAGATAAAAGTCGACGACTTATTAGTACCATAGGGGCTAGTTATATCCCTATCTGTTCTAGTAATGCTGCTTTCTAAGCTCTTCGCTATGACACATTTTTATAAAAACCCCGTTGATGAAAGCTAGGTATTTAGTGCGCAATGCTGCGACCTAAAATTTAATTATCTATAATAATTGGAAAAGATCTGATATAATATCATCAAAAATTAAATATAAAAAAATATCTTTTTAAAATAGATTAATTGAAAACAAAATAAAAAAATGAGTGATGAAAATAAAATTGCCGTATTAAGTTTTTATAGTTTTACCAACATAGAAGATCCAGCGATCCTGTTACCAAAGATTTTATTAGTAACGAAGAAGAAATATGTTCGAGGGACAGTTCTTGTTGCTTTTGAAGGCTTTAATGGTTCGATCTCAGGCTTAGAAGAAAACGTTATATTCGTAGTGGAAGAAATTAGGAAGATAACTGGTGCAAAAGATATTAATATAAAAATTAATTACTGTGACGAGCAGCCATTTTCAAGAATCAAAGTAAAAATAAAAGAAGAAATTGTAGCACTCAAATTCGGTGAGCTAGATGTTGAGAAATTAAAAGGTGGTTATATAGCCACGTGTGATTGGGATAATTTTATTAAGAGAAGTGATGTCATTACTATCGATACTCGTAACGATTATGAGGTAAAAGTTGGAGCATTTGAAGGTGCAGTTGATCCGAAAACCAAGACTTTTCGAGAGTTTCTGGAATGGGCGATAAGTCACATAGATTTATTAAAGGATAAGAAAGTGGCTATGTATTGCACTGGTGGTATTAGATGTGAAAAATCTACCGCACTACTTCGAAAACTTGGAGTGGAAGAAGTATATCACCTGAAAGGAGGGATTTTACAATACCTTGAAGATACAAAAAATGCTAATGGCACTTGGCAAGGAGAGTGTTTTGTTTTTGACGACAGAGGGGCAGTTTCATCATCTCTTTCTCCTTCAGATGGCTTTTGGGTTGAGAGTGGACAAACAGCAAAAAGCGTAAGTTATAACAAGTGATTGAGTTTGGTATAATTTCTTTACCAAGACATGATTTGAGTAAACAGATTATCATTATGGAAAAATCCAACCTTAGCACTAAACTTGTTGCTATAGTAAGTGATAATACATTCATTTATGAAGCTCTAGTTGATAATGTTGATTGTAAAATTGAGTTAATTGAGACGGATAGCAAAAATTATATTAACTCTCTTGGTAAGGTTGATGTATTGATTGTTGATAAGACGTTGTCTAAACAGGAGATACCTATCTTCCGAATAAATATATTGATCAATTGTACAAACAATAAAATATCTGCAAATGAAATATATTTTACTAAGCCTTTTAAGTTAATAGACTTAATCCATACCATTGAGAAACATCAAGATGGTAAAAATTTGTTTTGTAGTATTAACAAAGATTGGGTGTATAGTCAGCAGCTTGGCAGACTTTCCTCGGACGATAAATCTATTTTTCTAACAGATAAAGAAAATGACTTATTCAAAAAGTTATTGTGTGTAGAAGGTCATCTTGCTAAAAAGGATTATCTACGTCAGGAGGTATGGAATTATCACCAAGATGCTGAATCTAATACGCTTGAAACACATCTTTATAAGCTAAAACAAAAACTTCCCACTGGTCTTTTGGAAATAAAAAACTCAAGTTGTTTTCTTGCTATTGATAGTTTGAAGTGATCTAAAAACCTTTTGTAACATGGAGGTACAAGTTTTGCTTAGGGATTTATTAGAGTTCTTTTGAAACTCTACTACTGAAGGCAATTGCGTTGTCATTCCGGTGCTCGGATCCTCACGTACCTTGTGTACGCTGCGGTCTTGCTCTCCGTAGACTACTCCTAGCACTTGCTCTTCATTAGCAAGTTTGGAAAGAACTCAATTAACTATAGTCTGATTTTTACAGGGGGAGTATGTTATTCATTAATGAGGTGTATTCAGTAAAGTTACTAAATTTTATCACTCGCTTTGTTTTTATCTGATTGTTAAACCAAGTACATTGTCGTTTTGCATATTGTCTAGTTTTCGCGGTAGCAACGTCAATTGCTTTTTGTTTAGTAATCTCTCCTTTTGTATACGCTATAATTTCTTGTACCCCAAGAGCCTTCATAGCCGTTGTATTTAAGTTAGGATATTGTTGATTCACTGATCGTATTTCCTCAATAGCTCCTTCATTTAGTAGTGTCAAAAAACGATTGTTGCATGTTTCGTAAAGAAAATTCCGTTCTGGCATTAGTGCTATTATATCAAAGTCAAACTCTGGTAAGGGAAGAGTGTTCTTTTGAGCCTGATAATGCAGGATAGATTTACCACATTGCTTTACTACTTCATAAGCTCTGATTGCTCTTTGAGTATCACCAACGTTGAGCATTTTTACAACCTCAGGGTCTATTGTTTCTAGGAGGTTAAAAAATACCTCTGAACCTAGCTCTTTATGAAGAGTTCTTGCTTGAGATCGTACGTCATTAGTGATATCGGGTATAGAGCTAAAGCCGTATATTAGCATATTGATATACATGCCGCTTCCCCCAACGATTACAGACAATTTATCTCTATTGGATATTTCCCGAATAGATAAACTAGCAGAGTTTGTGTATTTTGCTGCTGAAAACTCAGTGTCGATATCTAGAAAATTATATAAATGGTATGGCAAATCTTGTTTTAGTTCTTGCGAAGGTGAAGCCGTTATAATTGGCAATTGCTGATATATTTGCATAGAGTCAGCATTGACAACTTCACCGTTATTTTTGCGTGCAAATTCATGTGCAAAGTTAGTTTTGCCGCTGGCGGTTGGGCCGCAAATTATAACTGCCTTTTTCATTATTTTATGCAAGCACTATAGTTTTAAGCTTACCATCAACTCGCCCCATTCTCTTTTACTCATGCCACTTGATTCTTGGTCAATTTTTTTACCAGTAATCATTTGACGAATAACCTCCATACCTTTTCTAGAAATTGACGTAGCATACATCTTATGTTCTTCAAACGCTTCGTAAGCGTACGGTACCCAAGCTTTAACTATATCAAGCATCGCTTGCGCATACACTCTGATTTCATATTGAGCATGAGGGTCTGCTCTAAGTGCAAGAAAGTGCAATAAGTTATGTAAATTAATTTTCCAGTACCATTCAGTATAAGTATTGAGTGTGAGGTTAATCCTGGCTAGCTCTCTGGTAATACCTATATTATTTTCATCGATAACATTGCCCGCTGCATCTTCATTCATCATTTCAACGTAATGGTTATAGCAATTTACAGAATCATTTTTTATTATTGATAAAACTCGATCAGCCACTTCATCAGGAACTGTGTCCGTGCTACGACCTTGCTTGTTAACCTTTGATTGCGGGCTCAGGTTTGCTTTTTCAGGAACATAAAATTCGTTACTCAAGATAGAATACCGTGCTGAATACTCGTTTACGCTTGCAGTTCTGTGACGAATCCATTGTCTTGCAATAAATATTGGTAATTTAATATGAAATTTTATATCGCACATTTCAAATGGTGTAGTATGTCTATGTCGCATCAGATAATTGATCAGCCCTTTGTCTTCAAGACTTTTCTTTGTACCTCTTCCATAAGATACTCGGGCAGCTTGTACTATCGAGCTATCATCACCCATATAGTCAACTACACGGATAAATCCATGGTCAAGAACAGGAATCGGGGTGTATAAGATCTCTTCGAGGGCTTGCACTGTTGCTCTTTTTGTTGTATTTTTAGTTTGTAAAAGTTCATTAAGTTCATCATTTTTTGCCATATACGTATTTCCTTTACTAGATATTTGGGAGATATTCGCTAAAATTTCTTGTCAATGATAGATGATATCAATTAAATTGGAATTCAGTAACTGATTTTTTAAAAAAATAAATTTAATGATAATCCTTGTTGTATCTTTCGTTCTCGGTTTGCTTTGTATAGCAGGCTTTATTTCAGCAGCTGAAACCGCAATCACTGCTACTTCTCCAGGACTTATTCAGAAACTTAAATCAGAAGGAAACAAGAGAGCAGAATTGCTGCTTGGAATTTTGAAGATAAAGGAAAAAGTAATTAGCACTCTTCTCATTGGGAATAGTATTGCCAACACTATATGTACTACTATTTCTACAGGAATATTTATTGAATATTTTGGTGACGATCTGGGAACAGCCATTTCAGCTGTTGTAATGTCGTTTATGATTATAGTCTTTTCTGAAGTAGTGCCTAAAGCTATTGCAGTGGTGAAATCAGAAAAAATAGCACTACTTGCTACTCCTGCCTTATTGGTTGTATTGAAAATATTAGAGCCAATGAATATTTTGCTTTTATATATAACTAAAGGGTTTTGCTTTATTTTTCGTATAGATCTAAAGCAGAAAGTATCTGCAGAAGATGAGGTGCGGGGAGTAATAGAACATCACATGCATGAAGGAAATGTATTTAAAGACGATCGAGATATGCTGGGCGGTATTCTAGATATTAGGAATATGGCGATTTGTGATATTATGGTTCATAGAAGTAAAATTATGGCTATTGATATTGATACTCCAACTGAGAAAGTAATAAACACTGTTCTTAGCTCCAGGCATAGTCGATTTCCATTTTGGCAAGGTAATAGCGATAATATAATTGGTATTCTTCATGTCAAAGATTTGATGAATAAAATTCATCACTCTAGAAAGAATAAAGCAAATGAAATAAACATAAAGGATTTGCTCAGTACTCCTGTGTTTGTACCAGATAATTCTTTAGTTGTGCAGCAGCTTAATATGTTTAGAGAGGGGCAAACGCACTTAGCATGCGTTGTTGATGAGTACGGAGATTTACAGGGCATTGTTACTATGGAAGACATTCTGGAAGAGATTGTTGGACAAATTTATGATGAGCACGATTCTGGCAACCAGAAGATTACTAAACTATCCGACCGGGTATTTATTATTGATGGATCAGTGTCTGTAAGAGACTTAAATCGTGAATTAGATTGGCAAATACCAGAAACTGATGCTACAACTATTGCGGGATTTATTATTAGTAAAATGGCAAGAATCCCTAATCAAGGCGAATATTTGATTAGTAAAGATTTAAAAATGATTGTGAAGAAGAAATTTGATAATAGAATTAAGACTCTCAAAGTTATTGTTATGTCAGAAGGAGTGGAACCAGAAGGTTCAGAACTGGGCTAAACGGGAAAAAGGGTATGATTAGTCTATTTGGACATGTGCTGCTAGCCATGATGTTAACTATTTCTTCTGCTGCAATTGTGATAAAGGGGCGCATTAAGATATACAGTTTCTTTTTGAGCTGCTTATTGCCATTAGTTAGTTTTATATTACTTGTTATTGGCTTCATTAATTCTGATTTTGAGTTAAGGAATGTATTTCTTAACTCAAGCACTGAGTTACCACTTATTTATAAAATTGCAGCTAGTTTTGCTAGTCACGAAGGGTCAATCTTGCTCTGGGATAGTCTTCTAGGTCTAGTTAGCCTTACGTATATTTATTGTGCAAGAATCACAAAAGAAGCAAAGGATTTTGGTATAATGATTTTTGCCTTCATCCAAGTGCTTTTTGTTAGTTTCATAATTTTTACCTCCAATCCATTTGATTCATTTTCCTTTATACCAGCAGAAGGTCTTGGGCTTAACCCAATGCTGCAAGATATAGCGTTGTCAATTCATCCACCAATTCTCTATCTTGGTAATGTCTGTTATGCTGCACTATTTACCAGCGGATTGATATTGCTATATAGACCAGAAGAACGAACGGCGATTTTGGAATTAAGTAAAAGATTTTCAAGTTGCGCGCTGATGTTGTTAACTATTGGGATTGGGCTTGGCTCTTGGTGGGCATATAGAGAGCTGGGTTGGGGTGGTTATTGGTTTTTTGATCCTGTGGAAAATATCTCGGTTTTACCTTGGTTTTCTGGTATAGCACTGCATCATTTCTTAATTATTTTCGAGCAAAGAGGTAAATTTCTTAAATGGATAATTATACTGTCAATTTTGAGTTTTCTGTTGATCCTATACGGTACATTTATCGTTAGGAGTGGTATAATTTCTTCAGTACATTCTTTTGCATTCTCACCTGAAAGAGGATTATTTATTTTTTTAATATGCATTACTATGACTACGCTTAGTTTGTTTTGGTTTTTTTTAAAACAAAAAAATTTAAAAATCTCATATTTTCCAGAGAAAAATAAGGAGTCGCTAATATTGCTTGGTAATATATTTTGGCTCGTAGCACTTGGTGTTTTGGTAGTTGCCCTAATTTATCCCATTTACTGTGCTCTTGTACTTGCAATAGATGTAGTAATAGATCCTGGATATTTTTATGCAATATTTATCCCAATTTTTATACCCATAATATTCCTAGCTGCTATAACCCCGCATGTTGATAAAAAATTGCTTATAAAAAGACTACGGGTTTTAAGTTTAAGCGCGTTGGGTATAATCTTTATTTATCTAAAAATAGAATTAGGGATGGTATCTATAGCTATAGGATTTGTATCAATTTTTTTGATGCTACACATGATAGAGTATATTATTTTTGAATCAAACTTCTTCAGTAGCCATCTCTCGCTTAAGAAATATGCTTTGTTTTTAGGTCATTTTGGTTTTGGAGCTGTAGCTTTAGCAGTAATGCTTAATTGTGCCTTATCACGTGAAGTTGAGTTTATTGGTAAAGTAGGGGATGAGCGCAAGGGACAAAATCTAAGTATAAAACTTGAGGATATAAAATTTTCTGAAGGGGCAAATTATTTTAGGCAAATTGCAGTATTTCGTATCGAAGATAAGAATAACAACATAGTTATATTGAAACCAGAAAATAGATTATACAAAGTTGAAAAGACTCTTTCGCAGGAGGTAGATATTTTTTCTTTTATATTTCATGATATATATGCTGTTTTGAGTCAAATAGATAAAAACACTATACATGCAAAAATATATTATCAGCCAATGATAAGCTTTATCTGGTTGTCTATATTAATTATTGCATTAGGATTTGGTCTTTCCTGGTGGGCGGTAGTGGACAATATTAGAACTTCAGGAAAGTTTCTATCCAAAGCTGATCTGCCTTCCTAAATCTTTCATTAGATAGGTTATAAAGCCCCATAAATTATCTTGCTCTACAATTTGATTAATTTGAGCTATTGATAAAAACCGGCGCATTTCTTGCTTAAATTCCAATTGAATTTCCTTGTTTTCTGTTAATCGACTGAGTCTTTCATTGAATAAATTTAAAAACTGCTCAATTTTACAATTCCGATCTTCAAGTTTTTTAGGTATTAGCTTAAAACGAGGTTTTATTTCCTTTTGATGAAGCCATAATATGTCCCATAAATCACGATATTTTATACGATTTGATCTAAGTGTAAATGCAACTATTTTATCTGCATAAATTTCTTCCAAACTTTCGACCTGCATAATTAATCCGCTAGTGCCCATATCAACCCCGTATGGATTTAATAGCATCATTGGTTGCTTTTCATACGATGGCAGTGCACATATGCCTATGTTAATCCTCTGAGCGGGTAAATGAGTTTGCAAGGGCTTGGTTTCTATTTTTATTTTCCAAGTATCAACATTTGTATGATCTTTTATAGGCTCGCTAACTTTAACAGGAAGGCCATATTTATCATTTAAATTTTCAATTAATATTTTCCCCATTTCGCTTAAAGCATCTCGATTAAAGTTATTCTCACCAGTAAAATCAAGATCTTCGCTTAATCGTACGCCCCCATAACATACCCTAATGGCCGTTCCGCCTATAAAGGTAAGATTTTCTAGCAAACCATTATGACTAAGCACCCTTAAAATGTCATGATGTAATAATTCTTTTTCAACAACGACTCTTAAAGAAGATAGATTTGGTTGATTTTCTAGCGCCTTAGTAACTAATGTATCAAATAAATTCATTTGCAGCGTTCCAATCGATTAAATCACAATTTCTGTGTGTAGCCCTCATGTCTCTAATAGCTAGTGGTACACTTGCCCTCCATAACCGACAATTTGTATCATAGCTAAGCTGGTTCATTATAGTTGTTGGTTTTTGGCTAGTATGAACGAATTCTATTGTTCCATAATCGCCGCAAGTAATAATATTACTTCGACCGGATGACATAATTGAAACCCAGTTTATAGGAATTTGAGAAATAACACCAGAGTCGCTTAAAACGGTCTCTAAACTGATGTAATTTAATTCACTGGCACGCATGTAGGCTGCAACGTGGAATAATATGAGACCCGAAGGTGGCATAGCTCGTTTGTACAGAAACAAGCCACGGCATACTCTAGTTAAGGGTCCCGCATTTACAGCTCTGTTTATTAAAGCTTTGAAAGCATTATCGGATAAATTAGGATATAGAGCTCTTAGGCCACGAAATGGAAACAAATAATGTTCGTTATTGGCGTTTTTATCAAGCCAGTTGGTTAGATGTTTCATAAATGATAACTCTACAGTAAGTTACGTTAATTGTAACCTAATGTAGAGTCGTATACAAGTGGGAAATTAGTATAAGAAATCAACAAATTATTTTTCAATTTTATACTTATGATCTTTCCAACTTTGAAAACCACCTTTCATCTCTTTTGCAGGATAGCCCAAAGAGGCAAATTTCTTAGCGGCCTTTTGCCCTAAATTACATAATAATTCGTAGCAATAAACATAATTGTAGCCATCTTTCCTTAAACCAAGAAATTCTGTTTGATTACCTTCAAATCTATCCCATTTATCAAATGGTAAATTAATCGCTCCTGGAATATGACCAGCTTTAAAATCAGCTTCTCTTCGTACATCAACTATTGTTATATCCTTTGATCCCAACACTGCTTTAACGCCCCCAGGATTTGTAGTAAAATTCATCTCATCTTCAAAATATTTTACTGCGGCTACGGTATCTTGAATTTTATTATGATGCTTGTTATAAGTCGTTTGACAACAGCCAGATAAACATATTGCAACTAAAAATAAAATATAATTTTTCATGAGTTAGACCTCTAAGTTAATTAGTAGTATTATTAGGCTTTGAGTTAGATTATGTCAATAATAAAAAGGATTTTCATAGGATATGATTATAAGAAAAAAGAAGAATGGTGGAGCCAGGGGGAATCGAACCCCCGACCTTTTGCATGCCATGCAAACGCTCTACCAACTGAGCTATGACCCCATAATTATGACTATCAGCAGTATAATAAAATATAGTTTTTTTGCAAGATGATTTGTGCTATTTCTTGTGAGAGAAAATTACTAGAATTAAATGATGAAAGAAAACAACCATAACAATCTTAATAAGACTTTTGCAAGGCGCGTAGCTAGAAAGCTTACTGATATCAATCAACGAGCGCTTTCAGAAGTTTTGCCTGGATGTCTATTTAGTCAAGAACGCTTACTTACAAGTAAATTTGATAAAAAATATCTTGAAATTGGGTTTGGCATGGGGGAGCATTTTATTCATCAAGTTACACATAATCCATCCTCTTTATATATTGGTGCAGAAGTGTTTATGAATGGGGTAGCAAACGTGCTTAAGCAGCTAAATCATGAGAGAGATAAAAGCGTTTTGATTTGGCCAGATGACATAGATTTAATCATACCTCAAATACCATCTGCTTCACTGGATGGAATATATATACTATTTCCCGATCCCTGGCATAAAAGACGTTATTTGAAAAAACGGTTGTTGAATAGTGAGAGATTGGATAGTTTTAAAGATAAGCTAAAGAAAGGAGGCTTTATCTCATTTGCATCTGACATTGAAGATTATTTTTTGTATGTAAAACAGCTATTTATAGAAAGTGGTACCTTTACCATTGAAGATAAAAATTTCTCTCTTCCACACTTTGGTTATATCGAGACTAAATATCATAAGAAAGCGATTAGAGGAGGTCGAATACCACAATTCATTACTGCTATGATCAAAAAAAAGGGTAGTTGATTTCACAAAATATTGTTTGTATTATCGCATAAAGAAATCAAATTTATAATTTATGGAGTTTAATATGAATCCTTTTATTGGAAAATCTGCGCCAGACTTCGAAGCAAAGGTTGTTATGCCAGATAATAGTATTGTTGCTGAATTTAATCTTAAAAAATATTTAAAAGGACATAAGGGGATTGTGTTTTTCTATCCACTTGATTTCACGTTTGTTTGTCCTTCTGAAATAATTGCTTTTAATAATAGATTGGGTGAGTTCTCAGTTAGAAATACAAAAATAGTTGCAATTAGTGTAGATTCTCATTTTTCGCATCATGCGTGGAAAGCGATGCCGGTGAATAAAGGTGGTATTGGTAATATTCAGTTTCCCTTAGTGTCTGATTTAAAGAAAGAGATTTCTACCGCATATAATGTTTTGAATGAGGATGGAATTTCGTATAGAGCTACTTTTTTAATTGATGAGCAGTTTAATATTCGACATTATCTAATTAATGATTTACCGCTTGGAAGAAACGTTGATGAAACGATTAGAATGATTGATGCCTTAGATCATCATACTACTCACGGAGAGGTCTGCCCAGCGGGCTGGAAGAAAGGGGATCAGGGAATGAGTCCAACTCATCAAGGTGTTTCTGATTACTTAACATCAAATGCTGAAAGGCTATAGCTATAAATGCTAAGTAACCTTTTTGTACGTGATAAGACTCCTAATTACTCTGAGGAGACAATTGATATTTTGCGCCTAATAAGAAGCGAAAATGTAGGGCCCAAAACTTTTTTTCATTTAATAAAGCTTTTTGGTTCTGCAAGTAAAGCCCTTGAGAATATTGGTGAATTTTCTGTTAAAGGTGGTAGGTCAAAACCAATTACTATATGTTCACTCTCTGCCGCAAAAAAAGAGATAGATGATTTAAAAAAAATTGGTGCATATTTAATAACATATAAGGACTTTAATTACTCGGAATTGCTTCTTCAAATTCATGATTTTCCTCCTATATTATCTTATAAAGGAAATATAACTCTGCTTAATTCCAAGAAAACTATCGCGATTGTAGGTGCAAGAAATAGTTCGATTAATTCCCGCTCTTTTGCCTCTAAAATTGCTAAGGAACTAGTAGAGCAAGGGTGTGTTACGGTATCAGGTCTTGCAAGAGGAATTGACACTGCTGTACATGAGGCAAGTGGAGACAGCACAATTGCTGTAATTGCTGGGGGAATTGATCATATTTATCCTCCAGAGAACAAGGAGTTATTTGAGCGAATTTCGAATAGAGCTTTGTTATTAGCGGAATTGCCTATTGGTTCCAAACCGCTTTCTCAGCACTTTCCTCAGAGAAACAGGATTATATCGGGCTTGGCTCTTGCTGTTGTGATAGTTGAAGCCAGCCTCAAGTCAGGCTCACTAATTACTGCAAATTATGCTCTTGAACAGAATAGAGAAGTTTTTGCTGTTCCTGGTTTTCCATTAGATCCTAGGTGTATGGGTACGAATAGATTGATCAAAGATGGTGCATATTTGCTCGAATCGAGCGCAGATATAATTTCTAACATGGCAACATATCAAAAATTAAAAAAATCTCTTGAAGAAACGCAAAACTCTAGCAATAATTTCAACTTTCCAATAGGTGATGATAATTTAGCAATAAAAGAAAGTGATAGACAAGTGGTAGTCAAATTGCTTTCTTCATCGCCTGTAACATTTGAGTTGCTTAGTCACGAGACAAAATTGTCTTTACCAGTAATTTATACCATATGTCTTGAACTTGAGCTTGCGGGAAGGGTTGCAAGGCACGTTGGTAATAAAATTTCATTAATATACTGACTTTTAAAAGTATAATTGTTGGACTAGAGTAGAAAAATAGTTTAGAAAAATACCTAAATGCTTCGTAAAAAAATCATTTTGTGCAAATAACATATAAACTTAATATATTGAATTTTTTATGAAACTAGTAATTGTTGAGTCACCTGCGAAAGCAAAAACGATAAATAAATATCTAGGTAGCCAATACAAAGTGATTGCTTCATTTGGGCATGTTCGTGATTTGCCATCAAAGAACGGCTCAGTATTGCCAGACGAAGGCTTTGCAATGAAGTACGAAATTTCTGACAAGTCGAGTAAGTATATAAACGAAATTATAAAGTTGGCAAAGCAAGCTGATGAAATATACCTAGCAACGGATCCTGATCGTGAAGGTGAGTCAATTTCATGGCATGTAATTGAAGTTTTAAAAGAAAAAAAAATCATTAAAGATGATACAAAATTTAAGAGAATTGCTTTTAATGAAATTACAAAAAAAGCGGTTTTAGCAGCTGTTTCTAACCCCAGAACAATTGACTTAGCATTGGTCAATGCTCAGCAAGCAAGGCGGGCGCTTGACTATTTAGTCGGATTTACTCTATCTCCCATTTTATGGCGTAAATTACCAGGGTGTAGGTCAGCCGGGCGCGTGCAGTCCGTGGCGCTGCGTATTATTTGCGAGAGAGAAGATGAAATAGAGCGTTTTAAAACCCAAGAATATTGGGATATTGAACTGGATATGCTCAATGAAAAAAATGATAAGTTTACTGCTATGCTCTCTATTGTAGATGGTAAGAAACTAGATAAATTTTCTATAACAAATGAAGAGTCGGCTGAAAAACTTAGAAGTAGGTTAAAGGGACAGGATTTTAAGGTTTTATCAATCCAAAAAAAGCAGCAAAAAAGAAACCCATCAGCACCATTCATTACCTCGTCTTTGCAGCAAGAAGCTTCAAGAAAGCTAGGTTTTGGCGCTAAGAAAACCATGCAGATTGCTCAGAAACTATATGAAGGAATTGATATAGGTGGTGAAACTGTAGGTTTGATCACTTATATTAGAACTGATGGGGTAACTTTGTCTACTGAAGCGGTAGATGCTATCAGATCGTTGATTCAAGATAAATATGGTAGTAAATACCTGCCACCAGAGCCTAGAGTTTACAAGTCTAAATCAAAAAATGCCCAAGAAGCTCACGAAGCAGTGCGTCCTACGGATATGTCGTTAATGCCAGAATCGTTGTCAAATGAACTGGATAAAGATCAGCTCAGGCTTTATGAGCTGATCTGGAAGCGCACGATGGCTTGCCAAATGGAATCCGTTTTAGTGGATATGGTTGGAGCTGATTTGATTAGTGCTGACAATAATTTTGTAGCCAGGGCAACGGGGTCAACGATTGCTTTTGATGGATTTTATAAAATTTATCAAGAAGGTATAGATGATGGAAAGGATGAAGAGAATAAAATGTTGCCACCTTTGTCTGAAAGTGAATCCGTAGATGCCAAAAAAATCAAGCCAGAGCAGCATTTTACCGAAGCGCCGCCGAGATATTCAGAAGCTAGTCTGGTTAAGAGATTGGAAGAGCTTGGAATTGGTAGACCTTCTACTTATGCCTCAATCATATCCGTTCTTCAAGACAGGAAATATGTTGAAATAGACAAAAAACGCTTCCACCCTACCAATCTTGGCAGACTGGTTACAGTATTTTTAATCGGCTTTTTTACTAAATATGTTGAATATGATTTTACCGCTGACCTTGAAACTGATTTGGATGAAGTGGCTGAGGGTAAAAGAAATTGGCAAAGCTTATTGAGTGATTTTTGGATTGGGTTTAATCAGAACGTATCAAAAGTTGGCGAGCATAAAATTACAGATGTAATTGATTATGTAGAAAAATCTCTAGACTTTCATTTGTTTGGAGAGGAAGGTACCAAGAAATATGAAGAAAACAAAAAATGCCCGTCCTGCTCTAATGGAGCTTTAAGTTTAAAACTAGGTAAGTACGGGGCATTTTTAGCGTGCAGTAATTATCCGGATTGTACATACAAAAAAACTGTATCAAAAACTGAGGAAGGAGGAGAGGAAGGGGGTATTCAGGTTGATAATACTAAAGAGCTAGGGTTAGACCCAAGTGGGCAGGTAGTCTATTTGAAAAAGGGGTCTTATGGTTGGTACGTTCAATTAGGTGAGGTAGTCTCTAAGAAGGAGAAGCCTAAGCGCAGTCAGTTGCCTGATGGAACAAAACCAGAGGAGTTAACTTTGGAAGTGGCTTTAAAGCTGCTTAATTTGCCGATATTGCTTGGTAAACACACCGAGTCTGGTGAAGAAATTCATATGGGGATAGGTAAATATGGACCTTATGTAAAATATATGGGCAAGTTTACTTCAATACCAAAAGCCATTGATCCCTTCTCTATTAGCTTGTCTGAAGCTGAGGAGATTATCGCTAGTAAGCCTAAAAGTAAAGGAAAGAAGTAAGGAGCTATTTGTAAATTAATTGTTTAGATGGCTGTCTTTTTGTCTGAAGCGTCGATAACTAACAAACGATAAAAAAGCCGAAATAAAAGTCGCGGTCTTTTAATAACAACCGATTAAAGCCCTTAAATCTACCTAGCCAAAGCATCAATCTACCTTTTAGCAGCTTCTGGAATCTTAGAGCAGCTTGCAAGATAAGTGATAGATACACAACATTCTGAGTTACGTTTGTTGTTGCTCTAAGCGCATTTGTTGCTTCAACATCCCTTTATTTTCTGATTTGAAACAGCTGCTGCTTACCATGCGCTGAACTTAATGCATCTTGGAATACGTCTTGTGCCCGAACACATACAGCCTCATTTTCTACAAGAGTAATATAAGTTGCAGTTTCTCTTGATACTAAACCTGTTAGATCATTCCCTATAACTTGGGGGCAGAAAGCATGTTTATATATTATTTTGTAGAAGGAAATAGCTCAATATGGTGGCTACCATCTCGCCCAAAATAAATAGCTTTCTTACCAGTTATAAAGACTTCGTAATGAGAACAACCGGCAGCTATTATATGATGTAGAAAAGTCTGGTAATTAATTTTATTTTGTTGAATATCAGAGATTGTCTTCTTTATTTCTTCCTGGTTAAATTTTTGCTTTACTTTGCTAGCCTCAAACTCAAAAGAACCTATATAGGTTTGGTTGTTAGTGCCATAATACAATTTTTTAAGCCCTACTAAGTCAATAATATATCGTTCTGTGTTAATATCAGCTAGTTTTTTTACTACCTCGGGGAAAGTTATTTTTCCGGCGAGTGAAAGCATAGTGCATTCGTTGATAGTTTTTATGTCCATTTTTGTTCTCCCTATTTTATGCGGTCTTTCCCGTAAAGTGATGGATCCCAACCATTGGTTTCAAGTAATTGTTTAATGGTGTGTAGTAGCTCCTGACGTTTTTGCGTGGGGAGAATTCGAAAAAAAGATTCATCATTTTTGTCAGCTAGTTTTGTCAATTTTGGAACTAAGATTTTGCCTGCTGAAGTAAGTGATAGTTGTATGGTTCGGCGATCCTTAGTAATATTGGCCCTATTTACTAGGCTTTTTTGCACCAGACGCTCTATCATACGTGATAACGAGCTGTTATCAACTCCCACTAGTTTTGCTGCCTCATTTAAAGAAATATTTTGCTTATCATAAAGCGTACGCAGCACGACCCATTGAGCAACAGATATATCATGCTCTGTCAACAGTGCTGCGAAGCTATGGTGTATATAGTTGGAAAGACAACGCAGCCAATAGCCAAGGTGGTCTTCTAAATTGCTTAGATAATTATTACTCATTATTGTATGATAATTGTATACACAATTATTGTCAATGCAATTATATAATAATTTATACATTAGACTGAATACTTATGAAAATATGTCTTATATTACTCAAATTCCACTTATCCTTGCTTTTTACTCATAAATTGGGTAAGTTCTGTACATTATGTAATCATTGGAAATTTGGTTTTAAGTGTCTGATTTATTTGGCTTTAGTGCAAATACAAAAAATGCTAAGGGTAATTCCTATACTGCGAGTGATATCGAGGTTTTAGAAGGTCTAGAGCCTGTTCGTATGCGTCCTGGTATGTATATTGGTGGTACCGATGAAGAGTCAATGCACCATTTGGTATCAGAAGTACTTGACAATTCTATGGATGAGGCAGTAGCTGGTTATGCTACTAGAATCACTATTGAAATATTATCTGATGGCTCAATTGCGATTAGTGATAACGGTCGAGGGATTCCGGTGGATAATCATCCTAAATTTCCTGAAAAATCAGCTCTAGAGGTAATACTTACGACACTTCATTCTGGTGGTAAATTTTCTGACAAATCTTATCAAACTTCTGGTGGGCTGCATGGGGTTGGAATATCGGTAGTAAATGCTCTTTCTTCATCTTTAGACATTGAGGTCTATCGAGATGGAATAGTATATACACAAAAATATTCTCGTGGTTTGCCGCTGACAAAGCTTGAAAAATCAGATGTTGCTAAGAAATTAAGGGGTACAAAAATTACATTTACTCCTGATTCAGAAATCTTTGGTAAATCTTTAAAACTAGTACCTAAAAAAATATATGATTTAGCTAAGTCTAAAGCTTATTTGTATAAGGGTGTAGAGATTCACTGGAGTTATTGCGCTGAGCTTATTTTACCGAGTGAGGTTCCGTTATCGGAGGTGATTCACTTTCCTGGAGGATTGAGAGATTACGTTGATTCTAAACTCGATAAAAATCAAATTATTGGAGAAGAAATATTTTCAGGGAATGCTGAAATTACTTCCGAGAATATCAAGGTAGAATGGGCTGTTGGTTGGCATGAGAGAGAGAGCTTCATCAAATCCTATTGTAATACCATTCCAACTCCGCTAGGTGGTACGCATGAACAAGGCGTAAGAGCTGCATTGCTTAGAGGGATAAAAATTTATGGTGAAATGGTTGGGCATAAAAGAGTATCGTTAGTAACTCCCGAAGATATCCTTGAGTCAGCGTGCTTTATGCTCTCAGTTTTTATTAAGGATCCAGTGTTTCAGGGCCAAACAAAAGAAAAATTAGTTTCAAATGGAATTGCTAAACACATTGAAAATGTATTTAAGGACCATTTCGATCATTGGCTCAGTGGTAACAAAAAATCATCGGACAAGTTAATTCAGCATTTTATTAATAATGCAGAATACCGTTTAAGTAGAAAAAATGAACGTAGTGTTAGCCGCAAAACTGCCGTGCAAAAACTCCGCTTACCTGGTAAACTCGCAGACTGTAGTAGTACTAATGCTAAGGGTACCGAGTTGTTTTTAGTGGAAGGAGACTCTGCTGGAGGCTCAGCAAAGCAAGCGCGTGATAGACTTATTCAGGCTGTTCTTCCCCTCCGGGGCAAGATATTAAATGTGGCAAATGCTCCTATACATAAAATACTGGCTAATCAAGAGATTCAGGATTTAGAGATTGCTTTAAATTGTGGTTCTATGAGTCATTATAAAGAAGAAGATTTACGATATGAAAAAGTGATAATTATGACTGATGCTGATGTTGATGGTGCACATATCTGTGCGTTATTGATGACCTTTTTCTATTTGCGTATGCGTAAGTTAATTGAGAATGGCCACTTGTATTTAGCGCGCCCACCTTTGTATCGTTTAGTAAAAGGTACTAAAACATTTTATGCAGCTAATGATGAGCAAAAAGAAAAGTTAATGAAAGAGCTTTCAAAAGATAGGAAAAAAGTAGAGTTAGGTCGATTTAAAGGTCTTGGCGAGATGACTCCGCCGCAGCTCAAAGAGACTACAATGAATCCTAAAACACGTATGCTTTACAAAGTAAGTGTAGATGACTTTGAAAATATAGATACAATAGTGGATAACTTAATGGGTAAAAAGCCAGAAAAAAGATTTCAGTTCATTCAAGAGCAAGCTCTTGCAAAAAATTATAAGGAGATTGAGTTGTATGTTTAAATTTGTTATTACAGTTTTTTTAACATTAATCGCTACTGTATCTTTTGCTATAGAAGATAAAAAAGTTAAAGTTGATAACCGCCCAGATAGCTATTATTTCAGGCAATTTCAGGATGTTTTTCAAAGAATAGAGAAAGATTATATGCAAGTGCCTAATCGTCAAGAAATGACAGATGAGGCTATAAATGGAATGCTCAGATCGCTTGACCCATATTCCGGATACTTTACAGATGATGATCTAGAGTTTTTCATAACTCAAACAGACGGTGAGTTCGGTGGTATCGGTGTTGAGATCATTTTTGATAGTGGAGCGGTGAAAGTTATTACACCCATTGATGATTTGCCTGCGCATAAGGCGGGCATTAGGGCAGGAGATTATATAATTGGCGTAAATGGCCAACTTGTTTCCAATATTGGTTTTAATAAGGCTGTAAAAGAAATGAGAGGTGAGCCTGGAAGCAAGTTGAATCTTCTTGTTGTAAAAGAAGAAGAGCATACTACGAAAGAAATTGAACTTACGCGTGAGATAGTAAAAATAAAACCAGTTAAATTTGATATTGAAGAAGATGAGAATGGTGGTATAGGTTATATAAGAATAGTTGCATTCAATAATCAAACTACTACTGAGCTTAAAAAAGCTGTTGATGAGATTGAGAAAAAACTCCAGAAAAAGAAGAAAAACTTAAAAGGTATTATTCTTGATGTACGGAGTAATCCAGGCGGGCTTCTTGATCAAGCGGTAGCGGTTTGTGAATATTTCATTGACCATGGAACAATCGTTTCGATCCGAGGGAGAGATAGCACAAATGACAGCGTAGTTTCTGCTGGGAGATTTGTTTCTAAAGCTCCTAATGTTCCAACAGTAGTTCTTATTAATTCTGGCACAGCATCTGCTGCTGAGATTGTGGCTGGGGCCTTGCAGGATCATAAGAGAGCAATCATTGTGGGCACTACCTCGTTTGGTAAAGGTCTAGTGCAAACATTTACCCAGATAAGTAACAGGGCCGCAGTGAAGTTGACTACAGCTAAATATTTCACACCAAGTGGTCGGTCAATAAATGGTAAGGGCATTGAGCCAGACTTGTACATAGAAAATGCTAAAGTGGAATTCGCTGAAAAAGAGAAGAAAGAAAAATCTTTTACTAGTTCATCAGTAAAAAGTTATTTAAAGAAATATAATACAGAAGAAAGGGCCGAGGAGAAAAAGTCTGACGACATAAAAGAACGTCCTATGTCAGATAAATATAAAGAAGACTATCAGTATGCAAGAGCATATGATTTGATTCGTGGCTTGAGCATAAACTATAAAAAAACTAAAGAATGATTAAAGATTCAAAATTAAAGGCTAAAGTAAAGCTATACCTTTTCTGGGGTAATATAGCTCTTGGAGCTATATTACTTGCTTTAGTTATGTATTGGTTTATGGTTGCACGAGCTAGTCAGATTGCCAAAGCAACACAGCTTGGCCAATACGAGACTTACTCTTTGGCAGATATATCATCTATTACTGATAAGATAGAGACTGATTATGTAGATCTGCAAAAACAAATAGCCGATATTTCTGAAGAAGCAATTGAAATTGATATAGAACTTGGGTCAATAGAAGATGGATTAAAGTTGGATGGTTTGATAGAGCAAAAAGATCAAATATCAACTAAATCTGATGAATTATTGACTAGTAAGAACGAGGAGAAAGAAGTCTCAATTAAGAAAAAAAGAATTTATTCAGGGAAGCCAAAAATTTCAATTGTAGTTACTGATTTAGGATTAAATATACGCTCAACTGAGCTTGCACTTACTTTACCAACACAATGCGCTCTGGGGTTTTTACCATATACTCAGAATTTAAAGCCGCTATTGAATAAAGCTCAGGATAATGGGCATGAGATATACTTATACCTGCCACTTCAAATTATTAATCCATTGGATAATCCTGGTAAATATGCGTTGATGAATAATTTAGCACCCGGGGAAAATGAAGCACGATTGAATGCAATATTAAATTCCCAGGCTCACTATGAAGGGGTTTATTCTAGTTATAAAGAAGTGTTCACAGACGATGCGTATGTATCTGAAATGATTTTTGATGAAGTAGATAACAAAAATTTGATATTTATCTTGGGCAAGGGCTTAGAAAGGGGGGAGAGGGGGCATATTTCTTCGCATAATAATGTTATTCCCACTAATATAATAATTGATAAAGAGACTGATAAGGATTCAATTGGAAATCAACTAGAGGAATTGATTAAAGTTGCAAAAAATGATGGTATTGCTCTTGGTTATGCTCAAGCTTTTACTTTAACAATAGAAATGATTAGAGATTGGATTCCAACGCTTAATAAAAAAGGGGTTCAGTTGGTACCTGTTTCTGAATTACTCAAGGAGTATAATTCATGAAGACAGATTTAAATAATAAGCTAGACAGTAAAGAATTATCGAATCTCCCTTTCCGCCCTGGTGTTGGTATGATGATAATTGATAAAGACGATAGGGTCTTTGTCGGCAAGAGAATAGAGTCGAAAGCTAATGGCTGGCAAATGCCTCAAGGAGGTATAGATCTTGGCGAGACACCAAGCAGCGCTGCTATGAGAGAGATGGAAGAAGAAATAGGCAGTGGTGCTGGGCATATAATTGCTGAAAGCAAAAATTGGTATAGTTATCGTGTTCCAGATTTTCTTATTCCACGGTTGTGGGAGGGTAAATATTGTGGCCAAAAACAAAAATGGTTTTTAATCCGTTTTACTGGTAAAGATAGTGATATTAATGTTAAAACGCTGCATCCTGAATTTGATCAGTGGAAGTGGGTAAATTTCGATGAGCTTCTAACTGATGTAATACCGTTCAAATTAAAGCTTTATAGGCAAGTTGTTCAAGAGTTTCGTCAAATATTACATCAATCTAAAAATTTGTAATAAAAAACTAGTTTTATTCCTCCCTGGTCATGTACAAGTGAGTGCCTCGTGTAAATGGCATTGTAAATTTAAATAACTTGATTCAGCTTAATTTACTACATATCCATTAATAGCAACTATATTTTTTTTACTTTTTTCACTAAAGCGTGTTCGAGTACCTGATCAATATTGGAAACGGGAATAATTTCTATATTATCTTTAATATTGGTTGGAATATCCTTTAAATCTTTGACATTTTCCTCGGGAATAAGAACTGTTTTGATCCCGCCTCTGACTGCGGCAAGAAGTTTTTCTTTTAAACCACCTATAGGTAGTACCTTACCACGCAAAGTTATTTCTCCAGTCATTGCTACATTTCTGTTAACAGGGTTTTTTGTCATAAGAGACACTAAGGTTGTATAGATTGCAATACCTGCGGAAGGTCCGTCTTTCGGAGTCGCCCCTTCAGGTACATGAAGATGTATATCAAATTCTTTATACTCACTTTCTTTTAATCCTAGGTCTTTAGCTTTTGAAAGAAAACAGCTATAAGCCGCTTCAGCTGATTCCTTCATTACTTCGCCAAGTTTGCCAGTTGACTTAATGCCTCCTTTGCCTTTAAAGCAGGCTGCTTCAATACTTAATAAATCGCCTCCAACCTCAGTGTAAGCGAGACCAGTAGTAGTGCCGATTTGATCTTCCTTTTCCGCTAAACCAAAGCGATATTTTTTTACCCCTAGATATTCTTCTAGATCTTTTGGGGTTACCGTTACAGTGTTGAGATCTTTGTTTTTAAGAATCCTTGTTAATACTTTTCTAGCAATCGCACCAATCTCGCGCTCAAGAGATCTAACGCCAGATTCTTTGGTATAATATCTAATCAATTCCAAAAGGGTGTCGTCTGGTATAACCAGCTCGTGAGGTTTCATTCCATGCATCTTTAGTTGTTTAGTCACTAGGTGATTTTTTGCTATTTCTAGTTTTTCTTCTTCAATATAACCGGCAATATTAATTATTTCCATACGGTCAAGTAGGGCGCGTGGTAAGTCGTATGAGTTTGCTGTTGCAATGAATATAATATTAGATAGATCGTATTCAACCTCTAAATAATGATCAACAAAGTGTGAATTTTGTTCTGGGTCAAGTACTTCAAGTAATGCTGATGCTGGATCGCCTCTAAAATCAGCGCTCATTTTGTCTATTTCATCGAGCAACATGACGGGATTATCAACCTTTGATTTTTTTAGCAAGGTAATGATTTTCCCTGGCATGGAGCCTAGATAAGTTTTTCTATGACCTCTAATTTCCGCCTCGTCCCTGACTCCCCCTAAGGCGAATTTGGTATATTTTCTATCCATTGCTTCAGCAATAGATTTTACCAGTGAGGTTTTTCCGACGCCTGGAGGGCCAATCAGGCATAAAATAGGACCTCTTATTTTGCGCGATCTCTTTAGAACAGAAAGATATTCTACGATCCGTTCTTTGACTTTTTTTAGTCCATAATGGTCACGATCAAGAATTTCTTCGGTTTTGTTAATTCTAATAGTGCTTTTATCTCTTTTGCCCCATGGCAATGAAAGCATCGTGTCGAGGTAGTTGCGAACAACAGAAGATTCTGCTGAAAGTTGATTCATCATCTTAAGCTTTTTGAGTTCAGCTGTTGCTTTTTCTCTTGCTTCAGTGGAAAGCTTCAATTTTTTTATTTTTTTCTCTAAATCAAAAAAATCAGACTTATCAGAACTACCGTCCATTTCTTGTTGGATGGCTTTCATTTGTTCGTTTAGGTAAAAATCCCTTTGAGTTTTCTCAATTTGTTTCTTTACCCTTTGTTGCACTATCTGTTCCGTATCCATCTGAGCATTCTCAGATGTAAGGATCTCGAGTAATAGTTCAGCGCGTTTTTGAATGTCTGTTTGCTCGAGGATAGATTGTTTAACATCAATTCTTGATGTTAGGTGCGAGGCTATAATATTGGTGATATAACTTGGATTTCTTTGTTCGGAGAGGATATTTAATATTTCCAAATTAATCTTTTTATTTGTCCTTGCATATTCCTTAAAAGACTCAATAACTGATATAGTTGAGTCATTGAGGATATATAGGTCAGTTACTTCTTTATCTGAGACAATGTTATATTCAGAGACGAACATATCATCACCCGTGATGTTTGTAAGCTTGACCCTATTGATTGCTTCTATAAGTATTTTGGCATTATTATTTGGTAATTTTACCGTTTGAATAATTTTAGCTAGCACTCCTATTCGGAATAGATCATGCGAACCCGGTTCTTCTATATCTTGTTTTTTTTGTGTTGTTAAAAGTATATGTTGACCATCATCAATTCTTTTTGCAGCAAGTAGGGCGTTAAGTGATTTTTCTCTCCCAATAAAGATAGGAGCAATAGTTCCTGGAAATATTATTACATCACGAAGTACTAACAGCGGGAGAGTCTTTTTTTCGAGTGCTATCACTTATGCAAACCTATTATAAATTTTTCTGTATTATGTCATTAATTGGCTATATAATGTCTTAGTCTAATGTTTTCAAGAGATATTAGTAAATTGATTAGTATTTTGTATTTTGTATCTTGTTGCTTGTCGATTATCTATTGTATATAGGTTTTTTACAACCACTACTTATACTATATTTGAGTAGCTTTTAGTATTCTGTAGAAATACCAGATTTTTATAACAATATGAACAATTTAGCTGAAACCATACCAGATATTGAAAAAGCCTATACCAGAATTAAGCCATATATTCATAAAACTCCATTATTGCATTCAAGTTTATTGAATGAAATGCTAAGCAGTAAAATTTATTTTAAAATGGATGCGGTACAAAAAACTGGCGCATTCAAAATTCGTGGTGTGTTGAATCACCTATTGGTGCTTAGGGAAAAAGGAAAAATGCCTAAAAAAATTGTTGCTTATAGTACGGGGAATCATGCTCTTGCAATGTCATATGCGGCTAAATTATTTGGAATCGAAGCAAGGGTTTATCTGCCAGAAAATGTTTCGCCAATAAAAAAGCGGATAGCAAAATATTATGGTGCTAATGTTGTTGAGGTTGCTACAAGACAAGAAGCTGAAGACGCAGCAGCAGCTGATGGGCAGAATGATTTTTATTACCTGCACCCTTCAGATGACGATGAAACAATTGCTGGTGCTGGTACCATGTGTTACGAAGCCCTTTTAGAGCTTAACCAAATGGGTGAAAAAACAGATGCAATTTTTGGTCCATGTGGAGGAGGGGGGTTGCTGGCTGGTAGCTATTTAGCCAAACAATTATTAAGGCCAACGGCACAGTTACATGGCGTCGAGCCGAGTGTTGCCAACGATGCTCACCAATCTCTAAATAGTAGTGAGATCTTTCGTTTTACTCATTCTCCTGATACTATTGCGGATGGACTTCGGGCACTTTCAGTATCTTCAAGAACTCTTAAATACCTAAGAAATCTCGATGAATTTCATTTGGTAGAAGAGGAATCAATTCGCTATTGGACAGCATGGTTAATTCAAATGATGAAAATAACATGCGAGCCGTCGGCTGCAATAAGTATGGCAGCCGCGTATTCTTGGCTTCAACACCAGCCGCGCAATAAGGTTATACTTATTCTTATTACAGGTGGCAATGTTGATCCAGAGTTTTATCAAGAGCTTAGCACTTTAGATCTCTTTATATCTGCCTGAGTTGCTTATAGGCTAATCAACACGAATTACCAAAAAACCAGTTTATATAAGCTACAAGTTAGTTTTCTATAGCTTGGGAGCCAGCTTTAATATTTATATAAACGTAAGCTTCACCTTATCCAACATTATATAAATTTATCATTAATATTTATCAACGTCTCTATGATTTTGTAATTTTATTTGTAAGTGTAAATAATAATTATTGACCTTTATATAACTATAGATTAAATATAGTTAGCTTTTTTGAAAGGTAATTATTTAATTAGAAGTAACATTATTATGATAAATCGAGCATTATTTTTAAATTTAATTGTATTATTTAGTTTTTTATCATTTCTAGCTACAGCAGAAAACATGAGTCAATCTAATTTCTATATTGGTGGTAGCGGTGCTTTCAGTCATTATCCGTCATATAAACCAGTACCAGAGCATGGAACTATGAAACCTATAGGTATAGATGTAATAAAAAATGGTTACGCCTTTAGCGTTTTGGCTGGTTACAGAGTTAATGAAAATTTTAGAGCGGAAGCTGAAGTAGCTTATAGAAAACATGTTTTTGATAAATTTGTGCTTATTCGTGACTTTCCAGCTAGAAATTTTGTTAAAGGACAAGTTAACCCGTTAGGAAAAGCATTTGGCTATGTTCATAGCTTTAGTTATATGGCTAATATTTATTATGATTATACTAATAGTAGCAATTTTACACCTTTTATAGGATTGGGAGCTGGCTTTGTGAGGTATGAAGAACGTAACAAATGTGGTGATGATGTTAGGTATAGCCCGGCTATACAAGTGATGTCAGGTGTTAGTTATTCTGTGACAGAAAAATTAAATTTAGATTTGGGATATCGTTACTATCACATGAAGGATGTTGCTATTAAAAACAATTGTTTATCTCCAAAGATAAAGTATCGTACCCATGAAGGGCTAATTGGAATAAGGGTTTCTATTTAGGTCTAATACTGACAGATTTCTTCTATTGAGTTGCATAAAAGTTGAAGATCAGAAGGTCGTGATAGGCTGTGGGCGCCATCTTTAATTAATTTTATCACTACATTATTGGATTTAATTTTCTCTGCTCCGCGTGTTGAAATGGTATAAGGTACATCAATATCCTGCATTCCATGAATCAAATGCACTGGACAGGTAATATCTATGTTATTGCGATTAAGTAACAAATGTTGCCTTGCATCTTCAATTAAGTTAAGGCTAATTGGGTATTTTTGAGAACAGCCAGGATTCGCTCCGCCAATTTCGCAAGTACCATTCTTCTGTAGCTGGGTTTTCTGCTCAAGGTCAATGCCATTCCATATTAATTCTTCAGTAAAGTCAAAAGCTGCTGATATTGTAATTATACCAACAATTCTTTTTGGTGCAATCGTTCCAGCTAAAACAGAGATCCATGCTCCAAGGCTTGATCCAACCAAGATTACTGGCCCAGTTGTAAGTTGATCAATAACTAATAGCAATCCTTCAAGCCAACTACTGATAGTTTGATCGACGAATTTGCCAGATGAGGCTCCATGCCCATAATTATCGTATCTAATGAAGTTATAACCCCTCTCTTTGCAATAGTTTTCAACAAATAAGGTTTTATCTCCGTTCATGTTGGACATAAGTCCGTGATGAAATATTAAATAAGGGGCTTCCTTTTTAGCAACAAAATGGTTATGATAAGCTATTATCTTCTCGTTATTGAAATGTAAAAAATTCATCGATATATTAGGATCATATTACTTATATGGGTATAGAAAAAAAATATCACAAAAAAACTATTTTGCAAGTTGTGCCTGCTCTAGTTTCTGGTGGAGTGGAGCGTGGTACTCTTGAAATAGCAAAAAAAATTATTGAATCAGGTAACATTTCAATTGTGATTTCTGCCGGTGGTCCTCTTGTCGACTCACTGGAACAGGATGGTTCTATTCATATAAAAATGAATGTGGCAAGTAAAAACCCGCTTACTATTTGGAGAAATGCTGGTAAAATTGCCAATATTATGCGCAGTTATAAGGTAGATATTGTCCATGCTAGATCACGAGCTCCGGCTTGGAGCTGTTATTTTGCTGCGAAGGCTACAGGTGTGAAACTTATTACTACTTTTCATGGCATTTATAATTTCAAAAATAGCATAAAAAAACACTACAATAGTGTAATGACCCAAGGGATTAAAGTAATAGCTGTCTCAAACTTTGTTAAAAACCACATTGTTGAAAATTATAAAATAGATAAAGATAAAATTCAGGTTATTTACCGTGGTGTAAATCATGAGGAATTTACACGGGAAAAACTTTCTGACGAACTGCTGAACAAGTTCAGAGGAAAATACAATATACCAACAAACATGCCTGTGTTACTACTTCCTTCTAGAATGACAAGGTGGAAAGGGCATCTTGTTTTAATAGATGCGCTAGAAAAAATTAAACATCTGAATTTTTATTGTATTATAGCTGGTGATTTGGCCAAGCACCCTGGTTTTGTAAGTGAAATCCAAGAAAAAATCCAAGAATATAAGATACAAAATCGTGTACAGTTATTTGGTAATGAACCAAATATGATTGGTTTATACGGTATTGCAGATATAGTACTCTCTACTTCTATTGAGCCAGAGGCGTTTGGCAGAACTATAATAGAAGCCCAGTCTATGGAGAAATTGGTTATAGCAACAAATATTGGTGGCGCTTGTGAGACTATCCAAGATGGAGTGACTGGTTTTCATGTTAAAGCTGGAGATAGTGATGATTTAGCTAAAAAAATTGAACATTGCCTAGCAATAATTGGTTCAAATCAAGCAAAAAAAGTTACTTCTAATGCACGCAAAATGGTTGCAACGAATTTTTCGCTGGAGCGCATGCTTAAAAATACATTATCAATATATAACGAAATAGATTAGATATTACCTAATCTATTGACCTTAAAGCCTTGCACCTAACTTATAGGGGAACTGTTCATTATAGGGGGAATACATCAAGCTTCGTGCATAAAGGTGAACTTTATGAGACACCACAACAGCAATTATCTTCAATAGAGCACATATAAGTTTGACGTAAAAACCTTGGATATTAATTGACATAATGTAAATTATTGGGTAAAAATTGGTCGTTAAGCCTCTGTGGTGGAATGGTAGACACGACAGATTCAAAATCTGTTGCTCTTTGGGTGTGCCGGTTCGAGTCCGGCCAGAGGTACCACATATATAGTAAAACCCATCAAGTTCAGGATAACCACTTTACGATTAGGAGTTATTTTTCTGTATAGATCCTCTCCATTGCTTGCGTGTCATGATATTTTTTTGCCTTTAATTTGCCTAATTTTTAGAAAATATATTTGTTGTTACAAATCAAGCTATATTTCTTTACGTTCGAGAGGATGAAATTCTTTCAAGGTCTTCTTCAAATGATTTGTCTGAACATGAGTATATATCTGAGTTGTGCTTATATCAGAGTGACCAAGCAATTCTTGGATTACTCGTAAATCTGCTCCACCTTCGAGCAAATGACTGGCAAAGCTATGCCTGAGAATGTGTGGGGATATATCCGTTGGATCTAACCCAGACAGAGCAGCTGCTTTTTTCAGAAGTTGGGCAAAATTCTGCCTAGTCATATGACCAGAACCAGAATTACTCGAGAAGAAGAAAGTTTTTGCTTTTAATGATTTGCCAAGGCAGAATTTTTCTCTTATTTTCAAATAATCTTCAATTGAAGATTTAGCTTTGTCATTAATTACAACAATTCTTTCTTTTCCTCCTTTTCCTTTTACAACGAATGATTTCCTGACTTGTAACGTGTCGCCACCGCTTACTATGTCTATTAATTTCAGTGATACTAGTTCGCTCACTCTAAGGCCACTTGCATAAATAAGATGCATCATGGCTCTGAGGCGTACCTCCTCTATTGACTCAGTTTTATTATGAAAATTAAGCAAAGTTCTGATTTGTTCTACAGATATTATGCTGGGAAGTTTATTTTGGTATTTTGGTAAATCTACGATTAGCACTGGATTATATTCAGTATAATGTTCACTAATTAGAAAATTGTAGTAATTCTTTAATGTGGATATTTTGCGATTGATTGAGCGAGGTGAAATTCCATTATTACTTAATAATTTTATGTATTGTTCAACTTCGCTTGAAGTAATTACTAGTTCTTTTATTTTTAACTTTTGTAAGAAAACTCTAAAATCTAGCAGATCATGTTTGTAACTTATGAGCGTATTTTCAGCGATCCCCCTTTCGGCGAGAGCCATTTCTAAGAATTGTTCGATATATTGCATCATTAGTAATTCATCTGAATTAACTTAAAACATGAGTATATGCGTAGGAAAAAAGTGGAGGCCAGAGCCGGAATCGAACCGGCGATAGAGGATTTGCAGTCCACGGCATTACCATTTTGCTACCTGGCCAAACTGGTATTATAGAGGTTGTAGTCAAATTTTATTAAAAAAGCAATAAGAAATTGATGTTATAACGACCTATCAGGCAGCTCTATTGAAATATTGAATTTCCTTATAACCCAATTTTCTGGCATTAACAAAAGCTGAGTAATCATCATAAGCATTAACAATCACTCCACTTATTTTATCTGGAAACTCTTGTCGCAGAGTTTTAAAAATATAGTCAATTACTCGCATGCCGTAATATCTAGTACTTCCCTGGGGATTAGTAAGCACAATTTTTATTGTAGCTGTTGATAAAAATTTTCGGGCTTTTTCTAGGTTTTCTACTTCGTATAACATAAATTCCTCACAAACTTCTTAAGATATTAGTTACAACTCCCCAAATATGCACTTCTGAATTCTCTAAAATTGGTATTGGATCAAAATTGGGATTTTCTGGAAGTAAGTAAGGCTTTTTGTCGATATAACCCAGGCGTTTTACAGTTAGCATACCATCAAGGGCAGCAACAACAATTTTTCCTTCAATTGGCGTGATACTGCTATCGACAAGCAATTTATCTCCTTCATAAATCCCAGCATCGATCATGGACAGTCCAGTTACTTTGACACAGAAAGTAGTTTGTGGATTTTTTATAAGTAAGCTATTCATATCGAGCATTTCATCAATATGATCTTCTGCTACTGAAGGGGATCCAGCTTCTACCATCGAGCTAAAAAAAGGAATTTTATACCCTCCATGCAAGGAGTAATCTTGTATATCTTCAACTAAATAATCGGGAACTCGAATTGCTTTTGTTGAGGTTCCATACCTACCTTGACCTTTTGGCCTACCAGCACCAGCTCTTTGCCCGCCATGATTCATAATTTTACTCCTAAAAAAGATTTTACTTGAAAACCGTACATTTATTGTATAGCATAAATTTAGATGTAATGCCAAATAAAAAAATAGGTTTATTATGATAATATCGAAAAGTTTGTGGACATACAAAGAGCTATCAGAAAACTGGAGTTTGAAAAGAGCTCAAAAATTAGTAAATTACTCGTCTGTTAATAAATCTAAGAATAAATTGACTTTGATATGTCATGCCTTAAGTAAATACAAAGCGATACTATCTTTGGCATTTTTGCTAATATTCCAATTTTCATTGTATGATTATAATTATACTGAGTATATTAATCTAAGTTTTTAGTGCTTAATCAAAGTCGGAGAAAAATTAAACCAAGAAGAAATATGCTAGTCCCAAGAAGCTAAAAAAACCTATGGCATCAGTACAAGCAGTTAGAAAAACTCCTGAAGCCGTGGCGGGATCGATATCAAAATGATTAAGTATTATTGGAATACAAGAACCTAAAAAACCAGCGATGGTAAAATTTATTACTACTGCGCTAGCAAAAACTAGACTCAATTTTATTTCAGCAAATAATAAGTAAGTAAGAACAATTCCAATAACTGCCAGCAACAAACCATTCAGAGCGCAAACATAAATTTCTTTTGTGATTACTCTTCTAGTGCTGGCGCTAGTAATTTCTCTATTTGCAAGTGCTCGCACAGTTACAGTCATAACCTGGGTGCCAGCATTTCCGCCCATAGAGGCAACGATAGGCATAATTGTAGCTAATGTGATTAACTTGGCGATAGTATCGCTGAACTGATTAATTACAAGTGAAGTAAGGCATGCTGTAATAAGATTGACGAATAACCATGGAAACCTGCTCTTGGTTGTGGTGTATAAGTTATAGAAAATATCGCTGTTATTAACACCTCCAAGGTGCAGAAACTCACTTTCTGCTTGCTCTTCAACGATATAAATCATGTTGTCGATTGAGATGCTGCCTACAAGTTTTCCCTGCTTTGTTGTTACTGGAACGATAGTTAGGGCGTATTGCTTAAATATAAAAGCTAATTCGTCAAGGTCAGTGCTAGTATCAGCTGCCATAAATTCATAGTTCATCAAATCAACTAGAGGAACATTCCTAGAGGTTTTTAACAACGTGCATAGCAGTATAGTTCCCACGGGTTTGAATCTACTATCAACAACTATTGCCGCATGAAAGTCGGCACTAATATTACTTCTTCTAATATAATCAATAGCTTGGCCAGCAGTCCAGTGCTGTCTTAGTGAAACAAAGTCTTTCTCTAGAGCTCGGCCAGCAGTATTTTCTGGATACCGAAACCCTTCTATGATTTGTTGGCGTTTCTCATTTTGAAGTTTGGCAATCAATAATTCTTTTAATTCGGTATCAAGAGCTTCTATCACTTCAATAGAATCTTCAATATCCAGTTCATCAATTAATCTAGCACTTACATCTAGGCCTAGAGCTTCAATTGCTGGCTGTTTGTTACCATCGCTCAACCAAACAAGTACTTCTGAGTTAAGCATGCTGGCAATGGCTGGGAAAATAATGTGATAATATTTGCGATTAATGTTATCTAAAAAGTCTGCTAAATCCGCATAGTGTAGTTCAAGAAGCAGCAGAGCTGCTTTTTCTACATTATCGTTAGTGACTAGATCATTAATATACTCAAACTGCTGGGCGAGTTTATCTTGATGATCAGGTGATATAGTGTTGAGCTCATCTTGCATAATTCCTCAGTCTGTGGATAAGAATTATAGAAATTTTTCTTTTAAGAATTTAGTGATTTTATATTTAATAGCACTAAAAATTATTACTCTCTCTTAACTTATATCAATGTTCATATTAGCGAAGCCAAAAATGAGCCCGCGCGCTAACACCAGAGATTTGTATAGTAAAAATGGTGCGGCCGAGAAGATTTGAACTTCCACTCCTTATCAGAACAGCGACCTCAACGCTGCGCGTCTACCATTTCGCCACGGCCGCTTATGGAAAACCTGTTTCTGTATAGCAAGTTTTCCAAGTAAAATCAATTACATAATGCAAATTTAGATATGTAAGAAAATATAACTATAATAAATTTTGTGCTTTTACGCCAACTGATTTTAACATATTAGCTGTTTCGCAAAGAGGAAGCCCGATAATGTTTGAGAACGAACCGGAAAGATAAGAAACGAATGATTCAGCATAGCCAGTAAGGGTACAACCTCCAGCTTTACCAATTCCTTCGTTGGTAGAACAAAAATACTCAATATCCGCGTTTGATAGATATTTAAATTTGACTATTGATTTTACCACTTTTATTAATTTTAGAGTTTCAGTAGGAGTTTTTTTGATCACACACACCCCGGTATAAACACTATGACGTCTTTGTGATAAAAGCTTTAAGCTTAGCCTAACGTCTTCTGCGGTCACTGACTTTCTCATAATACGTCTGCCAACTAGCGGTATAGTATCTGCGCCAATAATAATTCCTTGCTCGATCGTGGCAGCTACAAAAGCTGCTTTTTCGAAACTTAATCTGCGCGCCAGGAGTCTTGGAAGCTCACCAGGGCGTTCTGATTCATCAATATTAGAAGGAATCACAAAATCAGGTTTTATTCCAATTTGGCGGAGCAACTGAAGCCTAGCTGGTGATGCTGAGGCCAAAATAATTGGTAAATTCATACAAGAGTCTAGTATCTAAGAATGACTCTGCCATTAGTCAGGTCATAAGGAGTCATTTCAACACGAACTTTATCACCAGCAAGAATACGAATACGATTTTTACGCATTCTACCGGAGGTATGAGCAATAAATTGATGGCCGTTTTCAAGTTTTACCCGAAAATGTGCATTTGGAAGCAATTCTAAAACTTCTCCATCAAACTCAATTAACTCTTCTTTAGCCATAAAAATTCTAAGTTGTTAAAATCTGTCGATTGATAATAGCAACTATAGCCAATTATTGCAAGATCAAACTAGGGTTATGTGGATTGTGTTTTTTTAGGGCTTTGTCGCATTAGTAACCTATCAATCCGCTTTACTATACATATGTTCAGGAAGAGAATTTCTATGATTCTTTTCTGGCCCAAAGCGTCTTGCTATGAAAAATCTGTAATTGACATGATTTTTTATATACTTGGACCAGGAGGATCTTTTTTTACTGGAAGTGGTGCAGACTGTGATCTCGGTCTTGTTGTCGGATGGTTGTGCATGACCTCTGCTATTTTGGCTACTTCCTGCTTGACAAAAGGTGGTACTGACATTGATTGAGATTGTGATCTGGTTGTTACTTCCGTGTCCTTGCCGCTTTTAGCAACGCCTCTAGCTTGTGATTGCTCAAAAGATTTTTCAAATGCATCAATTACTTTTTCAGGTTTTTTTACTGTTTTGATCGAACTGTTAAAGTGAGAAGATTGTTGATCTATAATTCCACTTGCAAATTTATCTGATTTGTTAAGGCCAAATTCAGGATTGGTCTTAATAGAATGACAACCAATTGTCCCGCCTTGTACACCAGCCATTTCCTGTGTGTGTCCGCCTGCCAGTTGGCTGAGAAAATTCTTTTTACCTATTTCAGATTTTGGATTGATGTCAAGATAGGTGCTTACTACCTCTCTAGTCTCGTTGGCCTGTGCATAACCCGTCCTATCTTTACCACTTTTACAAAAATTAACATCATTTGGATATTCCTTTGCTATTTTTTCTCCAACCACAGCATGAAGTGCTCCATCAGGTGCTTTGACGGAATTTTTAACTATAGCCATTTTGGCAGTAAGTTCTAAATTTACGTTTTCAGAATTGGCTAGGATGGTAGAGGAATCTACTAAACTTCGTGCACTAATTGCTGCATCTAAAGATTGTGCAAGGTCAGGTTTTGATAACTGAAGAGCTTTTAGTTCTTTTCGTGCTTTTGTTTGAGTAGTTTCATAAGCCCCAAAGCTTAGTGCTTCTACAAAATTACCAAATCTGGATCCACCTTTTTGTAGATATTTACTAACGTTTTTTAATCCTTCTTGCCCTTCTATGCCTTTGCCGACACTAGCTAGGTTTTGTTCGAATTGCGTGGTATCTCTTCCTCCACCGCCAATTAATCTCCACCTGTTGATGGGAGAAGCTGAAACACTAACGCCCTCAACCTTTCTTTAGTTGATCAGCAACAAAATTCTCTCCACGAGCATTAAAAGGTGTTTTGCTCGTTAGAATATTCAGATTCATTCTCCCCTCCGGAGGAAGAAAAGTTTTCAATTGCCTTAAATTTTCATCAGTAATTTCTTGTCTTGCTTCCTTACTTACCGTCTTGACTTTAGTTGTTGGGGTTCCAGAGTGTAGAGTTTGAGATAAAACCTTAGGCTCAGGTAAGGTTGCACTAGAAATTGCCGTAACTTTTTGGTATGCGTTGCGTACGCCAACGACGTCACTTAGCAATTGAGTAGGTATCACTTTGTTCCCAAGGGATATATCTAAAGCAACTGGTCTTAGTAAATCTTGCTTATATTTATCCATTTTGTCAAACCACTCAACTCCACAAGGTTTTCCAGGGGTAGATCGAGCAATATCTTGATATTGATTTATCTGTTTATCTGTTAAACCGTTAAGCATAATTTCAGCTTCATAGACCGTGTGGGGTTTTGAGTTTTTGTCTAAAGCAGTAGTTAATGTTACAATATGTTGATGATCATCTTTAAAATTAGCAATTTCACTGGCAAACTTTAATTTCTTTTCTGGATCGGCAATACCACTGCTTTCTAGAACATGAAGCATTTGTGTGTTATAATTTTTTACGGTTTTACTACCCAGGTTATCCATATTTACCATAGCGTCTGTAGCTATGTGCATTAATTTTTTTTCGCTACCTCCTTTGCTTGCGGAGAGAGGTCAGACTTATCAATTAAATCCGAGGCTCCTCTTGTTTGGTTCAAGAGCTGCATTGCATATTTTTCAGGAGCGTCTAGCTTTAGTAAGGTCTCATCGGTAGTAACTTTTCGGGCATCTCTCACAAGGGAAGACGTTCCATTTCCTAAATCTTGGCTTTCATGCCAAACTATACCTAGTCTATTATCTTTAATTTGATCAAGTTTTTTTATTGCTCCGGATAGGTCTCCGTCTATAAAAAGTTTCTGAGCTTCGTTTCTTCTTGCTCTAATATCGATTACAGCTGGTGGTGTACCATCAACTCCCTTAGCGAAAGCTAAAGTTTTTTCTCTATTGTCATTTAATATTTCAAAGTTACTTTTAGACATAATTGGAGTCCTACATAGGTTCAAATTTATCTATTGATCATATCACTAAATAAAGAGTAGAGCTTTACCAAAAAAAAGCTATAGAATTAGATTTGTTAAAGAGGGTGTTAATTTTGTAATGGATGTCAATTACCAGAAGAGTCTACCCATTTATAAGAAGTTGGATCACTAAAAACTTTGCGTAAAAACTGATTGTTAATTGTATGGCTTGTTTTGTACCCATGCAATTCACCAATAAAGCTGCCACCACCAGAAAATAAGTCGCCAAGTAAATCTAGGAGTTTATGGCGAACAAATTCATTCTTGTGCCTTAGCCCCTCATGATTCAATATGACGTCTTTATCAATTCCGATCGCATTATCAAGAGATGCTCCTTTTGCTAGTCCTTTGCTTTGAAGGTAATCTAGTTCGTGTACAAAGCCAAAAGTCCTTGAATCGGCTATCTCATCCTTGAAGCTTACATTTGATGAAAAAACATGTTGCTGTTTGCCGATTACGGGGCTTGCAAAATCGATAGTTAAATCAATATAAGCTTCTATAGAAGGGCGTGCAATAATTTCTGAGCCACCACCGTCAGTAACTCGAACTTCTTTGATTAGTTTTAGATACCGCATAGCAGCATTTTGTTGCTTTCTACCTGCGCATTCTATCATAAAAACGAAGGGCTTGCTGCTTCCGTCCATAATTGGTACTTCTGGACCATCAATTTCAATAATGATATTGCTAACAGAGCAGCCCCAAATTGCTGCCATCAAGTGCTCAATAGTGAAAACTTGCGTTCCAGCATCGTTTCTGATTGAGGTGGAAAGTGTTGTGTCAAACACATTATAATAAGATGCTTGTATTTTATTATCGCAAGCTGTAACGTCTGTCCGTACAAATACTACGCCAGTATCTGGCTTGGCTGGTCTGAGAGTAACCTGCGTTTTCTTTCCAGAGTGAACTCCTATACCATAGCAGCTAATAGGATTTTGGATTGTAGTTTGCATGTTAAGCAATATTAATTTTTATTTACTAACTAAATTAGCATCCTACTCAAAGCTTGTATATATAGGCAACGAAATTATTATTACTAAATGTTTCATAGTATCCGTTTTAACTTTATTAAAAAAAACTCTAGACCCAAGAAAGAAGTTTTGTTATAAGTGTTTTGGTATTTTTTATTCCTCGGTAGCTCAGTGGTAGAGCAAACGGCTGTTAACCGTTTGGTCGCTGGTTCGAATCCGGCCCGAGGAGCCATTCCGTACGAGTGGTAGTTTTTTTGAATATGTCAAACGGGAAACGCAAGGTAAACTCTAGCTTGTGGCCTTTTAGTTTGAGGTTCTGAAATACGAAATTCAACATTTCACGTTTTTTTGACATTTCAGAACCTTTGAAGGTCTCCAAGGCTTCAGAGGCAAAGTTTATCAGCATTTCAGTGGTGTTGATGAATTGATCATCTGCTTCATCGTAAGCATGTAATAATCTACTAATTTCATACTGACGATCTTTTAATCTTTGTTTTTTAGTTTGGAATTCTTCTTTAGTGAGCTCCCCTGCTAGTCGTAAATCCACCAATGCACTGAGTTTATTTTCAATCTCAGTATGTTCTTTCTTTAATGCAGCTGTTTCTTGAATATGGCAAGACTTTTTAGCCTCATTAGTGTTTTTTAGGTGGGCAAGTGTATCTTTTAATATTTCTTGGTCTTCAATGCCTATTGTAGCAAAAATATCTTCAACTTGTTTTAGGATCTTATCTTCCCTTACATATAGTTTTTTATTAGGATTCTTTGGATCCCAGGTAGCTAGATAAGTCCATTCATCAACTTTACCATTTGAATATGTTTTCTTCTTAGTTTCAGCTGTTATCACTCTGCCAGTTATAGCGCAAGTGATTAAGCCTCTAAAGACAAAATCCTTACCACTATATTTAAAAGGCTTTTTATTCCAACCTAAACGTACATCTTTGCAAGCCATAAAAATCTCCTTTGAAATAATAGGTTTATAACAATGAGGCCACATCTCTCCTTTTACCTGCATTTCACCATAATAAAAAGGGTTTTGTATTAAGCTATACATTACAGATTTACCTAAGTAACAATTTTTCTTGCTACGTAATCCCCATTCTTTAGCTTTTCTTGTCATACAGCTAAGAGTATATGCTCCTGTGGCATATTCTTCAAAGATTTTTTTTATCATCGGAGCACGTAAGTGATCAATAATAACTATACTATTACCCTTTTCATCTTTATCGTTAAGATAACCAATAGGAGCTGGACCAATCCACTCACCATTGCGTAATTTATGATCAAGACTTCTTTTGACATTATCACTTAAGTTATCAACATAAGACTAGGCCATTAATACATTTATTCCCCACATTAGTCTTGAGTGAGATTGAGAATCTTTGTGTATTACATAACCTTCAGTTCTAAAATGCAGCTCTATTTTTCCTGCTTTCACTGGTTCTTCCAATAATGGAATTTCAGAGATTCTTCTTTGGGTACGATCAACTTTATCAGCAACAACTGCAATGGTTTCTCGCTGAGTTTTAGCAAATTTAATCATCTCCATAAAAAGTTTACGATCACCTCGGCTTGAGGACTCGATAATGGAAAAAGTCTTAATTACTTCTAGATTACTACGCTGGCAATATTCCATTAATCGATGTTTTTGTGCATCAATTGAGTGGCCTTCTTCTTGTTCCTTTGTTGAAACTCGTGCTAAAATAATAGCTTTAGTTGCTTTTGCTGTTTTATCTAACATATGATTTTCTCGCTTTAATTATCATTTTTAATATGTTTTTTTTCTAATACGTTGTTCCTCGATAAGAGACATAGCCCGCTCAAAGTAAAATGAGCTGATGTTCAAAAAGTCGAATTCACATTTCTTAAAAACATCGAACTTTGTTTTTGGGCAATCGATCTCTTGCTGCTCAATTCTTTGATAGACTAGCAGCTCATCTATCAGCTTTGCTGTCGATAAGGTACCGAGTACGCACCAGGTGCATATATGAAGAAACGAAGTATAACAGTTTCTGTCAATGATGACGGTAACCGGTTTACTTTGCCTGTTTGCAGATTGGATCAGTTGACGCAATGCTTCAGAGTCAAATGTATCTTCAGCATAGATAGTTTTGATTATTGCCAAATTATTATCTTGGCAGTAAGTAGTCAAAGATTTATCTAGCTCAATAATATTGTGATCATAGGGTGGATATAATAGAATAATTGCTTTTTTGATGGTCATAATAACTCCCTTTTGAATAGTTAAATAAAAGAAGCTTCATAACAAGTGTTATTGAAGCTATTTCATTTTGACCGCCAAAGAGAAAGTTTTTATGGATTATCTTTGGCGATC
>CAMCMD010000010.1 GCA_945875975.1 Rickettsia typhi
GGTTTACGGCCTATAATATCCCTGTCTACGCTTAACTAATAATATTACTACGATTAGCTCAAGACTCGGTACTTAGTGTGTTAGGTCATCACTTCTAAGGTTGTTCTTTCAACAACTAGTTTATTTACGCTTCGTGGCGCACCTTCCACAAAAATACTTTAAAGGACAAGAGCCACCAAATGGTGTTGAGGATATTACTGGTTCCAAGGAACAAATAGAGAAAGCCAAGAAGAAAGAGAGAACACTTGCTCTGGCCTTTGGATCAGACAGTAGAGATAGTGAAGCTCATATAGCTGTTTATAGTGCACTGGAAAAAATTTCTAATCCTAATATGATTGTGAAATTCCTTATGGACGTTGTTTTTAAGTTCCTCGCAAAAGTTGGTGGAATTTTTGAATATTCAAAAGAATCAAATAAAACCTATGAAGGCTTGCGCAAGAATGCTTTGAATGCCGTGATACTTGATACTAAGGATGTTGGTACGTTATCATTCGCAGAAGCACAAACCAAGGCTGAGTATCTCCATATTAAAGGCTCTATTCAAACAGCTAGGCACTTTGAGAATCATGGTATTGGAGCTAACCCTGATAAAAATCTGGATAGAAAAGAGTTTATGCTTAAGGTTTTTGAAGAAACTCAAAGCCAGGGAATTTTTTCAAAGTGGAAAGACAAAATCCTAGGGGGAAAAGAAAAAAAATCAAATGATTTGTTATCATTTTGTAAACCGGAATCTTGGACAGGAAAGAACAAAACAGAAATATTATCTGGGTTTGTAGCAACCGCTGCAACTTCTCGTTCTGACGGCAAATTAACTAGCGGAACAGCAACGATGAATAAAATGATTGATATGCTGAATGATCCCTCAACTCCTTCGGTAATCAAGAAAGATTTTATTGATTTACTTAAAGTAGATGTAAAGCAGAAAAAAGGCCAGTCTAAAGCTGAAAGCGTTGTTGCTTATAAGTTCAAGACTTCAGATTTCGATGGACTTCTTAACAAAATACAGACAGATAAGCCTCAGTCAAAGACTAAGCCTCAACCAAGAAAAAAAGAAAATATTGATCTCAATAGCTCTAAAAAAAGAAAGAATGTTGTTGGCGATATATTAAGCTCTAAAAAACCGAAATCTAACACTGATAAACTCTTAGAGTCCTCTAAGCAGAATGTGGGTCAAAAAACACGTAGTTGAAAACTATTAATTCCATAGTGCTCTATGAATTTTTATAAAATTTTAGAAAAGTTAGAAAAAGTACAGTGATCTTTAGAAAAAACTAAGGCAGCAAATCAACGAATCCAACCAAGGACTATTACTATCAAATATTCAATTAATTGTGGGGTATCTATTAATGCCCCTGGTTCAAGAAGCAGAGCAGACACCTAGTGGTTATTTTCTATTAAGGACACACCATGTATTTTAACCCTGGTGCCATAAAGTTTTTGCCGCTGCAAGAATGCGACCAAAGATTTTAATTGTTAGTAAAAGCAGTGGAATTATGGGACAAAACTCTTTAGACTAGCCTCTGCTTGGCAACCAGTTATCAAGAATCAAAAGTCGTACTGAAAATTCAGTACGACTTTTTGTCGAGCCTGGCTCTAGAATCTCCTCGGTCATAACAATTTAGATTAGAACCTAAATCCAAACCCAGCAGAAATAACTAGAGGACTCCAATCCACTTTTGAGCGAATATCAGTTACAGCAGGGTTATTTGGCCCTAAAAAGCCCTTCTTAAATGTAACATTTGATGTTAAAAAATATTTTCTGATATCAACGGTGAATAGCGTATCGTCCTTTGATATGAAATCAACGCCTATTTGTGCTACTGGACCATAACCAGTTGAGACCTTAATAGCCTTTGAGCGTGTATACATGTACGTGCCATGAATTCCGCCACCAACGTAAGGCCTTATTGCCCCAAAAGGTGCCACGTGATATTGAATGGTTCCTGCAGCAGGGACAATAATGATTTGGTTGTTTTTACCAGCAACCCCTGTGCCATCACCGAGAGATGCGGCTTTGCTTAAAGCTGAATTTTTAACTTTCATCATCCCTATCCCTAAGGATAGTTCAGCTGCAATGTTATCAGTAAAGAAATAGGTAGTGGCCGTATCAACCCCATATCCTAACTGAACTAAAGCCCCAGGCTTCTCTTTTGTTGCAACAGAGGCTGGAAATTTTTTGGGTTTTGACGAGGTGTTCAGATAAAAGCCTCGAATTTTAAACAGAAGATCACCCTCATCTTCGTAGTAATTAGCATAATAATCATCATGAGCTGCAAAAGCTATATTCGCTGATGCTACAAAGGATGAAAAAACAAGGACAGATATAATTCTTACTATTTTCATAATCCAAACAAATTTAAAATTTTTGTTATAATCCAAGCTATCATTCTATACTGAAACAGCTAGAAGTATCTATCATGAAAAGACGCTTTGGGCAACTGAGCACCTCTATGAAATCAATAGGTGTGATTAATGCAACATCATTTTTTGAAAAACTCCTTGCACTGATTCTCTGTTTTGTTATATTCTGCTTCCAACTTTTTAAAATATTAAGCCTATATAACTTAAGTTAATGCTATATATACGTCTTTTAAATACAATGGGGTTTGAAATGGATACTAGACTACGTTCTTATTTTATTGGGGTTAGTTGGTTTATTCTAAGCTTGGTAAGCAGTTCTATTAACGATGTGATTTCCAAATACATTGGTATGCGTCTTCACAGTTATGAGATTACTTTTTTTAGGTTTATGTTTGGTACTATAATCCTTTTGCCCTTCGTAATGTATTATGGAGTATCAACTCTAAAAACTTCGCGACCAATGGTACATTTTTTTAGAGGATTATTCTTATTTTTAGGAATGGCTGGGTGGACTTATGGCCTGACAATCGCCCCGGTTACTACTGGTACAGTCATCACGTTTACTATTCCAATTTTTGTTCTGGTACTAGGAGTATTCTTTCTGAGCGAGAATATTATTTGGCAAAGATGGCTTGTAACAATAGTGGCATTTATTGGGCTAATAATTACCCTTGACATAAACGCCTCTGATTTTAATCCTCAAATACTAGTGTTTGTGGGAGCAGCAGTCCTATTTGCGGGTCTTGATATTATTAACAAAAAATTTGTTGTTAAAGAGAGTATGATTAGTATGCTCTTTTATTCTGCTATTGTTACTGCGACTCTAGCTTTGCCATTTGCATTACAATATTGGCTAATACCAACATTAGAAGAATTAGTTTTGTTGTTTATTTTAGGAGCTGGCGGTAGCTTAATATTATTCTTCTTATTAAAAGCCTTTTCTCTTGCAGATGCCACCGCTCTCGCGCCATATCGTTATTTCGAGCTCGTGGTTTCTGCTATAATTGCTTATATTGTATTCCACGAAATACCTAAAGACGCTACCATACTTGGCTCGTTAGTGGTTATACCTTCAACCTTGTTTATTATTTATTCAGAGAAGAAAGAGATAGAAAAGAGGGCAGATAAAAAATAAATTCATACTCTTAATATCAATAGAATTGAAATAGTATACAATATAAAAAAATGGTAGTTGGTAATGAATAAAAAGAAGTTAGTATTTACCAGCGGGGTAGCCAACACTTTTGAATGGTACGACTATGCTCTATTTGGGCATTTTGCACCAATTATTGGCGCCAAATTTTTTCCAGAGAATGATCCGAACACAGCATTACTTCATGCATTTTTAGTATTTGCAATTGGTTATTTAATGAGGCCTCTTGGTGGTATCTTTTTTGGTATTGTTGGCGATAAATTTGGTCGAAAAATTGCTTTAAGTTCATCGATAATGTGTATGGCAATACCAACTGCCGCTATAGGTTTTTTACCAACTTACGAAACCTGGGGAATAATTTCAACGGGCTTGATGATTGTTGTGCGTATGTTACAAGGACTTTCAATGGGAGGCGCACTAACGGGATCAGTGTCTTTTATCATTGAACATACAAATAAAGAGGAGAGAGGCTTTTTTGGCAGTATTTCCATGGCCAGCATTTGTGTAGGAATTTTACTTGGTTCACTCGTATCATTTATTGTAAAAACTACTTTTACCCCAGAACAATTTGACAACTGGGCATGGAGATTACCTTTTATTGTAGGAATAATTATTTACTTTGTTGGTGTTTATATTAAGAAAAACACCCTAGAAACACCATTATTTATTGAAGCACAGTATCGGGGCGAAATCACAAAATCACCTCTGAGGATTGCTTTTAAAAAATATTGGTTTGATATGATTGTTTCTATTTTTATCAACGCTACCGGGTCTATAATCTTCTATTTAGAAGCTATATATCTAATTTCCTATTTAAAATTAAATCGTGGATTTGCTGAGACTGATGTAAGTCACTTGGCTAATTTTTGTTATGTAATAATGATCTTTATCACTCTGTTTGCTGGTTGGTTATCAGATAAAATAGGTAGAAGAAAAATATTTGTCTTTAACTTGGTGTTTATCATCACAGCCACTCCATTCTTACTAGATGTAATTGAGAATTCCGGATTTGTTGCCGTAGCATTTGCACAAATTGTTATTGCTATTATGGCTGCAACTTATATCGGTCCTGAACCTGCATTACAAGCTGAGTTTTATCCAACTTCCATAAGGAATACAGCTTTATCAGTTTCATATAATACTGCTACGAGTATATTTGGTGGAACAGCACCATATGTTATTGAGTCCTTGGTACAAAATACAGGAACTATAACATCTAGTGTGTACTATATAATTGGTGCTTCTATCTTGGGGTTGATAGCCTTATATTTTTATAAAGATAGATCGCTAAAAGACTATAAAGTCCGAATTAGCGAAGAAACAGGTCACCTTATAACTCTCTAATATTAACATACAAATTTAATGACTCCAGCAATCTTTCGAAGACAGGACAGTAGTGAAAATGAACTGGTAAAAGAGCTACTGCCAATGGCTAAACTGCGTGAAGCTGAACAACAAAATGTTCTTGCTATGGGCAAAAAATTTGTTACAAAAATAAGAGCCGCCCGTGGTTTTTCAATGGAGGAATTTCTTCAGCGCTATAACCTTTCTAATGAAGAAGGTATTGCGGTACTAAGCCTTGCTGAGGGATTACTTAGGATTCCAGATTCCAAAGTAAGCGCAGAACTCATTACCGACAAACTATCAAACAAAAATTGGGAAGCGTCCTTATTTAAAGGAAGTAAATCCATTAAAACTATTATAGCCTCGTTTGGCCTATATTTTTCTGGAAAATTTACTGACATTGTTAAGTCTAAGAACACCATTTCAAAGCTTCTGGAGAGGGTTGGCCAACCAATTTTTGTCAAAATATTAAAAGCAACCATTCTTGCTTTAAGCAAAGAATTTGTTTTTGCAAATGATATGCATGAAGCTTTGATAAGAAAAACTGCTTTTCCCCAAAATAAATTTGCTTTTGATTTACTTGGTGAATCAGCTAGAACTCACAAGCAAGCTGCGACTTATTATCAGCAATATGAAGATGCGATTAAACTTATAGCTAAAGATTTTCCTAATACTAGCGAAGAAATTGAAGATAGACCAAATATTTCAGTAAAATTAACTGCACTGCATCCCCGGTTTGAATTAGCAAAAATGCAGGAGCTGGAGAAGGTTCTTCTGCCAAAAGTAGTTTCATTAGTTGAAAAAATGAGAGATCATAATTTAACAATAACTTTTGATGCAGAAGAAGCTTTTAGAACAGATGCATATTTATTATTCCTAACAAAGTTGATCAAACACACATCATTTAAAGAATTTAATGGTATAGGTTTCGTAGTGCAGGCCTATAAAACAAATAGCATGCGCGCCCTGCAATATATTATTGATCTTGCTAAAGATATGGGGAGAAAAATTCCAATAAGATTAGTAAAAGGTGCATATTGGGATTCGGAAATTAAACGCGCTCAAGAGCTTGGCCTCAAACATTATCCGGTGTTTACAGTAAAGGATTATACCGATCTGAGCTACATAGCTTGCGCACGAAAAATTTTAGAAAATACTGAGTTTATTTATCCTCAATTTGCAACGCATAATGCAGTTACAGCTGCAACTATAATTGAGCTTGCCAAAGATAAAAATGGTGATAAGAAATTTGAGTTCCAGAAACTCTATGGTATGGGTAATGCTCTTCATAAAGAACTGCAAAATCATAGAAATGTTAGAATTTATTCACCAGTTGGAACTACTCAAGATTTACTTGCTTATCTTATGCGTAGGATGCTAGAAAATGGTGCATCAGCAAATTTTGTGAGTAAAGTAAATTCTACTGAAATTCCAATTAATGAAATTGTATATGACTTAAGTGATAAGGTATTAGGTATGTTAGACCATGACAATAAGATTGTTTTGCCAGAAAAAATATATCCAACCAGGAAGAATGCTATGGGATATGATTTAGGTTACAAAAGTAACTATGATTACATACAAGAGAAAGTAACAAGCTATTTTGATAAAGTACATAACATAGGTTCGATTATAGATGGTAAAGAAATAATTAGCGATAAGCATAGTAATGATGGTTTTTGTCCAGCAAAAAGCGCCCAGAAATTTTCATCAATCTCAAATGCTGTTGAAGGAGAGATCCAAACTGCTCTTCATTCTGCCAGCAGAGAATTCGAGGACTGGAGCAGACTTCCAGTCGACAAAAGAGCCTGTATTTTAGAAAAAATTGCCCAAGCCTTTGAAGAGAATAAGTTCGAACTATATGCAATATTGATAAAAGAAGCTGGTAAATCGATTCATGATGCAATAAATGAAGTCATCGAAGCTATCGACTTTTGTCGCTATTATGCTAATGAAGCACGAATCATTATGGCGGAGAGAAGGCTGCCAGGCACTACTGGTGAGCGCAACACCCTAAGCCTGCATGGACGCGGTGTATTTTTATGCATCAGTCCATGGAACTTTCCATTTGCAATTTTTGTTGGTCAAATTGTGGCTGCACTTGTTTCTGGTAATACAGTACTTGCAAAGCCGTCTACGCAAACACCTGTTATTGCTAATTTTGCTACTTTGCTTATGCACAGAGCTGGCGTACCAAAATCTGTATTGCAACTTGTGATCACCCCCTCATCTAACATAAGCAAAATTGTTGTGGCTGATGAGAGAATTGCAGGAGTTGTTTTTACTGGATCATGTTCTGCAGCTCAATCAATCAACTCTGTTCTTGCAACCAGGCGCAATGGTATAGTTCCCCTCATTGCTGAAACAGGCGGACAAAACGCAATGATTGTTGATAGTTCTGCTCTTCTTGAACAAGTTACAGATGACGTGCTTACATCATCTTTTTACTCTGCTGGCCAAAGATGTTCGGCTCTTAGAATGTTGTATGTGCAGGAAGAAATCTATGATGATTTGCTTGAGATGATCAAGGGGGCAACTGAATTGCTAAAAATTGGCGATACTGCTGATTTTAGTATGGATATTGGCCCCGTGATTGATAAGAAGGCTCAAGACGCTCTGGAACAGCATATCCAAGATATGAGTACTAAAGATTTTAAAATATTTGCTCACCCACAGGATGGGGCTATAAAGGATGGTTGTTATTTTTACCCGCATATCATTGAAGTAAAATCAATTAACGATATTTCTGATGAAAAATTTGGCCCAATACTTCACATCACCAAATTTAAGTCAAAGAATTTAGACCTGGTCATTGATGAAATAAATAATTGCGGTTTCGGCTTAACTTTTGGTATTCATTCACGGGTTGAAGAAAAAATTGAATATATCAGAGCTAGAATGAAAGTAGGCAATATATATGCTAATCGTTCAATCGTTGGAGCAAAAGTAGAGTCCCAACCGTTTGGTGGGCAAAATAAGTCTGGAACTGGTTTTAAAGCTGGAGGACCTCATTATCTACTTAGATTTATGACTGAGCGCACAACAACTGTCAACACAACTGCATTTGGTGGTAATGTTGAGCTGCTAAATGGCTAGGTAGACTAAATCAATTTAAACTTCAAAAGCAAGCAAGGAATAAATTGAAAAATAGTGAGATGTGCTGCCTCCCAGGACAAAAAGGTGCCAAATTGAGTGGTTAAAGGGTAATTTCTCCCAAAGATAGAATATCACTCCTACGGTATAGAATAACCCCCCGGCAATTAATAAATACATACTTCTTGCTGAAAGGCTGACAAATAATTTATCTAGTACTATCAATACTAACCAGCCCATTAGCAAATAGTTTATAAAAGCTATCCTTTGCAAAATTTTATTTTTACTACATCTAAAAATACAACTTACAATAACCAATCCCCAAATCACCGTTATCATTATCAATCCAACAGAATCTTCAATTCCTACTAGCATCAACGGAGAATAGGTTCCAGCAATTAGGAAATATATAGACAGGTGATCAATTCTTTTAAAAAGCTGGTTAAACTTTGTATTAGAAAAGGAATGATAGAGAGTCGATGCGAGATAGAGACCGATTAGAGTGCTTCCAAAAATTATATAGCTCACTAGATGCAAAGATGTACCTTTAGAATTAGCTTGTTGGCAAAGAGCCACAAGACCTATTATGCTCAATAAAGCACCAGCCCCATGAGTCAAGATGTTAAGCAGTTCTTCCTTAAATCCATACTCGGAAATACGGATTTTTGCGTTATCTGGCGGCACCAAATTAGTACAATTTTTATTCATGCTGCCATTGTCTGCTCTTTTCTGATTTATTGCAAGCATTAAAAAATGGTAATGTTTTGCTTAAGTCTGATTTATCAAATCTTCAAGAGATTGCTGACAAACTCCATACTCCTTCCAAGAACAGCCTTGGCAAGCTATGTGAAATTTTTCAACACTCATATGTGTTTTGATTTGTTCTTTAGCTTGTTTCCAAGTAAAAACATCTCCTTCTTTAAGTGATAAAGCGGAGGCATGAGCAATATCTAGTTTGCTGATCTTATCTTGTGCTTTACAAACTATTTCATCAATTTTGTTTGGACAAGCAGAGCATACGCTGTCCATGAATGCCACTACTTCAATTTGTGTTTCTTCATCGTCGTTTAGTTGCTGAACTATTTTTTTGTAATTACGGACAAAACCCAAAGAGTACCCTTTGCCTCGAAAACCTAGGGTACACATAAAATGATGCGGTCTAAACTTTATTGTTTCTGACATGTTATATGCTTCTTCAGCAATTTTACAGAAGAAGCCGTAAAAATCGCTTTGATAATACCAGGGATAATAAATGGATATAAACCAACTTCTAGTGCTTTATCGCTACCAACAAAAAGTGCAAGTTGCGGAACGCCAATTATAAACAAACAGGCAGAACCTATTGCACTGTAAAGCACTAGCTTTGCCCAACTATCTTCACCAAATTTCTCACGCATATTAGTTACCAGATATACGCAAAGGATCATACCAAATATATATCCTCCAGAAGGTCCAGCTAGGTGATATACACCACTCTTAAAGCCAGAAAAAACAGGAGCACCTATGGCTCCAAGACTTATAAAGCCAACCATAGAAGCTATGGCCTCCTTTTTCTCATAACATAGTGCTATGATCAAGACACCAACACTATACAATGTTATTGGTACGGGACCTATTGGTATCTGCACTTGTGCAGATAGAAAGATAAGCGTTATTCCCAGTGCTACTCTAAGCAGCTTATAATTAACCCTTGATTGAATTTTACTAGCTAATACTCGCATAAAAACCTCTTAATATATAACACGTATAAAAAAATATACAGCGATTCTACATACGTAATCATGACATGTCAAACTGTTGACGATCTACCGCTTAGCGTTGTCGATTTTTAGACTTTGAGCGCTTATTCTTACGCGACGATTTTGTTTTAGGTTGGACTAATTTTTTCTTAATTACTTTTGCAGCACTAATTGCACTTACCTTAGCTTGAACCTTACCCGTTTGTAGCGCTTTGACACTAGGTGATTTTAGAGTTTTATCATTACTAGATTCTGGTAAGCTAGCCTTTAATTGATCTAGATTATTATATTTAGAGAGAGGATCATGAGCCCTAATAAAATCTTTACTATAGCTTTTAATCGTTCCAACTACCCCTCTAGTATCTTGAATTACTTTTTCTGTTTTAAGAACTTCTTGTTTTGCTGTTTCAAAAGCGGCAATAACTTTCTCAGCGCTTGTTCCACGAAATGATCCTTCATTCACCATTTTTTGAATAGCCAAGGTTTGTACCCTTTGCTCCCTTGTAGCTTGGGCAAGCTCAATTAAATCATTGTACCCTGGTGTATCTGGCTTATTTCGTTCTTGATCAATATTTTGTTTAAATCGTAGGCCTATTTCTTCTTTAGTTGCTTGTTTTTTACTTTCACCATAAAGACCAAAAGCAGCTTTTCCTACCTTGCCTGCTCCTATAAGAGAAGGTGCAAAAAGTGCGCTAGACACATTTTTAATAACCTCAATAGAATTTTTAAGTAAAGCTTTACCATAAGAACTAACATTTATAGATGAATTAGGTGTTGTATCTATATATCTTTTCGTTAAGGAAGTTTGATTAGTCCGGCTTGGAATGTATAACTTATCTTCTAACATTCTAGAAAGTATCGGTTCATTTTTAAGTAACTCATCCTGCCGCTCCCGGGCATTTCTATTTTTTGTTAAAAGAGAATTTTCTTTTCTTAATAACCTAAGGGTTCTCGTATCAATAGTATCCATGGTAGCGCCTATTGCAATGGCACTAAGTCCAACTATAGTTGCTGGAACAGTCGCAACAGTAGCACTTGCAAGTACGGTAACTACACCGATAGCACGCCCAACTGCACTACCAGTAATTATTTTAACAGCTGCAGAATCCTTAACATAATTAAATGTATTTTTTAGAACTATTATACCCGATGGTACAGGATTTTCATTTGGTGATTTAGGCATAATATTTAACTAAAATTAGTTTACTATATATTCATTCAAAGCCATGCTTTTAGAAATAAAACCTTGGTAATAAGATTTAGACGGATTGATAAGGAGATTAAGCATTGCAGTTCTACCCAGCAACATACGGTGGTGCATAATATCTCTGTTAGTAAGAGTAATCTCAATATCCCAACTCTGACTACCTATCTTAATTGGGGTATGGATAACTGGCCTTATTTGTTTATAACCATTAGAGCTTTTTATCGTCTTCATCCCAATTATTTCTGCTCTGCATGGAACAGATACCTGGTCATTAGTTTGAATTGGATGAATGGCAAACTCCACAAATTCTTTTTGATTTGATTTTATAATCTGTATGTCATAAGCATGAAGCGCAGAAGTTTTTGCTCCAGTATCAACTTTAACTTTGATTAGGGGTATGTTAAGTTCTGGTAACTCAGCCCATTCTCTCCACCCAATTAATAATGGATCCTTCTTCATTCAAGATCCTCTTGATAATCTTCTACACCCTCGGCAACCGCTTCTGCATTCTCAAAAGTTGCAACATGAAATAAAGCATCGCCATTAGTTACCAAGGGCATCATTGTTATTCCAATGATTACACCAGTTTCTCTAGCTCTAACATAGTGTTTCTCCTTGCCTAGTGGGTCCGAGATAAATCCCAACACTTCATTTGCCTTAACTTTGTGTCCTACATTCTTTTTAGCATATAGACTACCGCTATGAGGAGCCCTAATCCAATGACTGGACGCCGCATGAAATACTTCCCGACGTTTTGGAATTCTGCGTTTGACTAACTCTTTGTCAAGCATTCCTATATTACACATTGTCCACAGAATACCATTCTCAGCCGAGCGAATTATCTCTTCATTATATCTAAGAGCTTCCCCACCTTCGAATAGCAATATTTTTACCCCTTTGTCGGTTGCTGCTTGACGCAGTGAGCCATCTCTCATATTGGAATGCAGTACAACCGGTACTCCAAAAGATTCAGCTAGAGCTTTTATTTCTTTATTATCTAAAAATGCTCTAATCTGTGGCAAGTTGTATCTATGAGCACTGCCAGTGTGTAAATCAATGCCATAATCGCATTTTTCTACTATCTCTTTCATAAATTTATAAGCAATTTGACTAGCTAAAGAACCTTTCTTTGATCCAGGAAATACTCTGTTCAAATCACGTCTATCCGGTAAATATCTAAGGTTACGGTTATAACCAAATACGTTAATAATAGGTACTGCAATCAGCGTACCCTTTATGGATGAAAGTAATTTTTTACGTTGCAATAATCGTCTAATAGTTTCGACACCGTTTATTTCATCACCATGAATCGCTGAAGAAATGAAAAGCGTTGGACCATCCTCTTTCCCTCTGATAACTTCAACTGGGATAGTCATCTCGGTATTATCAAATAGCTTCGCAATATGCATTTCAAGGTATTTTCTTTCACCTTTTTTTATCGTAACGCCATCTATAATCAGCACTTTGGTCATGAACAATCATCCTTTCATAAATATTCTAGTTTTTGATTTTTTAATAATATCTTTCTCAATAAACTCAATGATTGCATCTGCAACGTTTTTGCCTGTAGCCCCTTCTATCCCCTTTAAGCCTGGAGATGAATTTACTTCGAGTACAAGAGGGCCTCTGGCAGATCTGATCAAATCAACACCAGCTACCTTAAGTCCCAAAACTTTTGCAGCTTGCACGGCCATTATTCTCTCTTTTGGAGTTATTTTTACTGGGTGGGCGATGCCTCCTGCATGCAGATTAGACCGAAACTCTCCATCCGGACCTTGCCTTTTCATCGCTGCCACAACTTTATCACCAATTACAAAACAACGTATGTCACTACCCGCAGACTCCTTAATAAATTCTTGCACTAAAAAGTTAGCTTGTAAATCCAAAAACGCATTAATTAAACTTTCTGCTGCCTTAGTAGTTTCTGCAAGTAACACTCCTTTTCCTTGGGTACTTTCAGTTACCTTAACTATCAACGGGGCACCACCAACAGATTTTATGATGCTTCTAGTAGCACTACCTGAGTGGGCATAGCTTGTAACAGGTATATCCACATCTTTCCTAGCAAGAAGTTGATGCGCTCTTAATTTATCTCTTGATCTAGTGATGGAAACTGAACCATTTAATACATAAACACCAGCCACCTCAAATTGTCTTAAAACTGCCGTACCGAATACAGTAATGGATGCTCCAATTCGTGGAATTACTGCATCAAACTCTAGTAATCTCTCTATTTTATCACTTATATAGTGCACATCTGGCTTATTAGCAGTGATATTCATAAAGCATTTAAGTGGATCAACTACTGTAACAGTATGACCCCTTTTTTTTGCCACTTCAATCAATCTACGTGTTGAATAAATTGTTGGGCCGCGTGATAAAATACCTATTTCCATAATTTTCAATTGAGTTTTTTAGAGTTTTGCATTTTATTTTAGGAATGACTATTTATATTTGCTATAAATACGTTTGTGTGTACTAAAATTGATGGGTAATTGGTGCTTTGTTACTAACCACTCACCCCCCTGCCAAGATCTCGGAATTTACATTTGGCAGGTAAGACAGCGTCTATACATCCAAATTAGTAACATTTAATGCATTAGCATTGATAAAATCTCTTCTTGGCTCAACAACACTTCCCATCAATGTTGAGATTACTTGCTCAGCCTCATCGACATCACCTACCTTTACCTGTAATAGGGTACGTTTTGTAGAATCAAGGGTAGTTTCCCATAACTGCTCTGCATTCATTTCCCCCAGACCTTTGAACCGTTGAATAGCCAGACCTTTCTTCCCAAGTTCAATTATAAAAGCAAGCAGTCTGCTTGGCGTTGATAAATTATAGTTCTGTCCTTTAATTGTGATCTTACATCCACCAATAAATAAATTCTTAAGTGCGCTGCCAATCTTATTAACCTGAACAAACTCAGGAGATTCAGCTTGAGCGCGATAAAGCATTTTGCTAATCCTTACACCTCTGACAAATCTATAAAACTCTATGCTGTCACTCAGAACGGCTACTTCCCAATCAGTTTTATCGGGCTCAAGTTCCCCTTGGTTGAGGAGCGACAAAGCTGCTAAAAGCACAGGGGCTTTATTGGCAGAAAAAGATTCCTGGGTAAGCAGATCGTTGATTGCTAAACATTCGGCAATCAATGGATCAAATTTTCTTGATAACGAATTTAGTCTCTCACCTAAAATAGTAATTTGATGAAGTAAATCTTTCAGAGCTTCGCCAGTTAAAAAATTACCATCATTAAGTTCAATATGTGTGTCATTTAGAACGCTATTGATAAGATATTCTTGCAAAGCTTGCTCATTCTTCAGATATGTTTCAGAGCTGCCGCGTTTGACTTTATAAAGAGGAGGCTGAGCGATATATAAATATCCTTTTTCGATAATTGGTAACATATGACGATAGAAGAAGGTCAGCAGCAAAGTCCTGATGTGAGATCCGTCAACATCCGCATCCGTCATGATAACAATTTTGTGATATCTAATTTTATTTGTATCTAATTCTTGCCCTATTCCGGCTCCAAGAGCAGTAATCAAGGTACCAACCTGTTCAGAACCAAGCATTCTATCGAATCTAGATCTTTCAACATTTAGAATTTTACCACGCAAAGGAAGGATAGCCTGAGTTTTTCTGTCTCGACCTTGTTTTGCAGTACCACCAGCGGAATCTCCCTCAACTATAAAAAGTTCTGATAGAGCTGGATCTTTTTCTTGGCAATCGGCTAGTTTACCAGGTAAATTTGATATTTCTAGAGCTGATTTTCTTCGGGTCAACTCTCTTGCTTTGCGCGCGGCCTCTCTTGCACTGGCAGCTTCAACTATCTTACCAACGATAGCTTTTGCTTCAGTAGGGTGTTCTTCAAACCATTCAAGAAGCTTTGTGTATACCGCTGACTCAACGACTGGTCTTACTTCTGAAGAAACAAGCTTATCCTTTGTTTGGGATGAAAATTTGGGGTCAGGAACTTTTATTGAAAGAACGCACGCTAGACCTTCTCTTGAATCGTCTCCAGCTAAAGTTACTTTCATTTTCTTTGCTAAACCATTTTTATCAACGTAAGAACTAATAACTCTAGTTAAAGCAGATTTAAAAGCTGATAGGTGAGTGCCACCATCACGTTGGCGAATATTATTTGTAAAACAAAGAATATTTTCGTGATAAGAGTCGTTCCATTGCATTGCGAAATCAAGGCTCATACCCCTTTCATCTTCGCTTGAAGATAAAGAGATGCATGAGTGAAGAGCAATTTTACTACGATTAATATACTCAACATAAGCTTGAACACCACCTTCATATAGAAATTCGATTTCTTGTTTTGGATCAAACCTGTCGTCAATCAATAGAATACGTACACCAGAATTAAGGAATGCAAGTTCCCGTAATCTATTTTCAAGAGTAACAAAATGAAATTCGATGATTTTAAAAATCTCTACAGAAGCCATAAATGTGACTTCAGTACCCTTTTGAGCAACGTTATCAAATTCTAATTTCAATGGCGCTTCAGCTGCTCCATCTTTAAATCGAATAAGATACTGCCTTTGGTCCCGCCAAATTCTAAGCTCCAGCCAATCTGAGAGGGCATTTACCACGGAAACACCAACACCATGTAATCCACCAGACACTTTGTATGAGTTTTGATCGAATTTACCACCTGCATGTAGCTGAGTCATAATTACTTCAGCTGCCGACACTCCTTCACCTTCGTGAATATCAATAGGAATACCACGACCATTATCTCGAACAGTTACCGAGCCATTCTTATTGAGAATTACCTGTACAAGATCACAATGACCAGCCAGCGCTTCATCTATAGCGTTATCGACAACCTCATATACCATGTGATGTAAACCAGAACCATCGTCAGTATCGCCGATATACATACCAGGTCTTTTACGAACAGCTTCTAGACCTTTTAGAACTTTAATGGAGTCTGCATCATAGTCTGACGATTTAACTTCTTGTAGATTTGACATTTGTATCCCTAACGTGATAAAAAACTATGGGCTCACTATACTATAGGGTCGTAGTTTTTAAAAGGAAAATACTATAAAAATGGAGAGAATTATGGCTGAACTAAACTTAACCCATATTGAAGAATGTATGGATGATTATGATCTATTCTTATTTGATCTATGGGGCGTTATAATAGAAGGAGGAGAGACCTATCCAGGAGTAGTCGAAGTACTAAATAAAATAATCAAAAAGAAAGAAGTTATTTTTTTGAGTAATGCACCTAGGCCAGACTTCATAGTGGCTAGAAATTTAAGAAATTGGGGCGTTTTGGATGTAACACCCGAGATGGTAATCACGTCGGGGGATGTAGCAAGACAACTTATAGTTGATTATAGAAAATCATCACTAACTGATCAAGTTCCCAAAATATTCCATCTTGGTTCAGATCGGAATGACGATATTTTGCTTGAAATAGACTATCTAGCTACCAACAATATAAATGAAGCAGATATATTATTGCTAAGTGTGTTTCGTGATGAGCATGAAGATATTCACGAGTTTGATGAGTTTTTAAAAAGAGCAGCACAAATACCAAATTTGTTAAATATTTGCTCTAATCCAGATACAACTATACCAAAACATAGTATTTTGCGATACTGTCCTGGCCATTTCGCCAAGATAATAGAACAACATGGTGGCAATGTGATTTATACTGGTAAGCCAGAAACATCAATATATGACCTTGTTTTTCAACGCAAACCCCAGATAAGTAAAGATCGAATATTGATGATTGGCGACACTTTTGAAACTGACATTCTGGGCGCAAATAGATCTGGAATTCATTCCGCTTTAGTACTTTCTGGTAATTCAGTGGGTATTCACAAAATGCATGAATCTTTGACAGATAAACTAATTGCACTCTCTCTGCATGCAAAAAACATTGATATTAGGCCAACATTCATAACTCAAATTGTTAGATAAATGTCACTTCACGCTGGAAAATATATTCTATATAATGAAGAAGATTCTAAAAATTTAGCTATTCAAATTGCAAATGCTCTTAAACCAGGCAATATAATAACTTTTAGTGGCGATCTTGGTGCCGGCAAAACATTCCTTTGCCGACAGATCATCAAACAACTATGCGGCTATGAAACAAACGTTACAAGCCCAACATTTAACTTGCTTCAAATTTATGATTGGAATGATTGCTCTATTTACCACTACGATCTCTATCGCCTTAAAAATCCTTCTGAGATTTATGAACTAGGCATTGAAGAAGCCATGACTGCTAATATATGTCTCATTGAATGGCCAGAACTTATAAAGGCAATTTTGCCAAATGATACCATTGCAATTAACATTGAAATAGTTGATGACAACAAACGTAGAGTTTTTGTCAAATATAAATAACATTATGATTAGTATTTGATGTAATTAGTTGAATTAGATTATGAAATAAAATACCATTAGTTCATAATTGAGCGTATGTAGAATATGCCAAATAACACTAATTATGAGCTTTAATAATGAAACCACCAAAAACTCCACAACAAAAGCTTGAGAGCGAGCTCGTTGTTGCGTTACAAACAGCATTAGGCAAACCTTTAACTCGAAATCAAGCAGAGCAGGTAACTGCCCTAGCCGACGATTTGGCTTCTAATAATGAGCAAGCTTTGAACTCGTTAAATCAAGGCCTTCAATCACTCCTTGAGGAAACTGGCCTAAAAGCCAGCACACTCGGTCCTGTTACTGCGCTAGTTGCAAGCTATCATCCCATAGGTAGTAGCGCCCATGGCATGGTAGGCGAGGCTATTGGTAAATTTGAAGAAGTTCATAAGGTCGAGCTTGCACAAGCTAAAGCTAATGATTTTTTGGGAGCTGTTATTAAAGATTTGGGCGGATCCTCAAGATTAGATGACTTCCAAGCGCAGAAAGTAGCGGAACTAACCTCCAGCTTAAAAAATATTGGAGATCCAGACGGACTAGAAAAGTTCAGCAAAGCTCTTGAAGAATTTGCAGAAATGGCACCAGACCACGTCGGTAGTGTTAGTGGTCGTATCGAAGAATATCATAAAAACGATCCGGCTAAACAAGCTCTTGTAAGTCCTGTTCTGGAACCTGTTAAAGCTAATGACTTTTTGCGAGCTGTTATTAAAGATTTGGGCGGATCCTCAAGATTAGATGACTTCCAAATGCAGAAAGTAGTGGAACTAACCTCCAGCTTAAGAAATATTGGAGATCCAGACGGACTAGAAAGGTTCAGCAAAGCTCTTGAAGAATTTGCAGAAATGGCACCAGGACAAGTCGGCAATATTACTACTCGTATCGAAGGATATCATAAAAATGAATCGACTAAACAAGCTCTTGTAAGTCCTGTTCTAGTACCATTTAAGGAGTCTATTAAAGCTAATGAGCTTAATAAACAAATTACTACAGAGTTAGAAGGGATAGCTGGTAGAAAATTAGATGCCCCAGAATTATTGATGGTAGCTGAACTAAGTCAAAGTGTTGCCCATATTAGGGATAAGGATGACTTACCAACTTTAACAAAATACCTTGATAACGTTGTCAAAAACCTAACACCAGAGCAAGCACAACCTATTCTTGACTTAGTTAATAAGTATCATGAAAACGATCCCACTAAGCAAGCTCTTGTGAGTCCTGTGGTAAAGAATGTTACTTTAAAAAAGCCTGAGGTAGAAGTTGCACTAGACACCATAGGTTTAGTTAGTAACGACGAAATCACTCAATCTATTCGTGATAACATAATAATAAAGCAGCAAGCCTATTTGCAAGGAGAGATTGCAAAGACAATGAGTGTAGAAGATGGGGTTGCCTTTAACAAAAAAACTCCAGAAGAAATACGAGCTTACTTGGGAACAGAAGAAGGGAAAGCTGCCACAAAAGAGGTGATGAAAACCAAAGAAGCTCAATCAGCAATGAATAAGATTGAGGTCGAGGGTTACAGGGAAGTACACAAGATAGAGAGTTTTAAAAATGTTGAATGGGCACAGGAAACAGGTACCAAAGCTCGTATTGCTGAAATCAAGAATGAGGCAGGAGAGATAGTTGCCTCTCTAAAAGAAACTACAGTTAATGCTGCGCCAACACAAGTTACGCTTGAAGATGGTACAACAAGAACTGTTAAAAGCTATAGACAAATAGATTTTCCAACAAATCCTAAAGATATTAAGGGGCCAGCGCATTTTTCAATGGCCGTGAAAGATGAAAATGGTAACAATATTTCGGCAAAGGATGCGGTGTATTTTACTGCTCACTACGATGATGATGGCAAGTTAACTGAGGTGAGCTCACCAGTGCCCGTAAAATTTATGGGTACTGGTGACGATGCGATTGGTTATATTGAGCGTAATGGAAAGGTTTATACTCTGCCTGTAACTCAAGGTAAATATAAAGAAATGATGCAACAAGTGGCCATCAATAACGGTTTAAGTGTGGATTTAGGACAAGCAGTTGATTCCGTAAGCATTCCACCACGTACTGTAGGGCCTGAACTGCAAGCAGAAATGCCTAAGATAGTTACAATTGACCAGCCAGTCCTGCAGACTGCTAAGATATTTACTACTCAGTCAGCAGTCCTGCACCAGGCAGTTACTGTTGACCCACCAGTCCTGCACACTGCTCAGATAGTTACTATTGAGCCAGTAGCAAAAACCGGCCCTGATCAAGTAAGGCCTCTCACAGATTCTCAGCAATTTGAGGCAGAATTGAGAACTGCGAAAGAAAAGCTAAAACCACCACCAAAACCAGGCCCTGATCAAGAGAAACCTCTTACCGATTCTCAGCAATTTGAGGCAGAATTGAGAGCTGCGAAAGAAAAGCTAAAACCACCACCAAAACCAGGCCCTGATCAAGAGAAACCTCTTACCGATTCTCAGCAATTTGAAGAGCAATTGAAAGCTGCGAAAGAAAAGCTAAAACCAGTACAAAAACCCGATCCTGATCAAGAGAAACCTCTTACCGATTCTCATGAATTTGAAGAGCAATTGAAAGCTGCGAAAGCTGGTCTGACAAAAACCGATCGAGGTGCAGAGGTATATGGTTATGAGAAACCAAAAACCGGCCCCGAGCTAACAGAGGTTACTCCAACTATAGGAATTATACCAAAGGAAATAGTCAACGTGGAAGGCCCTAAATTTGAGATGGGCCCTACAGTAACGGTGACATCATCAGTTACCTTAGAGGAACCTAAACCACCGACATTAGTGATGGGTCAGGCTGTTGAAACAGTTCTTGTTACTCTTAATCCAATTACAGGCGCTACAGTAAGTCCAGAAGTTATACTGAAAGTACAAGAGATTAAAAACGCAGTACTAGGAAATTCACCCCTAAGACCTGAGGTAGATAAAGGAGAAGAGGCTCTGGAGATGCTTAAAGGTAAAACGCCAGAACAAGCTTTGAAAGCCATTTCTAATGCAATAGGTAAGGGAGATGATAAACTAGTTAAAGCTATGATGGGTGTTATTTTCCCAGCAGATGGCAAACCTATTGAAGGCGTGCCTACGATCGGACGAATGGCTCTAGCTAAAGTTTATACAGATCAAATGGAATCATCAACGAAAGGTAAGCTTGATCATGATAGATCCAAGGTGCAGAGAGCAGCAGGAGCTATAGCAGACAAGGCCGGTATTGCAGACCACGAGAAAAGAGTGACCAAACCTAAAGCTAGCCAAAAAGAACGGTAAGACCCTCATACTAGATTTTACCTCGTCCGTTGAACTTGATTTACTCATCTTTTATGCTACGGCAAGATAATGAGGCAGGATCATATTGCACTCTGCCATTCAGAAATAGACGCTTAGCCAGCTTTGTAAATAATTCAATAGATGAAATTTATTACAGTGGTGCACTTGATTGGAGTTGAACCAACGACCTTTGCCTTCGGAGGGCAACGCTCTATCCAGCTGAGCTACAAGTGCAAAATAAAAGGAGAAACAACATAATAAGGCGAAGTGAGCACAATAAAATAAAGTTACTTTTTGTGCATCGTGCAGAATGGTGTCTTTTTACTTTTTAATGATAGAGAAACTGGTTAATTTACTGTAAGTGGGGCGAATGACCGGTTTCGAACCGGCGACCCCCAGAATCACAATCTGGTGCTCTAACCAGCTGAGCTACATCCGCCATAATATGAGAAACAAATTAAAAGATAAACTACCTTAAGTCAAGGATATTTTGGCCCACATATCTTTATATTACCCAATGCATGCTTAAATTGGATAATTAAATTATATAAAAAGACTCAACTTTTGGGCGGTGCTGGAAAATCTGGAGCCTTATGCTTTATCAAGTAAGGTATCTGGAACGCAAGAAAAAGAATCGTGGCTGGTAAAGCTCCAAATACCTTAAAGTTAACCCAAGTCTCTTCTGGAAAAGTACGCCAAACAAATTCATTAACTGCAGCCATAGTAAAAAACAGCCACATAAATCTTATGTTCAACTGTAACCAGTATATATCGTTTTCTAACTGTACTGCATTGCCAAGTGCAACCTTTATTGCTGGTTCCCATTTAAAATTTGTAATGAGAAACGCAAAACCAAATATACAATACAAAATAGTTGGTTTCATTTTAATGAAGGTAGTATTCCCGCTAAATAAAGTTAGACTTGCTGAAACAAGGAGTAATACATTAGTTATCAAGTGAACTTTACTTACTTTTTGCCTGAGAAGAAGCGTAATTGCTGTGCTACCAACAGTGGCAATAAGCGTATATAACGTTGCAGTAAAAATACCATCAACTTTGTAACCAACAAAAAAAGCTATCAACGGAATAAATTCTATAAAAAGTTTAAGCATCGGTTTTATGTGAAATAATTGATCTTAATTTCATTAAGCTAACAGTTATTAATATGCTTGTAAGATAGAACACAAGTTGCATACCATTTGGTTTGGAATCATACCCCATAATGACATTCAATATTTCACCCATTATGCTCTCGTTACTAATAAACCAAGAAGTATCCCAAAGCTGATCAGAGTAGAGTTGAATAAAGCCTGAAGATGTTAAGATGCCAGCTGCTTCAGCTGCCAAACCAGCAGCAATCATGGTAAGTAAAATTGTTGAAATCTTAAAAACATATTTACCAGCAAGTTTCATAAGACCTAAATACAACCCTACACCAACTGTTAAACCGAAAAAGGCACCAATTCCTATCCCTATTAAATACTGGGTACCTTCGATACTTTCTACAGCAGAAACGCTATAAACAAATAAGATAATCTCTGCTCCTTCCCTAAGTATTGCTGTTGCAACTACCAGAACTAACATAAGCTGACTGGCACGTCCAGCGGTTATGTTTTCTGACAGTTTACTTAAATCTTTCTTAATCTTTTTTGTATAACCCTGCATCCAAACGACTGTCCAGCTTATTATTGCTGCTGTAAGAAGGATTACACACGAGTTAGAAATTTCATCACCAAGGCTGTCAAAGCTTGTTGAAATTGTTCGTGTAGATAGGGCAAATATTGCTGCTAGCACTATACCAATGAGTGCTCCAAGTACTATATAGGTTCTTGAATTTTTTACAGGTTTTGTAACTGCCATTATTATGCCAAGTAATAATGCTATCTCAAGAAATTCACGAAAAACTACAATAGCTATTTTAAACATCTTCTTCAGCCTCTTTAGCTATCTCTTTTATAATAATTTTTCCTTGAGCAGTATCTTGATGAAAATCGCCAAAGAATTTATATTCCCCAGGTTTCAGCGGAGCCAGAATAACCTTTGTTTCTGAATTGCCCAGAACAATTTTTTCTCTTTTTAGCTCGATACTTTCAAATTCTTCAATTGTTAGATCTTGATTATGTACTGTAAGAATAATCTTTCTTCCTTGTGGCAACTCTATTACAGAAGGAGAAAACTTATGATCCTTAATGTATATATCAACATACAAAGCATCCTCCGCCCCTAGAGCAGCAGAAGCAATAAAGAATATACAAGTAGCAATCAAAAAAGTAATAAATTGTCGCATTTACTAACCAAATATATCTACCAAGAATTCTATCTTATTTCAGAGAAAATCACAATAACTAATAAATCTTTCCTTCGGAAAGTTATATTTTATAAAAAATAACGCCAATCATCACAAATGCAAGTCATGGATCTTCTGCTTATTAAGAGATTCGTAGGCAAAACCCAGGAATAACTTAATGTTATGCCAAATGATTAAATTCAGCTTCAGACTCCGAAGCTCAATTTCTTATGTACTATGGTGGATCGCCCCAACACATCAATATAATTTCTTGATTTTTCTATTTTATTAATATATTTTATGTTATATATAAAATATATGTGGCTATATTCTATAATATTGTAATCTTAAATAAGTTATATATAGCATTATTACTAGACTAAAAACATGAATTTTTAAAAATCATTGAGTAGTTTATGACAAAAAATATTAAGCCAAAGAATATAGTGGTTTCTATTTTATCTAAGCTAAGTCATGAATTAAAAACTCCAATTCATGGAGTCAGGGGTATCTCGAGTTACCTCTTAGACAACTGGGATAATTTAAGCAATTCTGAAAAAAAGAAATATTTATCTATTCTTGTCGAAACAAGCGATGATCTTGCTTCTCTCTTAAACTCAATCCTAACTAATCAGAGCGATAAGGATGCAATAGAGTTTAATTTCGAACGAATTGATCTTATACAAACTATAAAGGACACGGTAGAGAAAAGTAGAAATCTTAACTTAATAAAAAACAAAATAATAATTGGTTTTGAGGCAAATGATGAAAAGTGCTATACAATGGCAGACAAATTTTGGATCAATCAATTACTTTCTAATGTAATTTTTAATGCGGTAAATTATTCAAATCACGGTAAAATAATTGTTTCTGCTAGACTTGATAAAGTTGACGAAATAGCTGTTTGTCTTATCTCTGTCAAAGATGAAGGAATTGGTATTGCCCAAGAAGAACTAAGCAGTATATTTGATCCATTCATTCGCGGCTCTGCTGGTCAAGAAATAGATGGTGATGGCCTTGGACTTACGATATGCCGTGAAATCATTGAGGCCCATGATGGTAAAATCTTTGCCCTAAACAATTCAGACATTGGTTCTACAATAACATTCTACATCCCCATAAAACAATCTGATTAACGTCTAATTTATGAAAAAAAGAAGCATAATACTATTTATTGATGATGAGAAAGTTTGCCACACTTTAGCCGAACTAATAATACCTAATTTTACTGATTACAAACTTGTTGGAGCTTTCTCCGGGAACGAAGCAATTGAACTGGCAAAAAGATATGCAAGTGATATAGCTCTTGTTTTGTCTGATATTATGCTTCCTGGTATAAATGGCTACCAGGTATATTCCCAGTTAAAAGAAGATGAACGATTTGCCAATATACCATTCATTTTTCAAAGCGGCTTGGTCTCGCAAGAAGAAGAACTAAAAAGGCATGTTATCTCTGATGTTACTATATTATACAAACCTTATAAACAGTCAGACCTATTAAAAGCTATTAACGACACGCTTAAATCAGTGAATTAACTTGATAATAGTTTAGTTTAAACCTATTTTTATATCACTAAACTCAAAGATTATACATAATGTCTGTCTCAGAAAATTTCTACATAACTACCCCAATTTACTATGTTAATGATGTGCCGCATATAGGTCATGCTTACACAAGCATAGCCTGTGATGTTATCAGCAGATTTATGCGCCTATCTGGCAAAAACGTAAAGTACTTAACTGGTACAGACGAGCATGGTCAGAAAGTTGAGAAATCAGCTGAAAAACATGGGATATCACCACAGGAATTTACTGATAAAACATCAATGATATTTCGTCAAATGATGCAAACATTAAATATATCTAATGATGATTTCATACGAACTACAGAAGAAAGACACAAAGAAGCCGTAAGGCACTTTTGGTCAAAGTTAGTAGAAAACGGCGATATTTACCTTGGGAAATATTCCGGCTGGTATTCAATTAGAGACGAAGCGTTTTATTCCGAAAAAGAATTAACTGAGGAAGGTTTAGCGCCGACTGGAGCGCCAGTAGAGTGGATCGAAGAACCAAGCTATTTTTTTAACTTATCAAAGTGGCAAGATAAACTACTTGAATATTATGAAAACCATCCAGAATTCATCATTCCTGAATCGAGAAGAAATGAGGTAATTAGCTTCGTTAAAAGCGGTCTGATGGATCTGTCCGTCTCGCGTACTAGTTTTAATTGGGGCATTAAAGTTCCCGGTAACGACGAGCATGTAATTTACGTTTGGCTCGATGCATTGACAAACTATCTATCGGCTCTAGGCTATCCAGATAAAGGCAACCCATCCAAAAAATATTGGCCAGCTTCTGCCCACGTTGTTGGTAAAGATATACTGAGATTCCATGCCGTATATTGGCCAGCATTTTTAATGGCAGCTGGGCTTGAGTTACCTAAATCTATTGTGGCTCACGGTTGGTGGACTAATGAAGGACAGAAAATATCTAAGTCCTTAGGCAACGTAATAGACCCGTTTGGCTTAGTCGAAGAATTTGGCCTCGACCAAGTACGATATTTTTTAATGCGGGAAGTAACTTTTGGAAATGATGGTAATTTTTCAAAAGAAAATTTGATTACACGAAATAACAGCGAGCTTGCTAACAAGATAGGCAATCTTTTACAACGCACAAGCTCATTCGTATTCAAACATTGTAACGCGAGTATCCCCCTTGTATTACCATCATATATCGATGAAGCGTATAACACTCCTTTGCTACTTGATATTTTATCAATTCAGCAACAAAATATTACTGCCATGAAGGAGTTTCAAATAAATAAAGTTCTGGATAATATAATTCATATCACTGACCAAGCTAATATCTATATAGATAAAGAGGCGCCATGGAGTCTTAAAAACACGGATACGATGAAGATGAATCAAGTACTGTATAATTTACTTGAGTCTCTACGATTTATTGGCATCATGTTGCAGCCATTCGTTCCAGATTCAGCCTCAAAAATCCTTGATCAGCTAAACGTGGCAAACGATCAGAGATCATTTACTCATTTGAACAAAAAATATGCTTTAAAGCCATCATCTGCAATCATGCAGCCTATACCTATATTTCCGAGGTTTGAAAAATGATTATTGTAGATTCTCACTGCCATCTCGATATGCTTAATGACTATGACAGCACAGATAATATTGTAAACCGTGCAAAGGAGTCTGGAGTAAAATACTTACAAACAATATGCACAAGACTAGATAATTTTGAAAATATTCTCTCTATCGCAAAAAAATTTGACAATGTATATGCATCTGTTGGTGTACACCCTAGTGAAATTGAAACAATAACATCTTACCCAGAATTACTTCGTTTAAGCTCCGATGATAAAGTTATAGGGCTTGGTGAAACTGGGCTTGATTATTTTTACAATAAAGAGGCTCAGCATCATCTGCTGCAAAGAAAATCATTTGAACAACATATCCTAGCCTCGCAAGAAAATGGCTTGCCTGTAATTATTCATACGCGTGATGCAGAAGAGGATACAACCAGTATAATTGCAGAGCACAGGAAGCATAAAGAGTTTCCTGCTTTAATTCACTGCTTCACAGCGTCAAAAGAATTTGCTGCTAAAATGCTAGACCTTGGCTTATATATTTCCATTTCTGGTATTGTTACTTTTAAAAATGCCGAATCATTAAGGGAGGCAATCAAATATGTACCACTCGATCGATTACTTGTCGAAACAGATTCACCTTATCTTGCTCCTGTTCCAAAAAGAGGCAAAACCAATGAACCTTCTTATACTAAATATATAGTTGAATTTTTGGCCGAACTAAAGGGTGTAAGTACAGCAGAACTAGCGAACAAAACAACAGATAATTTTTTTAGGTTGTTTACTAAAGCAATAAGGGAAGCTGAAGATTCTTATAAATAAATTATATCATTATTCTCTAAGCAGTTCATTGATGCTTGTTTTCTGGCGAGTTTTTTGATCCACTTGTTTAACTATTACCGCACATGAAAGTCCGGGCATTCCATGGTCTTTTGCTGGCAAATAACCAGGCACAACAACGGAGTAAGCAGGAATTTTACCAAAAATAATCTCGCCCGTACTACGGTTGACTATCTTAGTGGAGGCACCAATAAATACTCCCATGCTAATGACAGAACCTTCCTCTACTAGCACTCCTTCGGCAATTTCTGATCTTGCACCGATAAAACAATTATCTTCAATAATTACTGGGTTAGCTTGCAAAGGTTCAAGCACGCCACCAATACCAGTTCCCCCCGAGATGTGACAGTTTTTTCCAATATATGCGCATGATCCAACCGTAGCCCATGTATCAATCAATGACCCATCTCCAACATGTGCTCCTATATTAATAAATGAAGGCATCACTACAACATTTTTGCCGATAAACGCTCCTTTTCTGATATAAGCACCTGGTACAAATCTTGAATTAGATTGCTTAATTTGTTCGTCATCACCATTGGCAAATTTGGGCTCGATTTTATCGTACCATTTTGCAAAACTTCCATCAAAAATTCTCATTTCCGATGTTTTAAAACTAAGCAATATTGCTTTCTTCACCCACTCATTAACGAGCCATTGACTGTCTTTTTTATAACTAACACTAATACGCCCCTGATCAAGTAAAGAAATTATATCATCTATAATACACTTTCCTTTAGCAAATTGATCCTCGTTTTTGCTTATAGTATCTCTTGTTTGCCAAAGCTCTTCAATTGCTGTAATATAATTTTCCATGAAGAGCTATATCGTATCTTTTTAAGGTTGAATACAAATATAAATAGCTGTATTTTATTCTTACGTAAATAGTTTTTATCAAAATTCATTTATAGCAAAGCCAATTAGTATATAACATATGTATATCGCCTGCCCAAAATGTGATACAAAATTTGTAGTAATGCCCGAACAGATTGGCAAAGAAGGCAGAAAAGTTAAGTGCTCAAAATGTTCTCATGTCTGGCATCACAAACTAGCTGATCAGCTGAGAATTGAACCGATAATAACGCAACCAATTGCAGCAACTCCTTTAGGCAATGGGATAAATTTACCAGCTCTCTTACCTATTAAAATTCAACCATATCTTTATGTAATGCCGGTTGTAATGATAGGATTAATAATCTTTATGCTGATTATGGTTTTTCCAACTAGTCTTGGAATTAATACACTCCTTAATAGTAATAATTTAAGCATTAAAGATGTTCAAGTACAAAATCAGAAGGACCTAGACAAGATAACTATTAACTACAAAGTTCATAACAGTGCGTCAACAATAGTAAAAATGCCTTTAGTCAGAATCAGATTTTTTGATAGAAACGGCAAAATCGTTGAGTCAAAAATTGATGATCAGAATAGTAACGTTGACATGTCTCCAAATCAGTTTATCCAGATTAAAACGGAGCTCGTGCCAGCACCTTCTGCTGCGGATAGTATTGATATTATGATTGGCAATAAAATTGATTTTATTCTCAGATAACTAGTTTTAAATCACATAGGTTAATTTAAATGGCGTGGTTATATCTATTAATAGCTGGTATCTTTGAGATATTCTGGGCCGTGGGAATAAAATATTGCGATGGACTAAAAATTACTCTCCCCTTAATTTTAGTAATAGTCTCAATGGGTCTTAGTATTATTTTCCTAGGACTGGCAACCAAAACCATTCCTATGAGCATTGCCTATGCAGTATGGACAGGCATTGGGATAGTAGGTGTATTTGCGTATGGTTTACTAATACTTAAAGATCCTATTTCTACCAATAGTATTATTTTTGTTGGTATGATATTGATAGGAATCATTGGTTTAAAACTTGGAGTTAAATGATCTCAGCGCTTGATTGAGTTTCCTACATCAACCTATTGACTAACTTGCACCTTCAGGCGCTGCCTAAATTTCTGTACATACATATTATGCTCTTCAAGAGTGCTAGAAAAGCTATGTCCGCCAGTACCATCAACAACAAAATATAACGCATTGATTTTTGCTGGCAACACGGAAGCTTCAAGTGAGGCCACACCAGGGCAAGCGATTGGCCCCGGTGGAAGACCCTCTACTTTGTATGTATTATACTTTGAATCAATTTGCAGATCTGTGCGCGTTAAGGCCCGATTTAACTTATATTTTCCTTCAGTTACAGCATAGATCACCGTTGGATCAGCTTGAAGCTTCATTCCCCTCTTCAATCGATTGATAAAGACTCCAGCTATTAGTGGACGCTCTTTGTCATTACCAGCTTCTCTTTCTACTATCGAAGCAAAAATAAGCACATCTCTCCTAGTCTTCAAAGGTGAGTCTTCTTTAAGTTTCAGCATCACAGCATCCAGAGCCCTTGACATACCATTGCGCATTTCATCAATAATTTTTTCACGTAAATCACCATACGTATAAAAATAAGTTGATGGCATTAGATAACCTTCTGGAATATTGAGATTAATTTGCCCAAACAGCCTAGTTTCAGCATTTATTTTTGTAATAATCTCGTTAACTGTCTGTCCCTCAGCAATAATAAACCTGTGAACTACCGATTTACCACTGGCAAGTCTTGTAAGTACTTGATATGGGGAAATAGCTTTTGTAAACTCATATTCCCCACTCTTGAGCGGGTTAAAAGCCCCGTATAATTTACTAATAAATTCAAATAAGACTTTGTGCTTTATGACCCCTTCTTGCGCAAGAATTAAGCTAATTTCATGAGTAGACAGACCAGCTTTAATAATAACTATTTTTTTCTCGAGTAATTGCCCAGGTAAAACTAAATAACTACCAATAATATTGGCTATAGTGATAGTGATTATTGCTAAAGAAATCATAGCAATCAATTTCATTTTTAAAAAGCTATTAACAATCACTAAAGATCAACCTCAACAGTTTGCACTTCTTTATCAGTTACGCTTGTTATCTTTTCGATTTTTAGCTTAGCATTTTTTAGCATAGATTCACAGTGCTTCTTGAGCAGCACTCCGCGTTCAAAATTCTCGACTGCACTGGCAAGATCTTCTTCACCTGTATCAATTTTTCTTACAATTTCTTCAAGCTCAGCAAGCGCAGCTTCAAAACTCATTTTTTCAATAGCTTTAGATTGTGTCATGGGATAAAATCATTTTTAATTAATTAAACATTATTTATTTTTCATATGCAAGTCAGAATTCTTAAACCCGCCAAATCAGCAATGCAATCAGCACATGCTGATAATAAATGGTTACTAGAGTTTGTCAAACAGCCGCGCTGCAAATTTAAGGAAGCTACTATGGGCAGAACTTCATCAACCGATATGTCTAATGAACTAAAAATTCTGTTCTCAACCCTGCAGCAAGCTATTACTTTCGCAAATAAAAAAGCTTTAACATATGAAATAATCACTCCAAAAGAGCCAAAAATTCCTAGGAAGAGTTATGCTACAAATTTTAAGTAAGCAAGTGTTATCATATCGCTATTGAGTAATGCATCTAATAAGACTTTATTGCTATTTGCAACAACCATAAATTATAAAATAAAACAGCTTCACTGTTACCACTTCTATCTAGAACAATTTATTTCATTAGACCTCTTGGGAAACTAATTTATAACAAGAAATTTAAAGGAGAACCGGAACGAAAAACCGCAGTGTACTAAAGTACGTGAGGATTTGAGTACCGCTTTGACATATAAATTGCTATTAGAAATTAGTTTCCCAAGAGGTCTATTTTTAACTAGGGCTACAATAAGTTTTGTGGGTCAATATCAATTTTGATCTGAAAACTTGACGGGATAATCGCAGTATCTTTCCATAATTTTAAATATTTTTGCAAATTAAAATCTTTTAGAGCTATTACTAGTATTTTATACCTATATTTGCCTGATAATTTATAAAGCCCCGCCTCGGCTGGGCCTAATATTCTAGCAGAGCTTCTAGGAGCAAATGATAGAAACTTCCTTGCCATTTCTTTTGTTTTAGTAGGATTATTGCCAGTAATGGTAATAGCAGCTATCTTGGCAAATGGTGGCATAACGGCATTTTTTCTCGACTCAAGCTCTTCTTCAAAAAAATCGCTTTCTTTGTTATTGACGAAAGCATCAATTACTTTATGCTCAGGAACATAGGTTTGAAGCATCACTTTGCCCTTTACATTTTCTCTACCCGCTCGCCCACCTACTTGGTTTAATAATTGAAATGTGCGCTCTGATGCTCTAAGGTCACCTCCAACAAATCCTACATCTGCATCAACAACTACCACAAGAGTTAATTTTGGGAAATGATAGCCTTTAGTAATAACTTGTGTACCAATTAAAATATCTATCTCTCCCTCCTCCATTGCTTTTAGCAATTCTTGCATCTGCCCATCAAATGAAGATTGATCCTTGCTAACTACAACGGTTCTAGAGCTAGGAAATAATCTAATGATTTCTTCACCTATCCTCTCAATTCCTGGACCACACAATACCAAGCTTTCCCCTTGAGCACAATCCGGACAGCGCGAAGGAATAGAAGCAACGCTTCCACAATGGTGACATTCAAGACGATTTATTTCTTTATGAAAAACCATTGAAGCTGAACAAGATTTACAATTTGCTCTATAGCCGCAAGCCTTGCACAGCATCAAAGGAGCATAACCTTTTCTATTTAAGAAAATGAGCGCCTGATGCTTTTTTCCTATAGTTGATTTTATTTCATTTATAACCGGAGCAGACAGCCAACTGTTCTTAGGCAAAGACTCTTGTCTCATATCAACAATTTGTATTTCTGGAAGAATTGCCTGGTTGTATCTATTACTAAGCTCTATTAATTTATATTTGTTAATCATGGCGTTATATAATGACTCGATTGACGGTGTTGCAGACACAAGCAAAGTTTGAGAAGCTTCTATCGATCCTCTAAGCACCGCCATATCTCTTGCATTGTATAATATGCCTTCAGATTGCTTATATGAACTATCATGTTCTTCATCAACGACAATAATTCCAAGATCTTTATATGGCAAAAACAGTGCACTTCTGGCACCAATTACTACTCTTACTGTGCCAACGATAACCCCTCTAAGAATTCTTTTTTTCTGAGCCTTAGACACTCTGGAATTCCAAACGACTGGTTCAAAGCCGAACCGGTGGGTAAACCTAGAAATAATTTGTTTGCTCAAAGAAATCTCCGGAAGCATTATTAGTACCTGCTTGCCAGACTTTAAGTAATTCATTATGGCATGAAAATATATTTCTGTTTTACCAGAACCAGTGACCCCCTTTACCAATACAGGAATTTTACTATTTTCAATCTGCATCAACACTTCTGCTTGCTCTGGTGACAGGGGCAGCAAAGACTGATCAAAATTAATAGTCTGCTCATTAATTTTCATCGGCAATTCGTTAACATCAACCGGTAACACCAGCTTAGCAACTGTTCCAAGCTCAGTAAGATAATAACTACTTGCTCTTTTTATCATTAATAGAGTTGATACCGATAATCTGGGCGCAAAAAGACACTTGCTAATAACTGATTTAAGAACTCTTGTGGACTTAGGACAGTTAACCTCCCATACGATTGCGGTAATTTCTTTATTACGAAATGGCACTACAACCAGGTCGCCCACTTGATAAGCATTTTCAGCGCTGTAATCTAGGGGAAAAATACCGACTATTGGCACTAGTACTTTGATTACTTGCATGTCATAACATTTGATTGTTTATCGTCATTATATATTGATTTTACCTGTTAATCACAAGATAAAATAAAACCTAAAACAGAGGATTAGCAAATCACTATAGCTAATATTAGTAAAAACTCCTATAATCTACAGCTATATCATAAGAAGAAACTACTCCATGAAAATCTTGTCCAAAATATTAGCACTTATTATTCTGGTCTGCGCTGGATTCTACGGTCTGTTTTTAGGAGCGACCATGGGCAAATTGAATCAACCAATCAAAACTATCTTAGAATATTTTTTAAATGTTGAAGTAGTGGGATTACATTTTCAAGATAGCACTCTTAGTTCCAAAGAGGTAATAATTCTATCAAGAGCCGGAAAATTACTGATTTCAGACTTGAACATACATATTGGATACTCACCAGATTCTTTTGATTTTACTATAGATCCTGGTAGAATTTGTATCACAAACAATAAGGATGAACTAATTGTTGACGCTAAGTATTTTGGAAAATTCACGAGAAGCATTTTTAAAAATAATTACTCTACCCAGCTAAATTTTAGCGAAATTGTTATTTCTGATTTGACGGATATTCATAATAAACCCTACAATAATGGACTCGTAACTTACTATAATCGCAGGTCAGAACAAGCCGATCACATTGCTTTTGACTTAAATTTTGATAATTCTAGCCTCCTGCAAGCGGGTAGCGATCAAGATAGTGGGAAAGTTAAAATTACTGGAAAAAACATACCGCTGGGCGCTTACACTATCTTTGAAAAGATAGCTCCTGATAATGGATTGGTAGAATTCTTTCAAAAATTTGTAAAAAACGGTCATATAACAGAAATGGATTTTCTACTGGATATTAAAAGGGAAATACTAACTAAAGATAGCTTAATAGGCAAAGCCAAGATTCAAAACCTTGATTTTAGCTACGATCCAGATCTTCCTCAATTAAAAAATATGGATATTGATATTGATGTTCTAGATTCTGATATTACTTTCAAAATAAACAGTGCTTATTCATCAGATATCGTATTATCTCAAGGGTTAATATTGATGAACTGGAAAGGGCTTGATAATACAGAGTTAAAAATCACCGCTAAAGCTCATGGTCCTGCTACTAGCTTAACTGATTTTATCACGCTTCAGCAACACCAAGAGATGAACAAAGCCAATATCGACCTTCGTAAAATAATTGGCCACGCTGACCTTGATATTAATATAGATATTCCTCTAAAGCCTGGAACAAAGAATATCTACAATATATCTGCTAATATAACTAAAGCATCTTTATCAATATTTAAAAATTATGTTAAACTGACTAGTGCTACTATAAAAGGTATTTTCAATGGCGATGAAGTATTGCTCAGTGGAACTGGAAAAATTAATAATTTTAATAGTGACTTGGACTTTGTACTTAATCTAACAGACAAAACTAAATTCTCACACAAACTAGATATAAAAACACATTTTAAAATATTAAATAACCCATCAGATACTAGAAATAAAATAGCTTTCCTAAGTCTTCTCGGTGGCAGCTCTGTACTTGATTTTACCTATACAAATAAAGATTCCAAGGGAATCATTGCTATAGATGCCGACATTACAAATCTTGATCTTTATTTCGATAAGCTAGGAATTAGAAAAAAACAAAATGATAAATCAAACTTGGTTGTCACTGGCACTTTTACAGATCCAACTAAAGGGGAGATAGATTTTTCTGTTTCAAGCAAAAGCGAGCTAAAAACTACTGGAACAATTCATATAAATTCAAATAAAGCAACAGCTGATATTAGAGAAATTAAACATAAAAAAACAGATTTAACAGCAAAAATAGTATTAGATAAAAACCTCTTTGATGCCAGTATACAAGGTAAAATACTTGACCTATCAGATGCGGATATGCTTCAATTTCTTGAAAAAGAGAGAGATAGTGGATCTACTAAATTAGCTCTTTCTATTGACAAAATTAAGTTAAAAGACGACATATGGCTTGATAATGTAAAAGCAAAATTTGAGTGCGATCCTTTGCGTTGTTTTTCTGGCTATATTGATTCTAAAATAGGTTCTAGATCACTTGAAGTCTTACTAACAGCAAAACAAGATAAAGAAGAGTGGCTTATAAACTGTAGTAATGCTGGGGCATTACTGAGAGGGCTCGATATGTATAATTCAATGAGAGCTGGCAATCTTACACTAAATCTTACTACCAGCAGAAAAGAGGTTAAACCTGGACATATTATTCCAATCCATAGCGGTAAATTTTCTTTTGAACGTTTTATGTTGCATGATGCCACTACTATGACTCGTATGATTTCTTTCATATCGCTTCCAGGTTTTATTGGCATGATTAGCGGTAACAAAGATATTACTTTCCTCAGCATGACTGGAGATTTTAGTTTCCAAAACAACATCCTTTCAATAACTAGTAGCTCTGCTAAGGGGCCCTACTTTGACTTTACACTCAAAGGCAAAATTGACACCAAAAAAAGATTTATGGACATATACGGACATGTGAATCCTGAGTTATATGGAATTAGCTCGGTCATTGGCTCAATTCCAATTATTGGCAGGGTTTTTACTGGTAATAAAAATCACCAAGGCCTAGTTTCCAAATCTTATAGCTTAAAAGAGAAGTACTAAATGAAAAAGCCAAAATTAAAACTATCAACAATAAATCACATGATGAGGTTCTTTGGTTTTAGTCAAGCACCTATACGTTCAATCATTGCTGTACTTGCGTTTGGGATTAGTCTGGGAGTGGCTTATGAAGAGATGGTAGGAATCGGCACATGGCACAGTTATCATCCAGATACAGCTAGTGTAAATGTTTGTTTTACTCCTCCATCAGGTTGCGGCGGTTTAATAGCTCAGGAGATAGTGAAAGCAAAAAAGAGTATTTATGTACAAGCCTATGGACTAACATCTATCAGCATTATACATCAACTAAAAGCTGCGAAAGATAGGGGGGTATTAGTACGCATTTTACTTGATGGCGGAAATTTAAGTGACAATCAGCAAGTACTTACGGAATTACAAAAATATGGAATAGATGTAAGGTTTGACAAAATGCCTGGCATAGCACACAACAAAGTGATAATTATTGACAGCAAAAAAGTTATTACCGGGTCGTTCAACTTCACAAGCGCAGCTGATCATAGGAATGCCGAAAATGTAATACTAATTGAAGATACAGATATTGCTTCCCTTTATTTAAGAAATTGGACAAACAGAGAGAAAGACAGCCATAATTTATAATAAGCTGATTTCTCTCTATCCACTTAAATTAAGTACATTTCTCTGTATGGTGCAGACTATTCTATTTTCCCAGCCGCAAATCCAGATGACCATGCCCATTGAAAGTTATAACCCCCAAGCCATCCTGTTACATCTATCACTTCACCAACAAAAAATAAGCCAGGGACTCTTATTGATTCCATAGTTTTTGAAGATAATTCGCGGGTATCTACGCCGCCAGAAGTTACTTCTGCTTTTAGATAACCTTCGCTATCACTTATTGGCACTTGAAAGTTGTGGATAAATTTTGCAATATAAGATAATTTTTCTTTAGTAAGGTCCGTGATAGATCTATTAAAGTCTGAATTTCTTAGAGAAAAATTATCAACCAATCGATTTGTCAGGTAATTCTTGAGATAATTAGCAAGAGTTTGCTTGTTATTTTTATCAACTATAAACATATTCTCAAGATTAAGATTTGGTAATAAATTGATCGATATTTTTTCGCTATTAAATTTGCTTAAATATGATGAAATTTGAAGAATAGCTGGGCCACTAAGACCTTTGTGAGTAAATAATATGTTTTCAGTAAAAGTAACATCTTGATATTTTACTATTGAATAGTTAGAGATTCCTCTAAGTTCGTTAAATAGTATCATTTGCTCTTCTGAAACAATGAGAGGGACTAGGGCCGGTTTAGTTGGAATAATCTTTAGGCCAAACTTCTGGGCAATGCGGTAACCAAAATCAGTTGCTCCTATTTTTGGAATAGACAACCCGCCAGTAGCAATAATAAGAGAGTAACTAATAAAATCGCCTTGATCTGTTTCTATTTTAAAATAATCGCCTTTAAAAACCTCTTTAACGTTACATGACAGCCTTATATCTACCTGATTTTTTTTGCATAAATCAACAAGCATCTCGATGATTTGTTTTGAAGATCCATCACAAAACAATTGGCCTAAAGTTTTTTCATGATACGCAATTTTATAAGACTCGAGCAAATTGATAAAGTCAGATTGTGTATATTGAGAAAGCGCAGATTTAACAAAATGAGGATTTTGACTAATAAAGTTGCGGCTACTAGTATTAATATTAGTAAAATTGCATCTACCCCCACCCGATATTCTGATTTTTTCACCAATTTTATCCGTATGCTCAACAACTAAGACTCGTTTCCCTTTCTGTCCAGCAGAAATCGCTGCCATTAAGCCTGCAGCCCCAGCTCCTATTGTTATTACATCGTATTTATTGAACATTTATAGTCAATATTTAGTTTTTTGAGTAGTATGAAACAAAACCATCAAAGCCCCGGATAAAACTATTATTGTGCCCATAATTTGAATAAATGTTACTTTTTCATCAAGCAAGATAATGCCAAATATTAGCACAAATACCGGCTCTAACACAGATAATGTAGCTGCTTTCTCAGCATCTATATACTGCAAAGCCTTAAGCAATAACAAAATTGGGATTGCAGTACAAAGCAGTCCTATACCTATTATATTAAACCAATTGTTCAAACCACTTGGTACATGAAAACTTGAATCAACCAAAGATGCTATGAAACTTATTGTTGCACTGCCTATTGAGACCATCGCAGTAGACAAAATCGGATGAATTGATATTTTTTCGCTTGCTACCATATAACAAGCATAAAACATTGCAGTGGCAACTCCCAAAACAACTCCCAAAATATCTAATCTACAGTCTTGTATGTCTACCAAAAGCACCAGACCTATTAAAATAATTAAGAAGGCTAAGAAATAAATTTTACTGAATTTAGCGTGGTAAAAAGTGATATTAATTATCATTACGATAGCAGGATAGATAAAAAATATTACCATGGCGAGGCCTGTCCCTATATAAAGGCTAGATAGAAAAAAAACTATTGAAGAAGAACCATAAAACACCATTCCACTTAACAATACTTTAAGGCTGATTCTTGGTGATTGTAAAATAATTGGATATTTAGGTATTAATAATATTAGTGCAAATAGGGCCGATACCAAAAAACGCCAAAATAACATGTTATAAACTGATGACCCAGCCTGAATAATAGTAATACCAAAATATCCAAGCAAGCTATAACAAAAGCCTGACATGATTGCGTATAGCGCCCCTATTTTGTAATTAGATAAAATTTTCATCTATAAGCTCGAGTAATTATTCTGTCAAAAGGAGGCAGAGACCAAATATTTGCAATATAATACTTCTAAAATAGCTAGTTTCCCAGACATTGTAAAGTATCTCACCCTTCCTTGGATTATTCCAACAAGCGGTTAGTTTATAATATTTGTGTTTTAAGTTGGGTTTAAGAAAACGAACAAATTCATACACTAAGAGCCGGCCTAAACCTTTTCATTACAAGAACTATAGCAGGATTCTCTTCGTCAGTAAAATAATTCTGGAAAACTCACCAATTAAATGATATATCTAACATGTTCTTGGAGAGATGGCCGAGTGGCCGAAGGCGCTCCCCTGCTAAGGGAGTATAGGGAGCAATCTCTATCGAGGGTTCGAATCCCTCTCTCTCCGCCAAGGTTAGTTGGGGTCTGTTATTGAGAAGATAGTATACAAATTATTGCGGAGGCGTAGCATACAGTTTAGCAATGAAAGGGTTATTAATTGGTTCTAGCCTACAAGTTTCTTCATCAAAATATCCTATATCATAATGCATACAAGCCAAACTTTATCATCAGTTTGAGTTATACACCTCTGATAAATTAAGAGTTGAAATTGACTGAGCATATACTGCTATGATTTTAAAAGTTGGGATGTCATGCTGAACGCAGTTATCAGCGCCTGGTTTATGGTTGAAAGATCCTTCACTGCGTTCAGCATGACAAAAAGCCAACTCTTCGTTTACTAGGGGTATACCTATTTTTTGTCCTGCAAAAACGCTGGACAGGTCGTGATATGGCTACACTAAGCCAGACAAGTAGATTCATATAAACTTAGAAACGCAACGCGTCCTGTATTCCGTACCAGACTATCTAGAAACCTTAAATATATACATTTTTCTCTTATATGATTTTAATTTCCATCCCATCGTTGCATTTCATATCCATACATATATTTGGTAAAATAAACTCCTTTTTAATATATTGTGGCATTTTTTGCATTTCTTGTATTAGTTCATTTTTGACCCCTGGAGACTGGAAATTTCGATCCACTAAATAAGCTGTAATAAACGCTCCTGCCCTATACAAAAAATCAAAGTTACGCTTATTACCAATATACCTTCCTACTCGTGGCCAATGATACGCATGTGTTACAATAGCAATTTTAGCATTGGTTAAATTAACCTTACTCTGCTCATATTGCTGTTGCAAAGTTTTGAACTGGCCGCCAGTATGGACTTGTTCTTTCGGTAAAGAAAAAATATTAAATTTTTCCTTTGGATAGTCGGTAATTTCACCATCTGCTAAAGCTTTTTCCAACACTTCATTATCTTCAGGTCCACCATTAAACAAAATCATAGGACCATGGTTTCTAATATCTTCTAAAGTTAAAGATTTTTCAGGCTTACCTAGCTTTTTGCAGTTGCTTTGCGCGCTATTTTTATGCCTAGGCGTATTCTGTTATATCCATCATTTACATCAACACCATTTGCATTTTGTGCTGCAGAACCCGAGTTAGTGTGCTTGTATGTATATCTTCCAGACAAAATCCACACATAATTTAGGTTAGCGTCTACCTCAGGGTTTACTTGTAAATGTATACGATTTATTTCAGAAATAAACTGAGCTTGTGTTTTGTGATCCTCATTACGAAGCTCATAAGATTTCAAAAGAGCAATGATATTGTTAAAACTGCTGACTGAGTCAGTTTGTTCAGGAGTAATGCTATGCGAATAAGCAAAGTTAATGCTAACACTAGCTAAACTGAGCAAAATAATAAGTAATACTTTGTTTATGTATAAGGTAACAGATTTGATCATTATTTTTTCCTTGCTAAGGTTGGTATCTACTATACAAAATATCCTATGCTTGCTAGTGATACGATTAAAAATGAATATTGGAAAAATACATCAGATTTCAATAGTAGTAAATAGCAATTTTTAAACCTCTTTAAGCAATTTAAGTTCTCGCAGATTTTGATTACATTATAGCAGGTTTAGTTAAGGCAATTTTAACATGAGTTTCGCGAAATAGAAGTTGTAGGACTTTAGGAAAGGAAATAAGGTATTGAAATATTGTTAATTACATTTCAGAGGTATAGACTCTAATCAATTGGAACCTAGCTCTTTATGGGCATATGAGTAATTGTTAACCTATGCTCATTTAGGGTTCGAATCCCTCTCTCTCCGCCATAATAATTACAACATTTCTACGTTTGCAGCTGAAGTATCGGTAAGTGTAAGACCGGACAGGTCAGGTATTTTGTCGGAATCATTAAAATAGTTTTCTAAAATATCTTGGTAATTATGCTCTTTTGCCCAATCTTCTACATATTTTTTATCATCTACTCCGACACTATCTCCAAAGTAATCCACTCCGAGCTCCGAAGAATCAGCTCCGTTCGCTAGTAAAAGTATCACTATATTTTTGTAGTTATTGTCTACACTTACCATCAAAGGCGTCTTGGCATCGTTGTTTACAGGATTTTTATCTGCTCCTAAATATAGTAATACCGCTACTTTTTCAAAAAAACCGGTTGCAGATGCGTGATGCATTAATGAATTGTTATCTTCATTAAAGGTATCGACAACTTGCTTTAGGGATTTTAAATCATTTTCTGCTATATTGTGTATTTTAGGTATTATATAATTTTTATTTCCACTTTGTTCCCAAACTTTGTTTATATGAGCTTCATAAAAATGTTTTATTATTATGATTTCCATGTCCTTATTATGTCTTGCTTGGTTTGATAAAACAAAACTTAAAGGACTAACCTCAAACATATCCGTGATTTCCGGCTTAGCTCCTAACATTAAAAATTCAGAAATAATTTTATTCCTCTTATCGTTAATTTCTTCCTTCGGATTATCCGAACTTCTCATGAGAAGTAATAGTGGAGTAACATAATTTTTATCTTCAGAATTTATATCAAATTTTTTATTTTTAACATCTTCTTTGAAATCTTCGATACTTAATTTGCCTAATAATAGTTGATGTAAAGTTTGTTCTATATTCGTTAACTGATTAGCTTTCATAATAATAGCCTTAAATTCCATGCTTTTCTATATTTACTTTATTTTTGTCTTCGTCCTAATTCAAGTACAACATGCATTTTTAATCAAGATTTACCAACTTTTGGATTTGTAACCATACTTTATATTGTCCCTATAATTATGTTGAAGTTGAAATTATATGGCTTTGAGATAAGGAAAAGAAAAGAAACAATCAATCCTCTACAAAATTAAGTTTTGTATCTAAAGATGCTAACCCAAATCCCCTATATGATTAGGCTTTAGACTAACTTGTAAAAACTCTAGTCTAAAGTGATTAAAGGTTCGCAACGCGTCCCATGCGCCCCGCCACTTTCATATCCAAGAAAGTCTAAATAAGTCCAAAAACCTCCTGTAAACGCTACCATTCAAAAATATTATAGTTTTACAACATCCAAAGGAGTTCCTCTAAATCCATAAAAATTAGGGGTATATCTGGGGGTAACTAAAATCAATATAAATTATATACCCCCTATATGTCGCTTACAGATATAGCAATACGTAATGCCAAACTAAAAGATAAGCCTTATAAACTCAGTGATACTGGGGGGCTGTATTTGTTAATTAAACCAAATGGTAAAAAATATTGGAGATTAAAGTATAGATTTGCAGGCAAAGAGAAGCTTTTATCACTTGGGGTATATCCTGTAATTAATTTATCAGGATCGAGAGAGAAGAGTTTAGAGGCTAAGAAACTATTGGCCAATAAACTGATCCTTATCATATTTTAATACAACGAGTATACCTACTCTAAAACTTGGAAACGCTACTCTCAATTCAGCTAATTAAACTTACCCGTACTTACACGATGCAAATGGAAACTCTGAACCGTTATCGCGGTAAGGGACACAAAAGATGACAGTGGAGCATATGTACATATAAATTCAGGCAGCCAAGCTATTATTGGTAATGTTACAAAGAATAATACCCGAATAGAGGGGGCAAAACAAAAAGGGGTGACTTTAGAAAATGAGGAACAACCCCATGCACAATAATTTCGGAACAATATGCCTTGTCCAAACTCGTTGTGGAACTTTATGCAAAACCATGCCAGTTAAAGGTAAGAAACAGTGTCGTATGCATGGCGGGGCTAATGGTACTGGCGCACCTAAAGGTAATAGGAATGCATTTAAACATGGTCGTTATTAATGCGATTAGAGGCTAATCAATTAATTAGACAATATAAAGCAATGATGAAAGATTTTGTTTAAAACTCTATCTTTAGTCCCGGGCCAGTATAGACAATGGTAAAACAAATCTAAAGGTTGCTCCCAATTTTCCATCACTCCCAGCCTTGATATAGCCACCATGTGCTTCAACAGCAGATTTACACAGGGCAAGTCCAACGCCACGTCCTTCTGCTTTAGACTCAGTATTTGAGCCCATCTTAAATGGCGTGAAAATGTCACTAAGTTCAAGAGGTGGTATACCTTTGCCTTGATCAATAATCGTAAATATTACCTTTTTGTCTTGCTTTGTTACTATAACTTTGATTAAGCCCGTTTCACTAAACGAGATAGCATTAATTACTAAATTATCTACTGTCTGACGTATATAATTAGGATCCACTGCAATCATCACTTCAGGCGCAATTGTAAGCTCAAAATTAATCTTTTTGTCCTGCAAGTAGATTTTACGACAGGTTTTTACTCTGTCCTCTACCAATTCACTAAAGTTAATTGTTTTCTTTTGCAAGTCTACTTTCTTAACATCTAGCGTTGCAAGGTCAAGCATATTGAGGATCATGCTAGACACTCTGGTAGAATTCTTATAAACCTCTTCAGAGAGTTCCTGGATGTGCTTGCCTGATTTTTGTAAAGCCTCATTCAACATGTCAGAGAAGTTCATTACATTACCAATAGGCAAACGTAACTCATGATTCACATTATTCAATATCTTTTGCGCAGTTGCTCCCAATCGCTCAATTTCTTTTGCCTGATCAAATACACGCTCACTGTAATGCGTTACTTTCTCGTTTAGATTGATGACTTGATCACTTAAATCCGTGATTTCGTGATCTAAGTGAGTGACCTCAGTTTCCAAAGTACCTACCTTCTCCTCAGTTGCTTCAAGATATTCTTGCTTGGGTTTGAGGAAGATAATAATGGTGCTACCAATTAGCATTAAACTGTACATAAATATGAACTGCGGGGAACCTAAACTAATATCAAGCTCCTCGATACCAGCATAATATTTATAAAATTGTACACTTAAATAAAAACCTACTATTATCATTCCAGCTGTTAGTTCCCACCCAACTAAAATAGCGGTTATTATCATATTCATTGTAAATATAGTAAATTGCAATTGACCAAAATTGCTAACCATAACAAAGAAACAGCTAAAAAATACCAGCATATAAAAGATGACAATATTCCACGCTACTTGTACTATAATTTCATGTTTTATTCTTGGTGGCCAGATAGGATACATTGCTATGATCACCCCTGTAATCATCATAATTTGGTATATAGTTAAAATAATTTTTCCATTATCTTTCAGCAGCTCAATATGAGTGGAATACATGGTTGTGAAAGTATATAGTATACAATATATACCCAGCCCCATATACATTAACTCATTTTTAGGAGCTGTTCTTTTACAAAATTTAATGAAGTTAAATTCCTTGAAGGTGGTTATTAGTTTTGCAATTCTCTTGCTTCTTGTATTATCTAAATAGCTAGTGTCTTTTATTCTTACCCAGCCACCTGGTTGTCTAAGTAGATAGTGACTTCCTAATAAGGAAATCAGATTTGCGAGCATGGCAAAGACGATTCCATCTGCTTGTATATCAAGAATATTCCACATTAATATAGTAATAAACCCAGCCCACATTCCTATGGAAACTGCTTTTGTTGTAGTGTAAAATCCTAATATTGTTAGTATAAAAGGCACCGTTACTATTGGCATATAAAAACTATTAGCCGTAAGAACAATAGTTAATAAGTCTTTTTTTGATAGGGCAAGGGCGATTGCAAATATGCCCAACACTAAAGAGAAAATTCTTGATATTAATAATCTTCTTTCTTTCCCAATATTTAAAGCGCCACAAAAATCATTTGAAAATAACACAGAAGATGCATTCATATCAGAATCAGCAGTTGACATAGACATAGCTAAAATACCTATTATTATAAGGCCTTTTAATCCTGTGTAGGTGTAAGTATCGATAATATAAATAAGCAAATTATTAGGATCAAGACCTGGATTAATATTAAAAATAAGAAAAGGAATCCAAGCAGTAGCTAAATTTATAATGATAAACAGAATTGCTGCTATTATAAAAGCTTTTTTTACTTGTTGAATATTTTTACCTATACTAATTCTTTGAAAGGTATCTTGCCCCATTTGAGGAACTGCGAAATACAACATTAATGGTATCATCTGCCAAAGATCAGGGTTATTAGTACTAAGAACCTCTTTATAATTAAAAAGAGGTTCTTGAAAACCTTGAACAAAATTAATGCCTAGGTTACTTAGCTGATTCCAAATTATAATTCCTATAAAAGGAATTATAAAACCAAAAGTAAAGAACTGCAATATGTCAGTATAAGTTACTGCTCTAATGCCTCCAAAAGCTGAATATATAATCATTATTGTAGCTGATACAAATATTGAAGTAGTACTTGCTATTCCTAGAGAATAATTTAATATATCACCAAATACTTTAAACTGAACCGCGATTCCACCTACTGCACCGATCGTACCAGTAATAGCGGTAATAATCCTTATATTTCTACCGTATAGATTACCCATAGCTTCTGCTACGGAAATCATTCCTAAGAACCTTTTCATTTTTGGTACAAAAACGATACCAATCAGTAAAAGAGCTAAAGCCATGCTAGATGACATAATAACAAAAGATAGACCATCTGAATAAGTCTTTGATAAAACAACAAAAAAACCGCTGCCGCTAACCCATGTCGCAACTATAGTTACGACTATAGCTCCAGTTGAAAAATTCCTACCTCCCAGGGCATAATCTTTAATTGTTTTAACCCCTCTGCCATAGCTAAGGCCAACTACCAGATTAAGTACCAAAAACCCGATAAAAATAGCTGAATCTATATTAATATTCATTCTTTTAATAACCTAAAACTTATATAAACACTTAGCAAATTCAAAAGGTTCTAAATATTCTTTAGCTCAGTTTGACAAACAATGTTTATGATTTTATATAAATTGTCTAAAGACCTTAAGATAATAATCCTAGAACAAAAATTTTTTTATACTCATACGATAATAGTAATAGACTGCGCGAATTACTGATGCTTTGAAATTCACTAGCCCGAGTAAAGGCAATCCTTATGATTTATTTTATTAGCTCATCTATTTGCCTATAAACATCCCGTCCTTTACCGTCCTTCTTCCAAGCTATTAAAAACAGATTTCCAGACTTTTCTGCCCAAACCTTACCGATTAGTTCTTTTTCTTCTGTATCTTCATTTTTTAAATGCCCCCCCTTATATTCAACAATAAGAAGTCTACCATCATTTAACTTAGCCACAAAATCTGGATAAAACTTATCTGTCGATGTAGGTAACCAAAAAGCATATTTTGGATTGCGTTCAAGATTTTTTACCCAATATTTTACTTCAGGGTTTTGATCAATAGCAAAAGCACATTCAGCTTCTTCACCATTCATCGTAGCAATTCGAGGATAATAGTGTTTATTAAAACCGAATTTGCCTTCGTAAAGGGTATTTGCTGGATAATTATTTGGATCAAAAGAAAAGCTAAACTCCTTTGGAAGTATTGTCACTACCGCTTTCTCCCCAAACATGCAAGATTGATAACCCTTTGCATAAGCTTGCTTTTTGTAATTAGCAATTTTTTCTCTTAAAACTTTTACAATTACATATTTTCCACGAGCCAATTTTGGCATATCTAAATCATCACGAGCTAAAAGATTTTTGATTATGCGCCGCAAAAATTCTAAACGAATTTCTTGCCCAATGTCGTCAGATCTGAGGTTGCTATCAAGCCAACGGCAAAGATCGATATCAGTAAATTCACTTATCAATCCTTCGAAATTTAACTGCTCTGCTTTTTGCAAAGATCTACTTACCACTTTTTGTCCCTCAAGGTCTACTATATACTGCTTAGCTTGCTCATTAATATCAAATTCGCTTTTTGTTAAGATGGCTGGATAATCAAGCAAACTCCAACCATTCGCATCAAGAAAAATTTCTTCTTCAGCTAGTTCTACGGTATCTCCAAAATTTAAGCATAATTGTGGGATAATAAATTCTTTACCCCGCTGTGAAGGAGATGAATTTTCTAGTTGCTGATTGAAATACATTTGTGCTTTAAAAGCAATTTCTCTTTTATCCTTCGGGTCTGTTACAGAAGCAATTAATTTTTCTGCTAAAACTTTATTAAAACCATCTGCAACTTTTGATTCAAATAATTGATCAGATACCTTATTAACTTTAACTAAAGAATGTTCGAAAAGCGTAAGTTTTGATAAATCTGGCTCACTTCCGACCATGAAGACAAATGGCTTTGATTTTGCTTCTTCTAAAGGAAAAGATGGTTGTAGAAAGATAAAATCTTCAGCTTCTTGTTGTTCAAAGCCCATACCAACTAAATGATCCCTTAATTCAGTTGCGGCATGTGGCCAGCTTTGTGATGAAACATGAGCATAGGCTTTATTTAAATCGGCTTGAGTTCTTGCTCTAGCATAAGGCATACGTAGCACTCGACCCAGTAATTGCTCAACTGATGTTGAAGATTTTGTGTTGGCAACCGAACACAAGACATAGGCAAAAGAGCAGTCCCACCCTTCTTTCAAAGCTTGAACTGTAACGACATAACGAATTTCACAGTTTGGATTATATAAATTAATGCTATCTAATTCTTTTTGATCACCCGTAACAATTGCAATTTGCTTACGATCTATTCCTTCGTTTTCAATAAGATGTTTCTCTAAAATTTCTACAGTTATTGCTCTATCCTTGTTTTCCGCCTGAAAGAGAATAATGGGACGAATATAATTTTCATCTTTTTCAGCAAGCTCTTCTAGTCTTTGGCGAGTTTGAATAGAAGCGGTAATTGCTTGTGTCCAAGAAATATGCTCAGAAAGAATGATCGGCAATTTTATCATCTGTTCTGTTTTCAACTCTGCAGCAGAAACTGAAGCTATTACATTACTATTCTTTGCAGGTGTCGCTGTATATTCAACTACGCAAGCTGCATTGATACGACGCAAAACCTCAACACTTAAATCAGTTTTTGCATTATGTGCCTCATCAACAATTACCAAAGGTCTATGCCAATTTAGTAAATTAGCAAAGGAAAACTTAATTTTACCATCTTCGCTTTTTTCCATTCCTTCAGTATTACTTGGAATTTTGCTAAAATGAGGCTCTAAATTTTCATCATGATCGTAAACTTTGCGTCCTTCGGTTTTGTCAACACGTAGTGATGCAAAAGTTGAAACCACTATACATGTGGAATTAGAAATATCTTGAGGACGAATATGTCTAAAATTAGCTATATCAAAAACTCTAAATCTAACATTAAAAGCCTTTTCTAAGACTTGATAATTTGCGTGGTTAGGATTTGTTAGCGTTTCTAAAGTTTGCAATTTTATAGTATTAGTAGGCACAAGCCATAGGGTAAGAGGATATTCATTTTCAATAAACGAATCTCCAACAATAGAAATAGTATGAGTAGAAAGTAAGGTTTTGCCGCCACCGGTAGGTAAACGCAAACAAATATAGGGAACATTCTCTAAACCATTCAATGACTGAAATGGTTTGAAATTGGCATTACCACAACGCTTAGTTTGGATTTTGTTATAAGCCTCATTCACCCCTTCAAAGCGGCAAGATTCAAGAAAAGTACGAAGGATTTTGATGGATTCTTCTTGATAGTTTTTTAATTTGATCATAATCATCTTGCCTTTATATCATAAGGAGTTTGCTTGAAAATAATTTGATTTCCTCCAAGACGCGAGAAGCTAAGACGACTAGCTTCGCCATAAATTATTTTTGTACCGTTAAAGCTTGGTAAAGAGGCTAGAACTTTTGTTGTGAGGATATTGCCGCCGAAAACGCTCTTATCACCCAAGATTCCATTGTAAAGTAAATAATAGGCAATATCATTATGTACGCCCAGCAACGGAGATTTATCTTTTTGATTCAACGGAGTTTTTGTTTCAGAAAACCAGATATGAGCCGCTAGATGTTCGAATCTAATATTTTTGTTGACCCTCCCGTCTTCATCAAAAATTGCTTCACCAAGCTTATAGAAACGGAAACCACCGCCACCTTGCCACTGGACTTCTTTAGAAATTCCACCTTGCTCACCATCAATAACTTTTTGCAAACGAACAGCACAATGTGTTTTTGCATGCTCACCCATTTCAATACCAATATAGCGGCGATTCATTTTGTGAGCAACTGCCGCCGTTGTACCAGAGCCAAGGAAAGAGTCAAGGACAAGGTCGTTTTCGTTTGTTACTAAAGTTAAAATCCTCTCTATAAATGCTTCAGGTTTTTGACCACCATCAAAATCAGAACGCTCTTTTGACATTGGATTAATAACTTTTATATCGCACCACAAATTAGACACTGGTTGACCTTTATATTCATCAAGATATATCTTTCTATTAATATTTTGCGTCTTTGAATCAGGAAAAGATAACTTTTCTTCTAAATCCCACCTTTGCATTAACTCATAAGAAATAGAATAACCTTTTACAGGAGTTTTATATCCCTTATAATCATATATTAAGTTAGGTCTGTAATTAGGGCTTTGTATAGGAGACTTCATGAAGCGTCTTCCTACGTCATCTATATTGACAAACCTTTTTTTTATATATTCTTGTGTTATATCGTCATTCATAGAAAATATGTGATTGACTGTTGTGCGCCAGGTATTTTAGTCCACCCCTGCGCCAGAAGAGAAGTCCACTTCATACTAACTTTTTTGCTGCACTTTGTCATCCTCCATTTTAAATTTAGGTATAAAATTTTTTCGTCCAAATATTTCATCTAAAAGTATTTTTAAATATGCTTGTTCATCATCATCGATTTGTATAAAAACACTTCCATCTTCGCTCAAAAGCTCTCTCAACAACTCTAAACGAGGATACATCATATCCAACCACTTAGAATGCTCTAAATTATCATCATAATGCTCAAAGGCACTGCCTGTATTATAAGGAGGATCAATATAAATACACTTAACCTTGCCTGCATAGTAAGGAAGTAAAGCTTTTAAAGCCTCAAGATTATCACCTTGAATTAACATATTTTGAGAAGTTTCGTCACCGTAAGAAAGCTTAGCATCAACTTCAAGCAGACGGTATGGTACTTTACCCCCCTGTTTAATTGTTTTCTCTCGGTCTAACCATTGTAAAATTGGCATTGTTGCTCTTTAATATTTATCGTTTTTGTTGCATAAGTTAAGTAATTAGCAGTTAGTTTACTGTAAATATTGGTTGTAATCCTAAAGCATATTTTATCCATTGTAAATATTGCCTTATAACCCTTTCAAATTATTATTTAAGTGCTGCGATGCTGCTTTAAAAGCTCATAACAACATGAGTTACAACTGAAGTTCTACTAGAGCCGGAGATTTTGGAAATATGAAGATGAGACTTTAGCACCTAGGCGTCTTCGTATGGAAGAATAACAGGAATTGCATTGTTCTTGCATAAGTTAAGATTAGTGATGGACATAAGAAAAACTTTAGGTGGGTTAGGTACTTTAGGTATGGTAGTAGTAAGAAACTAAAAAATATAATTTAATAAAGCTCAATTCCTACTTTTAAAGATTATCAAATAACAATGCATTTAAAATACTAAAATATAGAGCTAAGAAAATAAATTTAGGGGTATAATTGTGGGTACTTTTTAAAATGATAAAAATAATCTCTATATTACAAAAGGTTTATAAGAGATAGTTCGTAAGGCTCTCTCCCAATAATACTGTTTTCCTTTAATATAGAGGCACCCATCTCTTAACCTTACTACACCATGCTTCACAACAACGCCGCTTTGATTAACAAACACTAATAATAATTATTGTAAGTAAATACCTTGCAATATTTATTTTAAGGAAAAATTATGAAAGATAATAACGGAGCAGGATTAGGTGGTGCTAACATACCAGAAATGGCTAATGCCGCTAACGGAGTAGTGTTAAACGAAGTAAATGTAGGAACAATTAACATTATACCAGGACATACAGTGAAATTCTCCGCTGGAATACCGGGGCCGATTATTATTACAAATAATAATGGTATAGTATTAAATATTCAAGGTGCTCTTTCGCCTTCTACTATTACATCTTTTGATGATCATTTCGAAATTCATTCATTGGGTGCTGTAGCTGATGAAGCTGGGGATCTGTAAAAATTACTATAAGAGTTTTAAAGCTCTTAGTACGGGTTTAACAACTAAGGCTAGGGGCTTTTAATCTGTTCACACCGGTGATTCATGGAAGTGAATAGATATAGTAAAAGAGGGGGCTCACGAAAACAAGTTTAGGATGCCCCTTCTTATTCCTCTCTTGAATTTAATTAGTAACTTTAACTCTTTTCCCCCGGAACTTCTGTGGTTTTTTTAGTTTCTAATTCCCCTCTAAATTTTAGGTTAGGTAATTTTAGATAATATGCTGTTACCCTAGTAACAAATGCACCGAGGGCTACTACAATTACGACATTTCTAATGGCATTAGGATCTGGATTATGGGAACTAAGGTTAAGATATATACTGAATATTAAACCCCAAATGATTGAAACCTCTGCATTGATTGCCCCGTTTAAACAAATGATGTGATGCTCTTTGCGTAGTAAATCTCTTAGTATCCCTCCTCCATTCGCTGTTAAAAAAGCAAAGAACGGCCCCCACAATTCTATTGGTTCAATTCTTGCCATAATTACAATACAAACACCTGTAACAATAAAAGTTGCCTGGCCTAAAGCGTCGCCAAGCACAAGAATATTGTCCCAAAAACGAGTTATCTGATCATCCTCATTTGCCTTTTTATTATAATACTCAAGAAGCCTTATTGCAAAAAACCCAACAAGCACCACTATGATGATGTAATACATATATGACGGGGTAAGAAATATTCCCACTTCATCTCTATTAATCAATATATCACGCATTATGCCCCCTCCAGCTGAAGGAAGCATTGCAAACAAAAATGTACCAAATAAAGTGGCATTATCTTTAGCAGCAATAGCAATACCAGATATAGCAAATGACAGCGTGCCTATTACGCCAATAAAGTAGAACCACTGGGAGTCTATAGTTTGAAGAAGCATTACAGGATAAAGGTAGGTCTTGGCTATCCCTTTAAATTCATCACTAATGCTAAATTTCTTTATTTCTTGATTAAATTTATCTACCAGCTCAAGAGGTACTGTTTTTTTACTAAACATCAAATGAATTGGGGTTTTTATGTTAAGCTGAACTTCCTTAACAGCACCATTTGTTTTGTTATTTAAAATAGCTGCTGCTCCTACAACTCGATCGGAAATAAAGCCATCTATTTCTCCCTTCATTAGAGCATTCAACGCCTCTACATCATTTGTGTATTTCTTAATTATATCTTGAGTTGTCTGATCACTTATGAAAAGGTTTATTTGCGGGTCTGCATATATGAATCCCTCGGTAACACCTAAAATATAATTTTGCAGTCTAACTTGAGCAAGAAATCCAGAAACAGATTTAAATTCTAGGGTCTTATTACTATCGCTTAGTGTAAATAAAGAATTTTCTTCAAATCTGTATGGAATAGAAAAATAAACATATTCAGCCCTGTTAGCTGTATATGTAGCACCAGCAGCTATATCTCTTTCTCCAGACCTCAAATCTTCCTGATGTTTCTTCCAATCAACTGGTTCATATATTATGTCAACACCAACTCTTTTTGCTATACTTTTGACTAAATCAATATCCATCCCTGTCAAATTATAACCACTAGAGGTAATCTTATTAAACTGGTAAGGCTCCCACAAATACCATCCACCAAGCAACTTATTTTTGCTAAAACTTTCTGCACACTGAGATGAAGCCATGGGTTTATCAGAAGCATTCGCTGCGATAGATTGAATGAGTATAAGAATAAATGTTATTATATATTTCATGTAGATGCTTAATTAGTAGTTTAAGATGCCCCTAATGACCAAGCTCCATATAGTCACTCGCCACTTATATTACTATAATCTTAGTTTTATCTTAAAGATACAAAACTACTTTTTTCTTAGTATTTTGAACTTAATTATTCCATAAGTAGTGATAGAAAGCCATAAGCACTCAATAATTACCGAAGCTAAATTCCAGGTATGGCATAGAGAAAAGAGCAACATCATTGCTCCAACTAGGTTGAACAACAAGTAGCCCCAAGATGCTGGAGTAAACTTCTCTGCCTGAAGCAAGAAAAATGAAGAAACAACTAAACCAACACCGATTAAACCTATAACGTCAGAAAACAAATACTTTACCTTTATTTTATTTCTCTGCTTTTCTAATTGTCGAGTCACCACCCATATAAGGCCTTAGCGCCTCTGGAATTGTTATTGAACCATCTGCATTTTGATAATTCTCTAAAATAGCAACAATAGTTCTACCCACAGCTAATCCAGATCCATTTAAAGTGTGAACAAAAGTTGTGTTACTAGCCCCAAATTCTTTATACCTGGCCTTCATTCTTCTGGCCTGAAAATCACCACAATTTGATATGCTGGAAATTTCTCTATATTTCTTCTGACCAGGAAGCCATACTTCTAAATCAAAAGTTTTTTGTGCAGAAAATCCCATATCTCCGCTACAGAGAAGCATTACACGATAAGGTAACTCTAATCTTTTAAGAATTTCTTCAGCTGCATTCAACATTCTCTCATGTTCGAACCCTGACTCTTCTGGTACAGTAATAGTAACTAGCTCTACCTTACCAAATTGATGGTTTCTTATCATCCCTCTAGTGTCCTTACCAGCGCTACCAGCTTCTGATCTAAAACACTCTGTGTAAGCAACATACCTTATTGGAAGCTCTTCTCTCTTTAAAATCGAATCTGCAACCATATTTGTAAGAGGCACTTCACCAGTAGGAATCAATCTAAATTTACCATCCTCTGTTACATAGGAATCTTCAGCTAATTTCGGCAACTGACCAGTATTATACATAGCTTCTGGCCTTACAAGAGCGGGGGGAGACATTTCTTCAAATTGAAATTCTTCTGTGTGCGTGTCCAGCATAAAGTTAATTATAGCTCTTTCAAGTCTTGCAAGCGTACCTTTAAGCGTAACAAACCTGCTACCTGAAATTTTTGCGGTTTGCTCGAAATCCATCATACCAAGATCAGTACCAAGTTCGAAATGCTCTTTTGCATTTTCTATAACATTTGGCTCTTTGAAGGTCCTGATTAGCTTATTCATAGACTCGTCAGTGCCATATGGAACATCCTCGGCAGGAAGATTAGGAAGGTTGTCCATTATTTTCTGTAGTTTATCACTTTGACCCATTTTCGCTGACAATTCCGCGAGCTTTTCATTAATATGTTCTACATCCCTTTTAATCTCTCCAGATTCTTTAGTTGAGCCTCCTTTAAAACTACCAAGTCTTTTTGTCTTAATATTTTTTGCCTGCTGAAACTGCTGAACTAAAGTCGTAAGTTGTCTTTTTTCTTCATCAAGCTCAACTATTATACTTGAATCAAATTTTATACCTCTCTTTTGCAGTAGATTACTAAACTCTTGCTCATTTTCTCTAATCCACTTTATATCTAACATTTTTTACACTCTCTTTTTTTCTAGTAACTTACATAGTAATATCGAAAATTCATATAATAAAAGTAAAGGTATTGCAAGTGCTATCTGGCTAAATACATCCGGGGGAGTTAAGATTGCAGCCACCACAAAAATTACAACTATAGCTATCCGTCTCTTGCGTTTCAATGCTTCTGTACTAATCAAACCAATCGATGATAATACTATCATTACAATTGGCAGCTGAAAAGATAGGCCAAAAGCTAACATCAATTGTATAACCAAACTTAAATATTCGCTGATCCTTGCTTCAAGAACAAGGGGCACCCCAACATCAACTTTTTCATAACTTATAAAAAATAACCACGCATTTGGCATCACCAAATAGAACATGAAGAAACAACCACTATAAAAAAGTATTGGAGATAATGATAAAACACCAGCAATTATTTTTCTTTCTTCTCTGTGGAGACCTGGCCTAATAAAAGCATATAATTGGTAACAACAAAATGGAAAAATTAGTATAACCGCAGCAAACGCTGAGATCTTAATATACGAAAAAAAAGCCTCCGTAAGGCCTGTGTATATTATTTTTCTACTATTATCACCCGTAATCTCTACCAGAGGAGATAATATAATTCTATATATATTATCACTGAACCAATAGCATAATCCAAAAGCAATTATGAACATCCCAAATAGCTTAAAAAAACGTTTTTTTAATTCTCTAAAATGTTCTCGAAATGTGTATTTTTCCATAATATGGCAAGGCAGTTAAATTATGGCAAACGACCATTTGGCTTGATACAAAAACATCAATTTAGGAAAAGATACACCTTCCCTATTCTTTTGCCGGAGATAGGTCATTGATGTTTTTATCCAAATGGATATCAGCAGAAGAATTTATATCTATCGCCTTTTTCTTTATCTCTTCAATTACTCCATCTTTATCAATATCTTTTGAACCTGGTAGCTCAATATTACTTAGAATGCCAGCTGGAATGAACTTTACAACGTCTTTGAGTATACTCTCTAAATATGAAGTCATAATTGCAGTTTTTAGCCACTCTGGATAATCATCCTCTGAAAGATTAAACACCAAATCTTCTACCGATTCAGCTTTTGAGTAAATTCCCGTAGCACAAATTGCAGCAACCCAGAATAATATAACTGATATCAAAATACCACGGACAAAACCAGCCACCACACCTAGTAAACGATCCAGAAAACCTTGGCTAATAACAGAAACCATCATTATCAAACTAGAGCAAATAAATGTAAAAACCACTAAAGAAAATATATAAGAAGAAACACCGCTCGAAATTGAAACAATTAAATCATTATTGAAGTAGCTTGATAAAACAACTTTCACCTTAGGATAAAGAAATATAGTAGCAAATATAGAAGCTACAAAACCAAGAAAATTAATCACAATCTGTATCATCCCTTTGTAAAGACCAAATAAAGATGATATTGAAATTATTGTTAAGATTACTATATCGAACAAGGTTAAAGTCATAATATCAGTTTTGATTAAATGAAATTATAGTTTTATCGGTAATTATATAGTCCATCTTAGTGTCATGTGATTCCCGTGGCAAGCACTCGTA
>CAMCMD010000011.1 GCA_945875975.1 Rickettsia typhi
TAGCTGGTAGAGCGACCAGTCACCTGCAATCGCCCCCCATTTAGAACCACATCGTGCCCTATTAAGGCAATGGGCTCAAGATAAAATCTTCACATAGCCTCTAATTGATTAGAGAGTGCCATATTTTAACTTTAGGTAATGGATTCTTATCCATAAATAGCTGGAATTTATCCCAAGTAAAAGATTTCCTCTGACTACGCCTGTTAAGCCACTTGAACATTATTGCCTCTGCTCTATGTAAGAAGTTTGCTATTGCATAACTGTTAAATGACACCCCGTAATAACGAATATGCCCTTCTAGTTTTATGCAAAATTTCTGCCATATTACTGGCAATTTATGCTTATTTCTTATAGCTTTGCACCAGTCATTTACTTTCTTTAGTTTAGAACTCATCCGCTTAGCACTAGTCTTTACTTTGGATATAATATATCCTCTGCGAGACTTACCTAAATAAAAGGTAAAGCCTAGGAAATCAAAACCTCCTTGTTTAATCTTGCTTTTGTAACTTGCCTTGGAAAAATTAACAATTTTTGTCTTTTCTTCGTTTAAGCTTAAGTTATATTTAGCAAGACGCCCTACAAGAGCGGTCTTAATTCTTGTGGCATCCTCTTTATATTGGCAACATATCACTCCATCGTCACAGTACCTAAATAACTCTACTGTTCCCTTGCAGTGATTCTTGACTATATCTTTAAACCATTTATCGATAACATAATGCGCAAATATATTAGCAAGGATAGGACTGCATACTGAACCCATGACAATCCCTTCTTCACCCATAATAAGCTCTCCTTTAGATAATATGCCAGCTTTAAACATTCGCTGTATATATCTTAGTAACTTCTTATCCTGGATTCTCTCTTGTAATATCTCGAGCAATAATTTCCGATCAATCGTACCAAAGAAATTAGCCAGATCTATGTCTATCACGCACTCAACCACATTCGAATTTAGATGCCTTATCTAATGCTCTAATAGCATCATGCGCTCCTATTCCTGATCTAAAGCCAAATGAGCTTGTCAAGAATATTGGTTCATATATACTCTCTAGCACCTTTTGCATCATTTTCTGAACGATCTTATCCTCAAAATTACTGATACCAAGATTCCTAATCTTATTCCCGCTTCCTTCCTTCCGTATTTCTACAGATCGAATATCCCCAGGAATGTAAGACATGGCTTTTAACCTAGATACCAAGCTTTTAAGGTTTTGTTGTAGATTCGTGCCATAGCTCTCTTTGCTAACCCCGTCTATGCCAATAGCTTTCTTAGCGTCTAGCTCTTGGTAACAGACAAGAAAAGCATCTTCGTTAAAATGATGTATTAGCTGACTAAATTGCTTCTGCTCATCTTGTGAAGATAACCATGCTATCCTCTTTAGTTTCGTTGCCGTTGTAATTTGATTCTCTGTTGTAATCATAAACGTTTCCTTAAATAAGGTCAATTTTACCCACAGGCCTTCCCTCCTCCGACATTACTCGGCATCACAGGTACTATGCCTGATCTGACTTCCTACCTCCCATTGTTATCTTCCTCGCTTTTACACTTGTAGGATAATACTTAAGCATCAAATCCAAAATTTATATGGACCAAATGTTAAGAGAAGGTAGGATCTCCCACGTTCATAAATAGACTTTTATTACATGCCATGTTCTCAGACCCCGAAGATCCCACATTCACCTGCCTATAATTTGGTATTTGTGGTATTGCATTCCTGTTGGAAGATACAGTCTGCGATCTTAAAGCGTCTTTTACGGGGCTCAATCACTTCAACCTTGCGGTTTACGGCCTATAATATCCCTGTCTACGCTTAACTAATAATATTACTACGATTAGCTCAAGACTCGGTACTTAGTGTGTTAGGTCATCACTTCTAAGGTTGTTCTTTCAACAACTAGTTTATTTACGCTTCGTGGCGCACCTTCCATTAGCCCCCTATTATAGTTAAACCCAACAATATTACTGCCTAGGCATTGATATTTAAGTATAGCTTTACTTTTACTAGTAAAACAACGTAATAATGGATTGTTTAGTATGAGAATATCTACAAAAGGACAAATTACTATTCCCCTTGAAATAAGAAATAGCCTAGGCTTATTACCGCATACAGAAGTATTTATGAGAGCTAGAGGTAATCAAGTTATTTTAGAAAAAAAGACTAGTACTTCAGCGAGGGGAAAATATGTTATTGATCGTATAAGAGGTAAAGCGAGTGTAAAAATGTCTACCGAAGAAATCATGAAAATTACTAGGTCATGATATTAGTTGATAGTAATATCATCTTAGATATTCTTACCGAAGACCCGAATTGGTATGACTGGTCTGCTTCAACGCTTGAAACTCTTGCTGAAGATAATAAATTAATTATCAATGACGTTATTTATTCAGAAATTTCAATTAGCTTTCATTATATTGAAGAGCTAGAAGAGGTTTTAACTAATAGTTTTATTATTCAGCCTATTCCTAAAGAAGCTTTGTTTTTAGCAGGAAAGGTTTTCATTAAATATAAAAATGCTGGAGAGGTGAAACAATCAACATTACCTGATTTTTTTTATCGGAGCTCATGCTTCAATATTAGACATACCCTTATTAACTAGAGATAAAAAAGTATATAAGAATAATTTTCCAAATCTGAAAATTATTTGTCCCTAAACTTTATATTATTTAGCTTAATATTATGACAGTAACCCCAAATTTATTTTCCCATTTAGGCCTTAGGTTAAAGAACTTGCGCTATGACGCAAAATGATTTTTTAAATAGGAAAATCATCAATAACGTCATTATATTTTTTTGAGCATTAGATAAGCTTAACCTTGAATATATGGCGCCATGTTGCAAATACAGAGTCACCTCTTTCTGCTTTCAGAAGTAAGCTAACTCCTCTGAAGGTATTTTTGCAAGCTCTAACTTCGCTTACAATTTTAAGATACATGTTGCATCTGTTTGAAAATGGCAAAAATCTTTTGTTAGATCTACTAGGTATAGTAGAAATTTACTAAAAAATTTTTAAAAAACCATACTAGACAATTCACAGATGCGACAGAACTCAGTAAAGCGCCTGGTTACAAATTTTGCTATAAGCAGTTGTTGTATTATAGATGCAAACACTCTTGATTATTTATTGCCTCATTAAACTTTAATTCATACCTAAGCCCTTTTTTCTCATATATTTACTGTGAAAGGTTTTTTAAATTCCTAGGTACTCTCGAAGTTAGAAATACCATGAACAAATTTTTGTTTTTATTAGCTACAATAACATTATGTGGCTGTCATTTGAGGACAAGTTATCAAGCGCCATTAGTAGAATTGCCAACCGACTGGAATAAATATTCTGTTAATAATAAAAATGAAAAAGAAGATGGTAGACAATGGTGGTCTAAGTTTAATGATGAAATTCTTGATAATTTAATTAAAGAATCACAAGAAGCTAATGCTGATATACTTATTGCCATGGTTAATGTTTCTAGAGCACAAAAGCCCAGCTAACCATAAATAAAGCCCATAAATTACCTCAAATCGAATTACAAGGGACTGCAAAACAATCAAGAATTAATGAAACTCACAAGACTACTAATAACTTTAGTATAGCTGCTATATTAAATTATGAGCTTGATTTGTGGGGAGCTGTAGCTAGTGCTAATGAAGCTGCTCGTGCATCGTTTATTAGCGGCTAATTATAATAAGGATGCTATAAAGCTAACCATAGCTAGTAATACAACAATAGCTTATTTCAACATCCTTGCTTTAGATGAAAAATTATCTATTACTAAAGAATTAGTGGCCTTACAAGAGGAAATATATGAATTTAATAAAAAGCTCTTTCATTCGGGGGTAGGTGATTTAATAACTTTAAATAAAGCTAAATTAGAACTTTCTACGATGCAGTCCGAATTGCCGCCTATAGAACAGTCATTGATAGAACAGGAAAAAGCTCTAGAAATTCTTTTAGGCAGAACTGCTCAAGAGATAGTTAATGGAAAATTACAGCGAGCTAAATTAACAAATGGCTTACCCTTAGTTATTACAGTTCCTAAAATACTACCGTCTAAACTTTTAGAACGACGCCCTGATATAAGAGCGGCTGAACAAAATTTGATTGCTGGTAATGCCGAGTTGGAAGTTGTAAGAGCCGCATATTTTCCTGTGATATCATTGACCGGATTATTCGGAGTAAATAGCACTAAACTAAACAAATTATTTAACAACTCGTCTGTTAATTCAAGTTTTGGCGCTAATGCGACAGGGTCTATTATTGATTTTGGGCAAGCGAAGGCCAATGTCAAAATTGCAGAAGCAACTAAAAAGCAATTATTAATCCAATATCAACAAACTCTGCGAGTTGCTTTTCAGGAAGTTGTGAATTATCTGTCCGCTGAACAGAATTCAGCAGATAATTTCAAATTTTTCCAAAAAAATGAACAAGCTTTAGAAGAGGTAATGAATAGCACTTTGCATCGTTATAATCACGGTATGGGAACATATCTTGACGTATTAAATGCTAAACAACTTTTGCTTCGGACTAAAATTAATAAAACAAAGGCTAAGCTTCAACAATTAACTGCCTCTGTAAATCTTTTTCATGCACTAGGCGGTGATTGGCAGAATTAATTTAAATATGAAAAAATATGAAAATAGGAAAATTACTTATAATTATTTTAATTTTGGCTGGCATACTATTAGTAATTTGGTCAATGAATTATAGTAAAGTTGCCAAAACACCTGAACCCCTAGCAGCTGTAGATGTTGTACAGGTAATTCAAAAGGACACTCCCTATATAATAGCATTAGCTGGCACTACAGAAGTATATAAGACGGTAGAAGTTAAATCTTTGGTAAATGGTCATATAGTTAAGGTACATTTCTAAGAAGGAGAAAATGTAAAGGAAGGCGACCTTTTATTTGAAATTGACTCTCATAATTTTGAATACCAACTACGTCAAGCAGAGGCAAATTTATCCCGTGATCAAGTTCAACTAGAAAACGCTGAAAAAGAAGAGCAACGTTACCATGATCTCTTTGCACAAAATGCTGTGTCAGAAGAACAGTATTTGCAGGTACTGACTAATATGAAAGTTTTAAAAGCCGCTATTGAATCTGATGAGGCTATGATTGCGAATGCTAAATTGCAAATTGAATACTCTAAAATTTCAGCTCCTATAGATGGCAGGGCTGGAGAAATTTTACTCCATGAGGGGAACTTAGTAGATGTTAATTCAATTCGACCATTGGTAATAATTAACAAAATCTCTCCGATTTACGTGAGTTTTTCAGTACCGGAGCAACATTTAAATTCTTTACTTCGATCTAAAGAGTCAGATGATTTAATAGTTAGCATAGAGACCTCATCAGGGCAAAAAATCAAAGATGGGAAAATTGTATTTATCGATAACAATATTGATATTGCCAGTGGTACTATCAAACTTAAAGCGTTAATGCCTAATGAAAATGAAATATTATGGCCGGGACAATTCGTTAAAGTCTTCTTAAATGTCTATAATAAGAAAAATGCTCTAGTAATACCAACTAAAGCTATACAAATTAATCAAAACGGTTCTTTTGTGTTCGTAATTAATCAGAATAATAAAGTTAGTATAAGGAATATAAAAATAGAATTTTCTGATGATAACTATGCAGTTGTTACAAAAGGATTATCAATAGGTGAGACCATAGTTATAAATGGTCAATTACGTTTGTCGCAAGATAAATTAGTAATTCCTACACTTATAGAGGGTAAACTTTAAGTATGTTAGAATTATTTATCAAGCGTTCGGTACTTACCACTCTATTAATGATTACAATATTGCTGTTTGGTCTGTTTAGTTATAGATTATTACCAGTTAGCGTCCTACCAACAATCGATTTTCCAACTATTCAGGTTTCTGTGAGTTTGCCAGGAGCAGACCCAGATACAATGGCTTCTTCAGTTGCATTACCACTAGAAAAGCAATTTTCGACTATTGCAGATATCGACTCGATGAACTCAATTAATACCACCGGTAGCACTAAAATTACTTTGCAATTCTCTTTAAATCGCGACATAGATGCTGCTGCTCAAGATGTTCAAGCGGCTATTTCTTCTGCAGTGAAGCAACTACCTGCTGAGTTACCTAACCCTCCATCTTACCGTAAGGTAAACCCAGCAGATGCTCCAATTTTTTATATAGCTTTAACATCTGAAACTATGGCTTTGTCTAAAGTTGATGACTATGCAGAAACAATTATAGCTCAGCGTCTTTCTATGCTTCCTGGTGTTGCACAAGTTTTAGTATATGGAGCGCAAAACTATGCTTTGCGAATACAAATAGATCTAAGTAGCATGGCAGCCAACATGATAAGTTTAGATGAAGTAGCAGCTGCCATTGGTGCAAGCAATGTTAATTTACCAGCTGGCGCTTTGTATGGACAAGATCTTTATTCAACAATTGTAGTACCTGGACAACTTAGAAACGCAGAAGAATATAATAATCTAGTATTGATGTACCGTGATGGCTCTCCTGTTTTTCTAAAAAATATAGGTAGAGCAATTGATAGTGTAGCCAATGATAAAGTAGCTGCTTGGTATAATGATAAACGTGGCATAATTTTAGCAATTCAAAAATAACCAAATACTAATACCCTTGAGGTAGCAAGTTCTATAAAGAAAATATTACCATTATTACGTAATCAGATTCCTAATGGGATTGATGTAAATATTCTTTTTGATCGCTCTGGATCAATAAAGGAATCAGTTCATGATGTACAGTTTACTTTAGTTCTTGCCCTTGTCTCGGTCGTCTTAGTTATATTCATTTTCTTACATAATTTTTCTTCTACTGCTATACCAACACTAGCACTTCCTTTATCAATAATCGGTACTTTTCCTATTATGTATATTCTGGGGTATAGTATAGATAATTTATCCCTTATGGCTTTTACCCTTGGAGTAGGTTTCGTAGTTGATGATGCAATTGTGGTGCTTGAAAATATTACTCGTCATTTAGAACAGGGCAAAAATAAATTACAAGCTACTATAGAAGGAACAAAAGAAATAGCATTTACGGTAATGTCTATGACATTATCTCTGATAGCAGTCTTTATACCACTATTGTTTATGGGAGGCATTTTGGGAAGATTACTACATGAATTTGCAGTAGTCATTACTGTTTCCATAATGCTTTCTGGTATTATATCACTCACTATTACTCCAATGTTATGTAATTTATTTTTGAGAACTGAATCAATTAGTAAAGGTCATTCGGAGTATAGAAGCGAAAAAGCTTTTGAATACATAAAGGAAAAATACCAGAAAAGTCTTGTTTTAGTGATTGCTCATATGAGAGTAATCATGATTATTTTTACTTTAATGATTCTAGCTACTATATATCTTTTTATTTTGGTCCCTAAAGATTTTATCCCTGATGAAGATAGTGGCCAGTTATCAGCTTATACAGAAGCTGCCCAAAATATTTCTTTGAGTGCTATGGTCAAACAGCAGCAACAAGTAATGGATATATTACTTAAATACCCTTACATAGAAGGATTTGCTTCTGCTGTGGGCGCATCAGGAAGAAATTCCTCTTTAAATCAAGGATCGGTTTTTATAACTTTAAAGCCACGTGATCAAAGGCCAAGTGCTAATGAAATAATTAAGGAACTTAGGCTTAAACTAAATAACCTACCAGGTATAAAAGTTTATATCCAAAATGTCTCTACTATAAGTATTGGTGGCCAATCCACTAAAAGCCAATATCAATATACACTACAAGGAGTTAATCAAGATGAACTATTTAACTTTGCATCTAAGCTTGAATCAAAATTAAAAACCCTACCTAGCTTTATTGATGTTACATCAGATTTACAAATCTCAAAACCACAAACTTTAGTAGAAATTGATAGAGATAAAGCTATAAAACTCGGTATATCACTTGAGCAAATACAAAAAACTTTATACAGCGCTTATGGGGGGCAGCAAATCTCAACCCTCTATACTTCTACAGCTCAGTATTCGGTAATTATGGAGCTAGATCCTAAATATCAAACAGATGCATCAATGTTATCGTTGCTTCATATTAGGTCCTCTAAAGGCACTTTGGTGCCTTTATCGTCTATATCAAAAATAATTAATACGGTAGGTCCACTTAGTATCTCTCATCTTGGCCAACTACCATCTGTAACTGTTTCTTTTAACCTAAAAGCGGGGTTTTCATTAAGCCAAGCTATCAAGGAAGTTAATACTGCTACAGACGAATTACAATTCCCAACTACTATAACAGGTAGTTTTCAGGGCGCAGCTTAGGCTTTTCAATCATCCCTTGCAGATATAGGGCTACTTGTGGGGCTTGCTATTATAGTAATTTATATAGTACTTGGAATGTTGTACGAGAGTTTCCTCCACCCGATAACAATACTTTCTGGCTTACCAACAGCGGCTTTTGGTGCTCTTATAACATTACTATTGTTTAATTCAAAACTAGATATTTATGGTTTTGTAGGGTTAATTATGTTAATTGGGATAGTAAAGAAAAATGCTATTATTATCATTGATTTTGCTTTAGAAATACAAAGACAACAAGGGAAAGGCTCTAAAGAGGCTGTGATTGAAGCTTGTTTGGTAAGGTTTAGGCCAATTATGATGACCACATGCGCAGCACTAGTGGGAGCTCTTCCACTAGCTTTAGCCATTGGTGCTACTGGAGAAACAAGAAGGTCTCTAGGTTTAGCGGTAGTTGGCGGTCTTTTTACGTCCCAATTACTTACCTTATATATAACACCGGTAATTTTCCTATATCTGGAACGCAGCAAAACCTTCTTAAAATCAACTATAGCTAATTAGGGCTTTAGTTAAGAGGGTTTTTACATGAACTAGTCATTTGAGAGCATTCTTGGATGGCTAATTTAAAATAGTTGCTTAGTAACTTAATATATTTTACACTTATAATGACAAATATACCATGGAGATATAATAATGAACGAGGAAAAAGAAACTACTCAAAAATTAATGACCTGTTTATTTAAAGACTCTCTTAGTGCTGGTAAAGCTTATAATGCTGCATTAAAATTTGGTTATACAAATGACGAGATAAATGTATTAATGTCTGAAGAAACTAAAAAAATCCATAGTAATAAAAGTATAAGTACCGCACCAGATCCCACCGACGAAGCTATAAAGGGTGCTGGAGTAGGAGGTTCATTGGGCGTTACTACTGGAGCCATTACCGGAGCCATAATGGCTATTGGAACTTTGCTGGCGATTTCAGGGTTTGGGTTAGTAATAGCTGGCCCTCTTGCTATAGGATTGGCTGGTGCAAGCGCTGGAGGAATTGCAGGAGGTTTGGTAGGAGCATTAATTAATGCTGGAGTCCCTGAAAGCCATGCAAAAATCTGTGAAGATGAAATTAAAAATGGAAGTATATTAATAGGAGTAATTCCTCATTCAGAAGCTGATAGAAAGCTTTTGGAAACAGACTGGAGGAATTATGATGGTATATTACTTACTTCTAAATAGGGAATTAGCTCATTCTCAATACTTACTGGCTATACAACTAATAATGATAACGACACTGTAATACATATATGCTACCGTCTCTAATAATGTATATTAAGCGATGCTCGTTTGATATCCTTCGAGACCAAAATCCTGATAAATGGTGTTTCAATGGCTCGGGTTTGCCAATACCTGCAAAAGGATTTTGTATTATACTCCTTAATAAACTATCAATTTTGTCTGTTGTCTTTTTATCATTCTTTTTAAAGAACTCATAATCTTCTAAAGCATTTTTATGGAAACGAATATCCATTAAATTTTTACTTTTTTATAATTTTGACCATTTGTAAAATCTGCTACTGCTTCATTAAGCCTTATTGCATTTTTTGGGCTTTGTAGTAAATACGCTGTTTCGGTTAAAGCATTATAATCTTCAAGAGACATAACTACCACTGAAGGTTGCTTTTGTCTTGTAATAATAACCGGGTCATGATCTTGGCAAACATGTTCCATTAATCCAGATAATTGATTTCGTGCTTTTGTATAAGATATTGCTTCCATGGTGTTACTTTTTTTTAATATGTACGTATACTAGCACATGTACATATAGACGTCAATATTCCTTTAATACTCCGTCTTAGCATACCTGACGGTAGCTCCATTTACAGATGCGACAAAGCCTTTTTATGCCCTAATATTTAATCAACAAAAAACGATCGTTTATTTTATAATTAATTCGAGCTGTTAAACTAACAATTTCTAAAAACGTACTAAATTGCATTTTGGTTATGAGAATTAATTTGTGTACTACTTTATTATCTAGTACTATATTATGATGTTTCTATAATCTAAAACTTGGAGATTAATATGTTAGCTAGAGCTAAAGTTGCTAAAGGAGGGAAAATATCAATTCCTTCAGCTTGTCGTAAATATCTAAATCTTAAAGATGGAGAAGAAATAATATTTAGCATCAACAATAATAATGATGTAGTTATTTCTCCAATGCACCTTGCTCTTGACAAAGCCCGTAAATTAATTAGTAAATATCACGATCCAAATAAGAGTTTAGTTGATGAGCTAATAAATCAACGCAGAATTGAGGCAAAAAATGAATAAAGTAGTATTAGATGCGTCAGCTCTTCTCGCCCTCATTAAAAATGAAACAGGAGGAGATATTGTAGAAAATCTTTTGGGTAGTATTGTAATGTCAAGCGTGAACATTTCAGAAGTAGCCTCTATTTTATTAGATTCAAGCATGGCACTAGAAGAATGCAAGGACGTTATAGAACCTTTTATTGACTCTATTATTTCATTTGATTCCGAATTATCCTTTGCCACTGCAAGCTTAAAAAAATTAACTAAACACAAGGGGCTATCTCTAGGTGATAGAGCCTGTATTGCGTTAGGTATTTTTTTAGATCTTCCCGTGTATACCGCTGATAAGGCTTGGGCAGAGCTTAAAATTCCGAACTTAAAAATTAACTTAATTAGATAATTAAAATATTACATTTGAAGTAGGCAAAAAAATTCATGCTTCTTTTGTGCAAAGATTCAGAGAGATAGACCCTTCGCAAGACAAAGTAGGTATAGCTGCGAAGATTGTAAGATGGGAGTACATTGTAAAAGCGCGCCAAATACTTAAAGCACAAGTAGAGGAATATGATCGCCATGATAGGCTGGTAGCTGTAGAGCGTATGAAACTTGAAGAAGAAGCACTATTAAAAGCAGCGGTAAAACAAGCTGAGCTAACAAAGGAGAAGCTCGAGATGGAGCGAGCAATTAGAGAAATGGAAGATGGCATAAGATCTGATACGTTAGAGTCCGAAGAGTTATTTGTAGCTCTATTTGGAAGAGATAATTGGTCTAGAATGAGCGCACGAGGTATAGATTCAGGAGAGGAAAAAGACGAAGAAAGACCAGAAGCATTCGCTATCAAACCTTTTGTCTCTGCTAGACGCTATGACGCGGGAAGTATCAAGATGAATCCTTACTTGCTACAGGTTGATGTTACGACTATAATCAATCTTGATTTAAGCCGTAGTGATATGGATGATGTTGGAGCTAATATTGTGGCTAACTTACTTAAACGCGGTGGTTTACCAAACTTAAAGTCTCTTGACGTGTCAGACAATCAAATCACTCCTACTGGCGAGGGGTTTTTTGCTAGGGCTTTGCATAGTATAAATCAAGCTATATCCATAACATTAGTTAAGGTGCAGGGTTTCTCAATAGATGCTTTGAAAGCTACTATGAAAAGTATGTTGTTCATAGCGCATAATAATGGGATTAGCACAAAGGAAATGCTTACTACAGATGAAACTATTGAACATTGTAAAAAAGGCATTGTTAATGTGGGATTAAATGTCGGTAGTGGTCTTGTTCAATGCCTTACCCCAGCTGGGGTAATTGTTGATATTGCTGAACTAAACATAGGTTCAATAGCTAGAGATGTTGTCGGATTAGTCTTTGATCCTGTGAAAAGAGTAAATACTTTTATTTGTGTAACTCAAGAAAGTGTTTTTAGTGTAGTTGACGAGGATTTTGCTAATTGCTTAGTCGGTGTTGATAGTTTATTAGAGGAATAATGATAAAAATGTTTTATTTATTTGCTAAGTGTTTTACAGAGAAATATTTTGTATTTAAGGGCAGAAGCAACAGAAAAGAATACTTATCTTTTTTGATTTTTGACAAGAGTGTGCTATTTTTTATGGCTATTCTAGCTAAAGTTACGACAAGTAAGGTAATAATAATTATCTCCGCAATTTATTTTGTATTATCTACATTACCCTCAATATCATTAACTATTCGACGGTTCCATGACTTAAATTTAAGTGGATGGTGGTGTGTTATGCTCACCCTGATTGGAGTTTTAGTTATATCTTTTATTCCTCAAAATACTATAAGCACTGCGATCTTATGCGTTCTGATTATGGTTGCAATATTAATCATATTCAAAAAAGGCACTCCTAGAACAAACAAATACAGAGAACTTCCTGTAAATTAATCGTTATTTGAGTTTTCAAATAATATTATTACGAAATAATGTTGTTACTATACTTATTACAATTAACGCAACAATAATGATATCTAGCCTTGATATGTATTTATGGTTAAGCTCCTCTGATAAAACAGTATACAGTTCCTGAATATTGTCCAGGCGGTGGTTTAATATTCCCTGTCTTGTGCTTATATCCTGAAATTTTGCTGTCATCGAGTACAAGGGCTCATAACGTGGTTTGCGCCAAAAAAACTCAGGCACATCCAGGATGTTTTTAAGAAGATTAATTGAATATCTTTCACCAAATAAATGACCAATTTGTTTTGATAGTTCTTTTTGTGGTAAGGTAATCCGGCCAGTCCTGGCAAGCTCCTTTTGAATAGGTGCCGTCGTTTTAAGAATTGTATTAACTGAATCTTCTAAAGCAATAAGCTTTACCGATTGCGCAAGAGCATAAGAAATCGATAACTTAGTATATTCAGACTTATTACCAAGAACAATTCTATTTCTTTCTTCATTAATGAATGTTGTGCCCTCATCATTATTTGCATGCAATATATTGTATTCAAAACTAGTTTTGTCAGACCAAACTTTATCAAGTGGCTCTATTTCAAACTCCTTAAGTTCCTCAAGTATCCTTTGCTCCTGAGTATTATTACCTCCCCAGATCGTTACGCAACCAAATGAAAAAAAGAAAATGGCAAGATCTTCATCTTTTTTCATTGTAGCGAAGATACCATCATCAAAATGTTTTACTACAAAACCATTATTAATTAAATACTGCGAATGATCATTCAACAGATATCTGGAAGCTGTACAACAGGATAAACAACGCATAGAAACATCACTTTTTTTAATATTGAATCACAAGGGTTATATGTATATTCTTCAGGAATACTTTCTACTGCTGGGTTAATAAATTATATCTCATTAAGTCCTAGTTGTTGCTAAATAACAGTCTATAGTATGATCATTTACCATGCCGATAGCCTGCATATAAGCATAAATAATTGTTGAACCCACAAAACTCATGCCACGCTTTTTTAGATCTTTAGATAACGCATCTGATTCAATTGTACGCACAGAAATATCTTTAATAGCTTTTGGATGATTTATTTTTGGAGTATCATTAACAAAACGCCAAACATAAGTATCAAATGAACCAAATTCTTGCTGAATTGTTAAGAAAATTTGTGCATTTTTACGTGCTGAAAATACTTTAAGACGGTTACGGATAATAGCTGGATTAGTTAATAATGTTTCAAGCTCATCATCAGTCATCAGCGCTACTTTCGCCGGGTCAAATTGTTTAAATGCCTTGCTATATCCTTCTCGTCTTTTTAATATGGTTTCCCAACTTAAACCGGCTTGTGCTCCTTCTAAAATTAGCATTTCAAAATGTTTAAAATCGTTATGTACAGGAATACCCCATTCAGTATCATGATAGTGCTCATAATGGATCTTTCCACTTCCTACCCATTCGCAGCGCTTTTTATTATTATTCATTTCTTTAGGGTATTTAAATATAATCTGTCAATTATAACGTCTAATATCATTTGCCATTTTCTTAATATTTTCTGACAAATGTATTCCTGATTTGCTCAATTTATATGATATGGAACTGGCCTTTCTTGCAGTATTTGCTATAATTTCATTTAGTTTGGTTTCATTTTCAAATAAGTGAGCTAACCTCTGCTCTATACTTCCGCCGCTATTATGTAATATACTCGATATATTATGCGCTTCCAGCTCGCTATCCTGAATCAGTTTATTCAATCTATCCCCGTTTTTAATAAGTATATCAACTGACCTACCTATACTCCTTCCTGAACCGCCAAGAATATTAGCAACGTTAGTAGCATTAAATTCAGAAGTATCAAGGTACTGTTCTAACTTGGCACTTCGTTTAACGATTGCTTCTATGGCTTGCTTAATTCCCACGCCAGAATCTTTTAATAACGTAGACAGGTTCTGATAAAAACTACTATTAGTGCTTAATTCTTCTAGGATAGTCTGCTGCTCGACCATATCTCTTATTGCACTACCTATGTTTTTACCTGAATTGCCCAGCATGGTTGATATGTTAGCAGGGGTAAATAAGGTTTCATGAATAAACCCACTTAATACTTTCTCTTGTGCAAGCAATGTATCTAACGCTTCTCCTATGTTTTTACCAGACCCTCCAACCATATTAGATATGTTAGCATGGCTAAAACCTACTCTTCTACTAAAACCAGCTATTTTATCTACTCTTTGTTCTAACTGCAAAATATTAGATGCAACATTGGCTCCAGATTCTGCCAGCAAACCGGTTACATTCTGCGAGGTAAAATCACTTTCTTCTGTGATAGTATGTAGATGATGCTTACTTTTAACTAGATCTATAATAGCTTTTTCTAAGTACTTGCCTGCTCCACTTAAAATACTTGAGACATCCTGCGCGCTGAAACCACTTGTTGCCACAAACTCATGCAGCTTCGATTCATGTTTTTTTAATGCAATTATCACCTGGTCAATATTTATTCTTGCTCCGCTAAGCATTACTCCAACCTGTTGATTGGTGAAATCTCCCTTTTTAATGAAAGCACTAATCTTTTGCTCATTTTCTACAAATAATTCGATTGCTTTCCCTAAATGGGCCCCACTACCGTTAAATATTCGCGATAGATTAGAAGCGCTATATTTTCCTGTCTTAACCAGCTTATTCAGTTTGCTACCATGTTTAGCTAATTTCTTAATTGCTTCTGCTATGTTTGACCTAGAGCCTGCTAACATGCTTGTGACTTCTTCGGCTTTAAAATACTTTTCTTTTAAGAATTCATTTAATTTATCTGCATTCGTTGCCAGAGTTTTAATCGCTATCCCAATACTAGACCCTGATCCTGCCAACATACTTGAAATATTGTTGCCCGTGAAATGACCCTCCTGAACAATTTCATTCAATTCTTTCTCGTAATGAAGGAGCATTGATATTGAATGTTCAATATTGGCTCCAGATCCAGCCAGCATACTTGAAACATTTGAGGCACCAAACGTTCCGTTTTTAACAAAAGCATTCAAGCCATCTGCATGAGTTACTAAGACTTTGACCGCTATATTAATATTCTTTCTTGCTCCGCCAAGCATATTAGATACATTAGAAGAACTGAACTCTCCCTCAGCTATAAATTTTCTGAGTGGATCTTCCGCTCTTGCCAAAGCTTCTATAGCCTGGGCTATATCCTTTCCTGCCCCACTTAACATTCTCGAAATGTTACTTGCTTCAAAACCGCTATTTATGATAAATGAGTTTATTTGCTCAGCATATTGCAGCAAAGACTGTATTGCACTGCAAAGGTTACCTTTTGACCCTCCAAGCATGCTCGAAACATTTGAGGGTGCAAATGCACTATTTTTTACGAATTCATTGAACGGACTTATAGAATTTTTTAAATCAATAATTACAATGCCTATTTGGCCTCTGTTGCCTTTTAGCATACTAGCGATGTTCTGGTTACTGAATTCAGTTGTTCTAACAAAATCATTGAGTAAGCTAGCGTTTTTAAGAATAGAATCAATTGCTATCCCTATATCAACCCCACAACTGGATAAAATAGTAGATAGCTGTTTACCATTAAATTCTCCCTCAATGATAAATACATTTACTGCATCTATCCTTTCATATAAATCTTTTATGGCATCCCCTATATGAGAACTGGATTTTATGAGTATTTTTGTTAAGTCTTCTATAGTAAAGTTACTACTCTTAGTAATTTCAAATAATAACTCACTATTGGCGATAAGCTCATCTAATGCCTCTTCTATTTTAGGTCCGGCTCCAGACAACATATTGGTTATATGTTGTGCTTTTAGCCCTTTGTTTATAATCAGTTTTAAATCATTTGCCCTATTTTCTAGAGCCTCAACTACATCACTAAAATGTTGTTCCCTTTTTGCCAAACTCGATATATTCGATTGGCTAAACCCCATATCTTTCACTGTTTTATTCCGAAGTAATGCCATCTTTATTACCCCTTATTGCGAATATAATCATCAATCTTACGTACTCTTCTAACATTTTGCTCTACTTTAGGCGGATGGTACTCTTCCATACCGGCCTTCTTCCTATGTTCATTAATACCGTCTACGTGCTTATCTATCTCTTCAGCAACTTCGACTTTTCTTTGATCAATTTGTTGCAGCACTTCTTGGCTCGAACTAAATTCTTCTATAGATTTTTTAAGCTTCTCTACTTCAGTACGCCCCTCATGTATTGCCATCGGGGCAACTTCTGCATAATAGCTTTGCATTAACGATGGTAGTTCTGCTGCGGTAATATCTTCTCTGCCATAGTGATCTTTGGCAATCTCATAGGCTGAGCTAATGGTATTAGCTGCTACATCAAAGGTTGTTTGATAATCTTCTTGGCGGCTTATAAACTCATCAGTTTGATGTATTTGCTTCTCCACTTCATAAGCTTTATCGACCATATGTCTCATCTCTGAATCCTTTGCATATTCAGTCATAAAGGTTTTCCCCATTAAGGATGGATCTTCTCCACTTGCTAATGCATCATGAACTTTTGAATTCAAGTCACGTCTCTCAAGACTCTTATATAAATCCAGATTACTGTTCCCTTCACGAGTAGCTTGGGCAAGGAATTCCGGCGAGATCACGCTTCTACCTTCTGTTCTGCTATAATCATCAATAGTCTTAGTGATCCCGGATCTTTCAATTGCACTCTTTTGATCTGCAAGCTGCTCGGCATATATTTGTTTGGTAAAGTTTTTAGCAGCTGGATCTGTATTGATTTCATGCCAAGCCCCTCCTCCAAACGTACGGCTTATAGTATCAATTTTGCCTCCAGATAATCCTTTATATAACCCACTTTTAACACCCTCAACCTCAGAAACCAACTCTTGTCCGAATTGTCTTTGTTTAGCCTGCTTTAACTGCTTTCTTTGCTCACCAGAGTGTTGTATTTCTTCTAGAGAACGAAGAGTTTTGTTATGTTTGCCTACTATTCCAATACCTCTATCCGACATTGCAGCAAATGCATCAACATATGCTTCCTGGAATCTTCTCATTTCAGAAGCATTCTTGGCAAGCTCTCTGAGTTTAGGATCTTTAAGAACCTTATCAACGGACTCTTTCTCTAAAGCAGATAATTTATCATACTCCTTCCCAAACTTGGCTTTAGCAAATTCTTGTGGAAGTGCAGTGAATTTTTTCTCTGCTAATTTTGTAGCAGCTTCCTCAGCAATTTTTCGCCTCTTTAATTCCGGCAATGACTGATCTACATTTTTAATCATTTCTTTGGCTAAAAACTCAGTATATTTATCCATCGCCTTTGGATCTATCTTACTTCTATCTAGACCGGTAGATTTTCTAACTTCATCAAGTACTACAGGATTTGCTCCAGATGTTAGTGCTTCTTTCTTTAAAGAGTTAACACGATGCCTATCTACTAAAGCAGAGGGAGTAAATTGATTTGCCGCAGCCTTAATACCCTCCCATCTTTCTCTCCCTATTGTTCTGTCTATTGCACCAGAAGCTGCACGCCCTGGCATTTTAGCGAGGTAAGCATTGGATTTATCAAATGTTTGAGCTTTAACTGCCTCGCCTACATTACTTATATTGGTAAAGTTTCCAGACGTGCCAGTAATAAACTTTGCAACTGCTATGGTCAATCCATTAAACTTATGGAGCAAATAGATCGCAACAAATATCAGTAGCAAACCATCGAGTTGAACAAAATTTCCATTCCAAAACTGATTTAATCGTCTTGAGTCTTTAACCGGATCTAAGAAAGGAAGATCTACATACCGCTCCCCTATACAGGCATAGGCTTCACAAAAACCAGTATCAGCTACGCTTCCTACAACATTAACATCACTACTAAAGTGATCAAGAGGTATAGGAATAGGCCTAGTAACTTTTGAAAATTGCTCAGCTTTCATTGGTTGTGGGAACCACCAGTAAAATAACGAATTACCTAAACTAAAACCAAGCGTCTTTTCTGTTTCTTCTCCAAAGAGAGGTGTATTACCTGCATTCGTCATTTTAGGGAAATCATGCTTACATACTCTGAATCCTAATGCTCCATATATCTCTTGACGCAAGATCATTGAGATAAAAATCAATCCTGTAAATAATATAATTGGTTGAACTGCATAGGATATTAATTGTTTTAACCAGTTCTCAAATAATGACCTAGTTACCCCAAATAACATAAAACAAATAAAGATTGGTCCCATAGTTATTATCATCCCAATAGCTATAAGTGCCGTAAGGTAAATCACTGCAGCCTGGAAGAAAATCATCAGTATAAAGTACAGTGCTGTGAAAAATAGTATGATATATATAAAACCCATCCAATCTACAAATAACAAAGAAAGTAGCTTTGAAATAGTTTGTGGAGCTATCATTAGCGCGAGTATTCCAGGTGATCCTGGGCCAGTTGCGCCGGCTTCAACAATTATTTGTAAAATCTGCTCTACACCACCTATAAAATAGGCAAAAAGATAATCATTAAAAAAGGTCCAGCTATATTCAGTACTTAAAAGAGCTGAAACTATCGCTATCTTTCCTACTCTTACTATTAACTCAGTATGCGTAACCTCTAAATTACCTGCTAGATATGAAAGAGCAGTGAACATTATGTATAAGGTAAGCATGGCCGAAACCGCAGATCTATATCCTGGATTCTGTACAATACCCATGTAAATGCCTCTTATTAACCCATAATTACCATCAGCACCAAATAAGAAATCTTTTACTAGTTTTGTTACATAGGAAATTGGGTCTGGATTTGTTCTAGTAATCCCAGACTTTACCACTACTCTATATTGACCATTATTATCATCATAAAATTTATCAAGTATTTTGAAGTATAGCTTAGTATCTGCGTATTGTTGCTTTACTGAATCTGATTCAAACTGATAAACTCTTCCTCCAGCTTCGCGAGTATTACCATTTTTATCTATCTCATACATAGAATAACCAACTGGTTTTTCTCCTACATGAAAGCTTATCCCTCTTGGATCTCTTTGTGAATCCAAAGATTGATTTGGGTCTCCACCTTTCTCGCTAATTAGAGCGTATAGACCAACACCTTTTCTAAATAAACAAGGTGCATTTAGTAATTTAGCATTAGCACTATTAGTACACATACGACCATCTATATATTGACAATCACGCAAACGTTCACAAAACTTTGATAACTTATGTTCGTGTTTACTTGTTCCATACCACGCACACCACGCAGAAAGTTCAAATGAAGTGTTATAATCTAAGCCATATTCCCAACCTTTTACAGTTATAGCCAAAGGTCTTCCATTAACTCGATAGCCAGAGTCCACCCATGGGGCAACCTGATTTTCTCCAACTTGACCATCAAGGGCTTCTTTTGAATATCTCGATGATACAGTAAAAGTAGAGTGACCGAAATCGTCCGCTTCAATACATCGCTCACCAGTACATCCTGCCATAGTGATGCTAATTACAAATAGGGTAATTAGTTTTAGTATTTCTTTCTGTATCTTCATAAATCCTACAAACCTGAATTACTTATTCATCTTATCTCAGGATAAGAGAATTCGGTAGAAGATATAAAATATACAAAAAATTGAGATATTACTTAATACGAACTTTTACAATTCTATAATATCTTTAATTTCATGTTTGTTGATTTTTAGTTTTTTTTTATAAACTATTTATCACAAACACTCTGTTTTTGTAAATTTTATATCCCCTGCCACTGCTGCCTTTCTCTTATCCTGAGGTTGGCGTCTTATCTTATTTAATAGCTAGTTTGTAATCTTAGAACTAGCTAGCTATTCTAGTTTAGAATTACAAACTAAGAATATATAATATTTTTTGTGCCTTCAAGTGTAAATTGTATTTATTAGTACCTTTTTTTACCTTTAATTTCTTATGTGGTATTTTGGTAATTCAACAAGAAGTTACTCAATATCCAACTATAAATTTAGATAATTAAATCTCCGCCACTTTATATTTATAATAATAAGTACGAATGACAACAAACACTTCATTAATCATATTTCTAATTACTGAGGTGTGTCCCAATCTATATTTGTATGACCATAATATGTGTCCCAGCTAGTACAACAACCACAACAGCATACTATATATTGCACCCCCTTAAGTAAGGTATCACACAATGATCCAGGTTCTATTGGGTTTTCTGCTTGTGGAATTGTTCTTAGAGGCGATGGAGCAACTGTCCTTGCTACCTGTGGGTTTTCTCTTGCAGCTTTTTCTCCTTTTGTTTCTGGTCTCCACATAAATATAACCTCTTTATTTAATTTAATATTTGGCATTTATTTTTAAAAACTAAGATAAATAAACTATTCACTTATCTATTAGAGATTAATCTAACTATAATATTTTTACAACTACCAATTGCTCTAGCATTTATTATAACAAATTGTAATCACTAGGGACTTAAATGTTACACAACGTGGTCACATGACTATGTCAGGCGCTGTTGCAAATAGCCGCATATAGAAATAAACTAGTCAATATCAATTCAAGATAAAGAGTAGATTTATGAACATCTTCAAGCACGGACATTCCAAATACAATATAATTATCTTGATATTGTAAATATGGAATCAGTTATCGAGATGTAGAAGAGATGCTAACGGAGAGAGGTGTATTATCCACAATCTATCAATATAGATCAGAACCCGACCTACAGCAAAGCTATTACAGTACTGAAGATGACAGGAAAATACAGTGAGGATTTAGAAAAACTCACGCCATGTTTCTATTTGCAACAGCGCCGATTTTTTTAGTTATCAATGGGTTATAGTAACTCCTGGATCAAACAACTAATGGTGATGCGCAAAAATACTAACTAATCTGTGATTAACCGAACAATTTTACTTCAGCATAAACACTTTCCAGCGGGAGGCGCTACTTGTTCCTTGAAGCAACCTTCACTGTTTTCCTTGAAGGCTTACTAGTTTTTTTAACAACTTTAACTTGGTGAGCTACTCCAAAATGCTTGTCTAATAACTCAACCATTTGTCGATCCCGTACTGCACCACTTTTTCTTCCAGTTACAACACCAATCAGACTCTTATTGCCTCGTGTTGCTGTCGTAATAAGGTTACAGCCGGCAGGACCTGTATACCCAGTCTTTAGGCCTTCAGACCCAGGGTATGTTGCCGTAACTCTATTATGCCCATTAATCGTCTTGCCTTTATAAGTAAAACTGGTTTCACTAAAAAAAGCATAATATTGTGGAAAATCACGCTTAATTGCTATAGTTAATTTTGCCAAATCAACTGCAGTCGTTACTTGTTTTGGATCATGCCAACCAGAAGCATTGGTAAAATTAGTATTTTTCATTCCAAGCTGACGTGCTTTAAGGGTCATTAAGCGTGCAAACTTACTTTCAGAGCCATCTGCAATATTTTCTGCAACAACTCTAGATATGTCATTGGCAGACTTAATAATTATAGCCCTTATTGAATCTTTAACGCTTATTTTCTCCCCGGGCTGAACATATAATTTTAAGGGCAATGCTTGTGATGCGTGTTTAGATACATAGAACTTATCATTCATCCCTATTTTGCCTGATTCTAGAGCTTCAAAAAGCATGTACATAGTCATGACTTTAGTCAATGATGCTGGATAGATTATTTCTTTTGAATTACTTGCATGAAGAATTTTACCAGTTTTACCATCCACGATTAAGCTTGTTTGTATAGGTAAAGAAATACGTTTTCTTGTCTTATTATTTTTGGCCGTCGTCGCTGCAGAAACATTTGTTACTAAAAATAATACCAATAAAAAAGAAGATAACTTCTTAAACATAAAAAACCTTATCAAAATTCCCCTAATTGAGGGTAGCATAAAAACGTTTGTAAAAACTCAACATATGACAACATGAAGGATCATATTTTGCTTTATGTTGTTTTTTCTTCAAATCTTTTATTTAAATACAATAATAAAAGTAAACCAGGAATCGCCAAAAATACAGTCATTATAAAGTAATTATCCCAACCCATTACCTTCATAATTGAACCACCAAAACCTACTATAGTGTGGCTAAACAATCCAGATAAACTACTAAGCAGTGCATATTGTGTTGCTGAAAACTGTTTGTTACACAAATAGCTTAAATATCCAACAAGTGCTGCATCCCCCATTCCAGAAGCCATATTTTCGATGCTTATTGCAATCATTAAAGCATTAGTATCATGCCCTTGGTGATGCAACCACACAAAAGCTAAATTCGTTACGGCTTGCGCAACTCCACAAAATATCAAACCTTTGATGCTACCATACCGATACATTATTATACCACCAACGTAAGCTCCGCAAATAGTTGCAATTAAACCAAAAACTTTGGTGATTGCACCAATTTCTTTAAGCGTAAAACCAAGCTCCATATAAAAGGGTATTGCAACAACGCCAAGCATAGCATCGCCAAGTTTATAAAATACCACCGCAAGCAAGATAACTATTGCACCATCGCGCTTTAAAAAATCAGCAAATGGATCAATTGTCATAAGCCTCCAAGAAGAAATACTTAATATATTAATGGCTTCTTGTACGATTTTTGGTTCTTTTAAAGTTAGAATAAAAAATATTCCAATAAAATACAAAGAGCTTATAGCTAAAAAAGCAATATTCCAACCATAATCTTCAGCAATAAAAAATGCACCAGCTACAGCTATTAATCCACCTACCCTATATCCAAACACTGCATTTGCAGCAGCTACGGAAAGCTTTTCTTTTTCAATTGTATCAATTCTAAATGCATCGATTACTATATCCAGAGTTGCGGATGCCACACCAAGCGCAATAGTCAATACATAAATCATCCCAATAGATTCATTGGGATCTAGCTTACTGTATAAAAATATAATAAACGCTATTATACCAGATATTAAACACATCCAACTCTTACGCCTTCCTATACGATGAATTATCGGCAATTTTAGATGGTCTATTAAAGGGGACCAGAAAACCTTAAGAGAATAAAAAACCCTTGCCGCAGCAAAGGATGTAATAATTGCAATATCTATATTTGCTCCTTTCATCCATGCTGCAATAGTAGAATATATAATAAAAAGCGGCATGCCACTTAAAATTCCTAAAATAAATATCTGGAACTGCTTGTAATCAGTAAATAGCTTAAAAATATTTGATTGATGCATAGACTAAAATGTAACCACGACTCTAAATGAAAAAATAAACCTAAAGCATATACACATTAAAGTCAAGTTCAGTAAACACCATTAGATGAAGCACCGCAATCTCATGATATGTTTTACAAGCCAAATTAACTCGATTACTTCTGATTTCTTGTTTTAAGTACTTCCTGTAAGTCCTCAGTATTTGCTTCTTTTTTAGGAGTAAAAAGGTTGCCTTTTGCTGTAACGCTCATCTTTGCTGGTGCATAGTCTGTAGAGCTACGACTATATTTCGGCTTAGCAAGATAGAAAGAAAAACTTGAAGTTGCATCCACATTAAAATCGTACAAATTAAATGTAGCAGACCCTTGGCCGATGGAGTACTTAGTCTTAAATGCTACAGAGGGCATAGTAAATATTCCTTTTGATAGCTCCACGCTAGCCTGCAGATCACTCACTTGAGTTTTATCTAGAAGAAGAGTTTTATTTAAGTCCTCGTTAAACGAATTAATATCATAATTTGGATCACCAAGTATTTGAATAAAATTATCAATAGAAAAATTATTCAAAGTAGTATCTTTGGTTACAATATTTGACTTGGTGTAAAGATTATATAATTGCTCATCCAGTTTTTCACCATTTGTTGACCACATTCCACTTGCACTGATAACTCCACCGGAATTAATCAATTCTTTAGGCATTAGTTTAGAGATTTGTTCTATGTGGGCCGAATTCAAAGCATATACAAAATTCAAAGTATATGGCTGAAGCAAAACACTACCGGCTGATTGCAAACGACCTCCAAATAAATCAGCATCAAACTTAGAAATATCAATCAAGTTCTTATCATTTTTTGCCAAGAAAATAACCTTACCGAGACTAAAATCACCTTGATATACACGGGCCAGAGAAAACCGGGTTACTATGTCTATTTTACTAAGATCAAAGTCATTTAGTATCTTTTGTTTGAGTTCGAGCATCGCTGGAGCCGAAAGAAAATCAACTGCTACAGAACCATTATTTATATCAATCTTTACGCTTGGTCTTATGCTCTGCGCTTCTAAAGTAAGATTAGTATCTATCCAGTCAGTCCCATCTGTAATATATAATTGTTCAACAGATACTCTTCCAGGAGAAAGAGCTAAAACGAAATTTACATTCTCATATAGTTTTTTATTTAATGTAATGTAGTCAAAAGTAATATCAAAGCTACTTATGGAGCTAATCTTTCTTATAGGAATAAACTTATTTAAATATGTCTCGTCTTGCATATCCTCCGATAAGTTACGAAGATATGCAAATGCTCGAGATAAAACTGGAAAACTATTTTTATCAATGTTTACCGAGGTAAACCTTATACTAGCATTGGTTCTTGGCGAGTTGCCAATAAACTTAGATGAAAGGCTTCCCATTACTTCGGTTTCAGGAGTTTTTATTAGAAAATTCTGAAGTGATATATCAACTGAACTAAATTTTATATCAGAAGACAAATCAAACGGGATAGGTTTATCTGTTCTGACCTCCTTACCGCCAAAAAATTCTACAAAATCATTTAAATCTTTATGATTCAAAATAATTTTTCCATTAAAAAGGCTTCTGAAAGAATTCTGAGTTATAGCACCGCTCAAGTTAAATTTTCCATCTTGATCCACTTGACCAGAAAAATCCTGAATAAAGAACTTGCCCTCTTCAATTTTTATTTTTAAATTTACATCACTTAAAGAGTTGTTTTCGTCAATTTTAACTGCCTTAGCCACAAAGCTTACATTTAAATTATTCTTGCTAAAATCAAGCCTATTATTAGCTCCAAATCTAACGGTATCTCCTATAGATTCCTCTGTTTTTGAGTTTAACCAATTAGCTAGATCTAGTTTACTAAATTCAATGTTTATATCTGAGGTAAATGCAGAATCCTTACTTAGCTTCATCTCACCCTTTCCTTGTAGTGAATCGGAACTAATAATAATCGACTCAATGCTCAATCCTTGTTTTATGGGCTTAATATCAAAATTAATTTTTACCTCCTCATTACTGCTAAGATACTGCCCTACATTGCCAAAATCAGGAATTAATTTTGCGATTTTACTTGATAAGTTAGTAGTTTTTAATTCTGCCTTCCCCTCTTCCAACAGACCATCTTTATAAGTCTCATTCAATTTTAAATTATAACTTGTATCTTGTACATCAATTTTAAATACTACATTAGTATTCGCTGATTTTTCAAATGAACCCTTAATACTTCCTATGTTGTCGATAGATCCTTCAAAATTTGTTCCTTCATTTTCACTAGAAAAATTAAAATTATTAATTGTAAAAGGTATGTCATGATCTGATTCAACAAAGATAAGTTTGTTAACTTTAGCCTTCACTGAAAGAGCTTCTTTCAATATTAATTCAGAGATAAATTCGCCATGACTTAAAAAATTTATATCATCATTATTCAGATGAACAACAGCTTCTCCGATTGTTAATTCCCTAATTTCTGGGTTAAAACGAAATAAAGACCCTAGTAAAAATTCAATTTTTATATCTTTAAGAGCAATTTTACCCTCTTGCTTAATCTCATCAATAACAAGATAAGGTACTGGGAATTTTATAATTCTAAAATTGTTTGCTTGAAGAGTGGAAACATCTATTCTGGTGCTTTTAACAAATTCTTGGTATATTTTTGTAAAATCGGTAAATGCTATTGATGCACTTACCGCCCCCATTATTATTAGGGCAATAATCACCGAGCTGATAAATAGTTTTTTCATGCTACATTAAATCTAATTATATAAAGATAGAATAAGAGTAATGGTTTTTTAGAAATATATCAATCAAAGAGCAAGAAATGAAAGAAGATGATAGATTAATTTTAGTTGGTGTAATATCAGCAGCTCACGGAATAAAAGGAGATGTGCTAGTTAAATCATTTACTGATCCCAAAGAAAATATCTTGGTTATTAATATTTTGGACGAAAATACTGCTCCAATTAAATTAAAGAAGGTAAGAGTAAATTCTAACGGAACAATAGTATGTAGGTTTGCAGGAAGCAACGACCGTAACACCGCTGAAACATTAGCTGGAACAAAATTATTTTGTCTACGCGATACTCTCCCTGCTCCTCAAGAAGATGAGTATTATATAAGCGACCTACGAAAATTTTTCGTAATAAATGAAAAGGGTAAAAAAATTGGCATCATTATCGATGTTGCTAATTTCGGTGCGGGTGACATCATAGAAATAAGATTTAATAACGATACAGAAGAAATGTTTCCATTCACAAAAGAGTTTTTTCCCGAAATTGGCAAGGATTATGTGGTTTTCAAAAACACAAACATAGTGCAAAACAAGTCATCCTGAATTTTTACAAGAATGACTTCTTATTCATTAGCTTATAGTCATTCCTTTTCTGTTGTCCATGTTATCTCCTTTCCTTCTTTTACCACTACAGAAGAGCCTGGAAAATTATTATTATGCGGAACAAATCTTCCTCCGGCAAAATTGGCTAAAAATACTTCTGCATTAGCATACATTGAAAGCCTGTTTTCTGGCCTTGCTAAACCATGACCTTCATCAGGATAAAGTAAATATACAACTGGTATTGAAAGCTTTTTCATAGATTCAACTATTTGATCGGATTCAGCTTGTTTTACCCGTGGGTCATTTGCTCCTTGCACAATAAGCAGTGGCTTTTTTATATTTTTGGCAAAGCTCAAGGGAGATCTTTCTTTTAAAAACTCTCTACCCTCTTCTGTATCAGGTGAAGCTCCGATAATTTTAATTAAATGAGCCATCTGAGGTTTCCAATAAGGAGGTATGGAGTTTAGTAATGTTTCAAGATTAGATGGGCCAACTATATCAATTCCAGCGACATACATATCTGGAGTCATTGTCATACCAACAAGCGCCGCATAACCACCGTAACTTCCGCCCATAATGACTATTTTATCTTTCTGAGTTACCTTATTATCTATAGCCCATTGCACGCCATCAGCAAGATCATCTTGCATTTTTCTAGCCCACTCGCCATCTCCTGCATTGCTGAAATTCTTGCCAAAACCAGTTGATCCACAATAATTTACGTTAAGTACCGCGTAACCTCTGTTTACAAGCCACTGCACCTCCGAACTAAAGCCCCAACTGTCTCGTGCATTTGGTCCACCATGAACATGTACAACTAGGGGCACTGTCTTTGACGGAATTCCTTTACCATCATCAAGCCATCTTGGTATGGTAAGGTAACTGACTAAATCTAAACCATCTCTAGATTTTATACTATGTGGATACATTTTTGAAAACGGCAATCCTTCTTGACTTGTATTTGATATAAATAAAAATTGCGCCTTTCTTTGCTTTCTGTCATAAAGATAATATTTTGACGGACTATCACTTTTAGAGAATACTACTACCCATTTATCATCTTCATATGTTCTAGATACAATTTCCAGATCACCATCTTCAATCTCCTTAAGATACTCTAAATCCAAGGCAATTTTAGAATCAATAATCATCCAATCTTTGCGCAAATAGTTAGTAGCAACACCTTGAATCATCTTAGATTTAGTATCAACTATATAATCATCAATATCCGCCTTATCGTTCTCGTATATTACTTTTCTAGTATTGGTGCTTAAATCTACTTCGATTAAAGCCGAAGTATTTCTTCCAGCGCTATCGCTCATAAATAATTTTGTACCATCAGAGGAAATATGAAGAGGAGCAGTAGTAAGCATATCCTCGGTTAAAATTTTTTGAAATAATTTAGCTTTCTCGATATCGCCATTCTCAAACAAATAAATTTCGCCCTCTCCGCTTGGAAGCATTTTGTAGCCAAGACGTATTTTAAAATCATCATCTGCACGAAAAGATGAATACTGCGCAGTATTTTCGTATACTAATTCACGTTTACCAGTATCTATATCAACTCTATAAATATCAAAATACTCAGGTACTCGATCGTTTATTAGAATTAGTATTTCATTTGGATACTTATCACTTAGCTTCAAAACTGAGGCGCGAACCCCCTCACTTGGTGTTAAGTCTTTTTGCTTTTCATTTAGCACATTAACGGAGTATAACCTCCAGTTCTCATCACCCTTTTTATCTTGAGCATAGATTATATGGGTACTATCGTTAGCCCAAAAATAGCTTCTAATTCCTCTTTGTTTCTCATTAGTAATAACTTTAGCTTCTGATATTTTATCAATTGGTGCCACCCAAATATTCAGCACTCCATCTTTTGGAGCTATATAGCTTAGGAACTTGCCATCTTTATTAATTCTAGTAGCAACTCTATCAGGATTACCAAATAATATCTCTCTAGAAATTAAATTATCTTCTTTTTTCATCTCATTCCCTTGTTGAATAACATTTTCTGCACGATCTTTGTTGTATAGCAAAATAAGATTTATTACTACGGTCAAAATTACAATACTAGCAAATAAGCGCTTTAGAACCATTATATATACCAGTTTTTACAATTACTAAACTATATCAAAAAAGCTGCTAAAAATTCTCCAGCAGCTTTTATCTCGGCAATCGGTATTGCATTTCTATATCTGATGCAAGGTAACATTAATTTTACTTTTTTTAAAATAATTAATCGAATTGATGATTAAATTATCAATTAGCTGAATCATATATAATCTATCAACAATAGTACTCTAATTATGCTTTTACTTTCCGCGGTTAGTTAAACTAAATACAAATAAAAAATATATAGTTCAAATAATTTAACTATGAGTTGGTCTTTTATACTTAAAGTTTTGCAAGTTTTATTTAGAATAAGAAGCAGGTATTAGAACCATTTCTTCCACTTTAGGATTACAACTTGGATAATCAAAATCACCAATGTAATACCAGAAAAGATTGCAAATGATTTATCGCTAGCAGCTCCAGGTATTCCAGCTAAATTTACACCAAATAAGCCAGTGATAAAACTCATAGGTAAAAAAATGGTTGCTATAGCAGATAATTTATTTGTACTGGCGCTTAATCTCTCAGTTAGGTGGTTATTTAACTCTTCGTGAATAACTTGTGCTCTTTCTCTAATGGATACTATTTCTTCGATAAATCTAGTCATTTTATGACAGCTTTCAGATAAATTACTTGCATTATCTGGCCCTGAACCTAAAAGACTCTCTATAGTTGCTAATTGTTGTAATGTATCTAAATTAGGAAAAAAGTATCGTCTAAAAATAACCACCTGCCTCCTTACATCGATAACATTTTGTCTAAAATCTTTATCATGCTCTATTAAAACCATCTCTTCTAAATCATCTACAGCTTCATATATATCAGCAATGGTTGATTCAATTTCTTCATTTATATGCTCAATTAAGCTAAGTAAGAACTCAAATGTACTTCTTGGAACTCTTGCGCTCTCAAAATCCATTTTTAGTTTTGTTACTGCTTTTAAGTTTCTTAGTTTTGCGCTAATTATTTGATGCTTAGTAACATATAATCTGATAGAAATCATATCCTCTGGTTCTTCCTTGTTAAAAGAATTAATGCCTCTTAAATTTATGAATATGGTTTCATTATCTATTTTTATTAACCTGGGCCGTGTTTCAATTGCAAGTAATGCATCAACCCATATTTCACTAATGCCAGAATCTTTTCTTAGCCACGACTTTGCTTCTGGAGAAGTTCCATCTATGTGAATCCAGCCATAACCAGTGCTTTTATTATATAACTCTATTGGTAAATCCGTTCTATCATGAACAATTCCCTCTTCATCAACATGCAAAGATTCTATTAGCCAAGGGAATTTTCTAGTCATATTAATTTCAACCTAATTTATAAGAAATTTTATCAACCACTACCTTATGTATCTCATCAGCCGTTTTGTTTACACAATTTATCGAAACCACTCTATCAGGGTGCATCTCTGAAATGGACTTAAATCTCTCATATATATTACGATGAAATGCCATATTTTTAGCTTCAAATTTGTTTGCATCACCTCTTATAGCAACTCTTTCTAAGCCTATTTCAGGCGGTATATCCATAAAAAATGTAAGATCTGGCATCATAGCTTTAGATCTATAATATTCACCTGCTCTACCAACACCCATCAAATTGCGATGTAATTCAAAAATATTATCTATTGTTAGCCCAGATTCACCTGATTGATAACAAGCTGTTGAATCCACAAACCTATCACATATAACCCAAAATCCATCTGTCAGAGCTGGCACAATAACTTTGCTTAAGTGCTCGTAACGAGCGGCCATAACCAATAACAATTCAGACATTGGCAACAGCTCTGAATAAACCAATAAATGACGTATTTTCTCTGCTTCGATTGTACCACCAACTTCTCTGGTATGAATAGCTTTTATCTGTTTAGAAACAAGAAATTCATATAACATTTTACACTGCGTGGATTTTCCGCTACCCTCGCCGCCTTCAAATGTAATAAATTTAGGTTTATCAAAATTCGTCATAATTTTTTATATGGTTTAATATCAATCCTATGATGGCCACTCTTCATAATGGCGGGTTTATTTATAAATATTCTTCAGAATTCATCTCTGTCAGTCTGGAAATAGTTCTAGAAAACTCATCTTTCTTTTTTCTAGAAGAATAAATTTCTTCTGGCAAACACTGAATTTCCATGAATAACGCTACTTTATTAAAATATGCATTGTCGATAAAATTTATAAAACGCGTTACTATATCAGTTTCATCTGCTTTAATCTTTCTTACCGATTCAACTATAATAATTTTAAATTGCTCAGTTAAATTTACATAATCAGCATACCCCATAGGTCGCTCAAATAACTCAGAAAAATTGGTAACCAGCATATTTCTATGCCCCTTAAGAAAGCTCAACTTTCTGCCAAAAAGCTCTATACTAACTTGAGATAGCTCTCCCTCATCATATAAATCTCCTTTTATCTTTTTAATCGCTGCTTTAGTTTTAGAATCAGCTGGATATAAGATTCTATTTTTTATTGCAGATACCGCATTATATCGGTAGTCAATGGCCGTATCTAGATACAAAACATGAAATTTTTTCTTTACCATATCAATAAAAGGTAAAAATGACTCTCTTTGTATACCATCTTTATATAAATTATCCGGAAGGGTATTAGTTGTTAAAAAGAGAAAGACTCCATTTTTCAGTAAATATAGGAATAATCTCATTATTATCATGGCGTCTGTAATGTCTCTTATTTCAAACTCATCCATACAAACTACTTGCGATTTAGTTGAAATATCTGCAGCTAATTCTTCAATAACTTTATTAGTAGATGTCCCCTGAAGCAGGTGAAGTTTTTTATGCATAGTTTGCATGAAATTCTGGAAATGAATAATTTCTTTAGGAACTTTTACCGCATCATAAAACATCTTCATGAGCATAGTTTTACCCCTTCCAACGCCGCCATGAAGATATATACTTTTTGGATATTTTGATTTAAAAAATAAGCGCCTAATTTTAGTCCGAAAAGTAACGGGCTCAATAGATGCCGCAGCTTCTTGCAATATACTTAAAATCACCTTCTGTTTATTATCAAGAATAATTTCAAATTTAGAATTCGTCTTCATAGAATTCTTTACTTTGAAACAGCGTCATGTGAAATTAATTTTTGCTCCTTTATCTCGATCACTTTTTCTTTAATACCTAAATATCCTGCTAACGCCAAAAATACTGCTGGGTATTTTACTGGTTGCACTATACCAGCCAGTGTTCCATAAATTGCTTCTGCAGAACTCCTCGAACTATCGGCAAACATTCTAGCAATTTCAAAACAAGGCTTTGCTAAAAATGCAGACCTAAGAACTTTCAATGTAGCTGCAGAATTATTACTGTTTGTAAGTAATTCCATAAATAAGTTTAATGCCTCGATATAGTCTGGTTTATATTCAAGAGCTGATTCAAGATATTTTTTTGCTTCATCTTCCGATCCTATTTGAAGATAGTGCTTTGAAGCTGCATAATAATAAGATGCTATTTCTTCAGAATTCAACTCAAGCAAAGATCTATCTGCCCTTTGTAATTTTGATACAATAAATACCATTTTCGGCCACGAACCTAGGCTTGCATAGATTCTTATCAAAATCAACATTAACTCTGTATCCGTGTCATCTTCATTAAAGGCCTTAAGAGCGAATTCTTCAGCCTGTGTATGATGCGTGTTGTTATAAAAAATTTCAGCAAGTTTTTTTGACGCATATACACTAAAATTCTTTTTATCAATTAAATTACGATAATACTGAATTTTTTTGTCAAAACTATCTTCTTCTTCTGCACGTACTAAATTGACAAAATCTTTATTTTCTCCATCAAGTTCAGATAATATGTTACTCGTTATTTTAAGAGATTTTTTCTTATTACCCATCAATAATTCAGCTAAAACATTCATTAATCTACTGTTTATTTTTTGTAATTTTCTCCTGTACCATCTTTTCTTTAAAATAGTAGGTAAATCAAATATTAAAAAAATTAGTTTTAGAGCTACCATAAGAAATAACTGAGTAAACACAAACACAGTCATGAATACAAACAAAGTAGTTTCAATTTGATAATCGTATACAGAAAATTTAATACCAGAGTCATACTCTCCAATAGTGCTAAATCCAATATAAAGAAGAAAAAAAACTACACATAAAATTAAAAATCTAATCATCGAAAATACTCAAGTTAAACATTAAACTATAATAAGGCTATCACTTTATAAAACTCTCTTGTAGCTCCAGCGAGTATATATAATTAATAAATACAGCTAAGTCTTTATTAATCTCATCTTTTAACTGTTTTCTCTCCTCGCTAGCTTTACAAATTTTTGTAATTTTTATGAACTTATTCCATGGCTTTGAACTAAAAATCTTAACAAATTTATCATTTGCTACGCATTCCATATTTGATAACATTTTGTTATAATCTTCAAGTAAAAATAGAGTGTTTTTAATCCTCTCAGGATGAGAGGAGGAATTAAAAATTTTTAGTTCATTATAAAACACTTTATCTTGTCTAAATTTAGCAAGCAGTTCGTCAGCATTAGCCAGAAATAGTCTGTAGTTATTTAGTACACTTACTAATTTGGCCTGCTTCTCTGAAGAATCAGCATTTTGTTCAGCAAATTCATCTCTTTCTACCTCTATTTCATAAGGATGCTGCTCTTCTAATTCCACATCTTCTTCCGTCTCACGATCTTCATCATCTAAAACTACTTCGCTTCCTTCTGGAGAAAAACTGAGTAAAGGTGGCTCAGGCCCAACAGAATAGCTCTCTTCTGAGGCAGACTTATCTTTATCTATTGTCAAAGATTTTTGTTTAAAAAAACCATCTAATAATTGAGGGTTATTTTTTACCAAAAATATAATTGCAACTAGAATAAATCCCAGTGTTAAAGCAAAATTTCTAGAAAAATTTCTATTACTTTGGGGGTAGTTTTTCTTTTCTTTTGATTTGATCTTTTTAGTCATGTTTTTCTATATATTTTAACATTGAGTCACTATCATGGCATACCACAACATTTTTAAACACTTGTTCAAATACCCTTGCGACCTTAGAGCTTATAGCAATATATGTAGTGTTTCCTAGATAATTCACTAGATTATTTTCTATTAATAATTTTAATAGGGTTTTTGCACAATTCTCAGAATATAAAACTATATAATCTATACCTTCTTTATACCTTATCATTTCATTTTCAGACAACAATTTAAGGTATATTGTTTTATATAAAATCTTTCTTGTTGTTCCAAGCGGCATACTCACCGTTATGTGATCACCTGATAAGTACAACATTGTGTTATACAAATGGTCGGGTATTCGTCTTTTTAAATTTTCTACGTTTGATGCATAAAATTTAACTTTATAACCTTTGTTTTTTAGGATATTTGCCGACTTTTCACCAACCACCCAAACTGGCATATTAGCCCTTGGAGCATCAGGAATATTATTGGCAGCAAAATTACTAGTAATTACTAAGTCAGAAAATTGATTTATATACTCAGCTTCCACTGAAAATAATTCATATTCAATAAGATTACACTCAATTAGATCTAAATCTTTATTACCAAATTTTTTTTTCAGTGCACTATTTGCAGCTTTTGATCTTGTTAATAAGACTGATTTCTTCATTGGCAAATACTATTATAATCACTTCTTCTTAGCATATGGATTGTCCGATTTTTCAAAATAAAACCTCATTGGAACTCCAGGCATTTCAAAGTCATCTCGCAGAGAATTTGTTAAATACCTTCTGTAAGAATCCGTTATACTGTCCGGATCACTAGTAAATAGCTTAAATGTTGGCGGCCGTGATTTCATTTGGGTCATATATTTTATCCTCACCCTACGCCCTAGTTTTTTATGAAGCGGAAGCGGATGACGGTCAAGGACAAACCCAAGCCAGTCATTTAACTTAGATGTGGGTATTTTTTTGTTCCACAATTTATATATATCAATACACTTATCCAAAACTCCTTCTGTTGTAGTACTATCGATAGCAGAAAGATATACTACCGGAATACCTTTTACTTGAGGTAAATGAGTTCCCAGTTTATATTCAAATTCCTCTTTATATTCTTTCTTTTTACGAATTAAGTCCCATTTATTAACGGCAATTACCAGACTTCTGCCTTGATCAATAACATAATTTGCGATAGTCAAATCTTGTTGTTCGAGCGCAATTGTTGCATCTAGCATTAAAATTACTGTATTGGCAAATTTAATACTACCAATCGCATCACCAGTCGACATCTTCTCTAGACTATGCGTGACATTAGATCTTTTTCTAAGGCCCGCTGTATCAATTAACTTAATCTTATTTCCTCTGTAATCCCACGCAATTTCAATCGACTCTCTTGTAATACCAGCCTCAGGACCAGTCAACATTCTATCTTCCCCAATAATCGCATTTACAAAAGTAGATTTGCCAGAATTAGGCCTCCCAGCAATTACTATTTGTAAACAATCACCTCTAATAGGATCTGATATTACCTCACCCTCTTCTGTATCAATTTTTTCTGCAATTGCATCATAAAGATCGGCTAATCCCTGACCATGTTCTGCTGAAATTGGCACAGGATTGCCAAACCCCAATTTATAATATTCTTGGTCATGGTTAAATCTTTTTTCTGATTTATTAGCTATAACTATATAATTTTTAGCATATTTCCTAATAAATTCGGCAAAGAATTTATCTGCAGGAGTAATACCGCTCTGATTATCAACTACTAAGCACACTAAATCAGCTTCTGCGATTGAAATCATGGTTTGTTGCATCATACGATGCTCCAGCTTCCCTTCTTCCGACTCTTCTAAGCCAGGAGTATCCACAACAGTAAATTCCATAGGACCAATTTTTGCATCAGAGTATTTTCTATCCCTCGTTACACCTGGCCTATCGTGTACTATAGCTTTTTTACCCACGCTCAATCTGTTAAACAAAGTTGATTTTCCAACATTTGGGCGACCAACTAGAGCAACAATTTTCTTTTTCATTATAATTTATTAACACTCATTATTATCCGCTTATTATTAACACGAATCAGATAATATATAAAGACAATATAAAGATAAAATTTAGCTTGGTTTGAACTACTTTTGCAAAATACGTTAAAATAACTATACAAAATACATCGTCTCTTAATAAAATTAAGATAATAGTAATCTTTCTATAAACGTTGCTTAAAAATAATGTTAGAATTTAAAGTCATAGTTTTTCAATTCAAGGTAACAGTTATGAATCATTTTATTCCCGATACAAATTCTCTTTATGGACTAATTGAGTCTGCACGACATAGTTTATCATCTTCTAGACTGGGTATAATAACAATGCACCAATTGCTTGAACAAGCAACTCATCCTTTTGGCAAAACACATTTAGCTTCTGTAATGAAAGCTAGCCTAGATATTGCTGAAAGAATGACTAGAACATACAAAAAGCCATCCTTTGACATTACCAAGTGCATGATAGATGGAAAAGAGCAGGAAATTCATGAACATACTTTGTGTAAAGACGTGTTTTGTCATTTACAGCATTTTGAAAAAACATGGTACAAGAAATATCAGCCAAAGCTTTTAATAGTGGCTCCTATGTCAGGCCATCATGCTACATTATTGCGCGGGACAGTTCAGGATACGTTACCGTTTTTTGATGTATATATCACCGATTGGGTTGATGCCAACCAAGTACCTATTACAAGCGGTAGTTTTGATTTGGATTCATTCATTGATTACGTTATTAATTATATAAGATATCTTGGCCCTAACGTTCATGTGCTTGCCGTTTGCCAACCTACAGTACCAGTACTGGTAGCTACCTCGCTGATGTCACAAAATAACGATATCCACGTGCCCAATTCTATGATTCTTATCGGGGGGCCAATTGATGCAAGAAAAAACCAAACAAAACCCGGTGATTTTGCTGAAGATAAAAGCTTAGTATGGTTTGATCAGACCCTAATAACCAATGTACCAGCCAACTATCCGGGTCACAGACGAAGAGTCTACCCTGGATTCCTCCAACTAGCCGGGTTTATATCAATGAATTTGCAAAGACATGTAGACTCTCATTTTGATTTATTTAAAAACCTTATCAATGGAGATAACGAGCAAATTGATAAACAAAAGAAATTCTATGATGAATATTTATCTGTAATGGACTTACCAGCCGAATTTTATCTACAAACTATAAAAGAAGTATTCCATGAATTCTCGCTGGCCAAAGATCAGTTCGTTTCTAGGGGTAGAGAGGTGCATTTGGAATCAATTACTCAATCTGCTTTAATGGGTATAGAAGGAGAAAATGATGATATCGCCGCCGTTGGCCAAACTAAAGCAGCATTAAGTTTATGTAAAAACATTCCAGCTAGTAAGAAAAAATATCACCTACAAAAAGGAGTTGGTCACTACGGAGCTTTTACTGGTAGTAAATTTAGACAAGAGATAGTTCCAGCGATAAAAGATTTTGTTTACGCAAATGATCAAAAAGTGTAGTATGGCTTTTTAATTTGTAACAATCTTTAAAATTTAGTATGGAAATAGCCGAAAACACAGAGCAGGTCGTAACGCAAGCAACTACGGCCGACCTCTCGATAATATCCCTTGTAATGTCATCAGATTTAATTGGCAAATCCGTTGTATTAATTCTGCTTTTTGCTTCAATCTGGAGCTGGGCAATTATCGTGAATAAATTAAAATTATTTTCTGCTACAAAGCAAAAAATGAAGAGTTTTGAGAACTTGTTTTGGTCTGGACAGGTTTTAGATGATCTTTACGAAAGAGTAAAAAGATCTATCGACAATCCTTTATCTGCTGTTTTTGTTAGTGCAATGAGTGAATGTAAAAAAAGTAATAATAAGGACTATCAAAAACATGACTCCATTAGGATTGGTCACAAAGAAAGAGTATCTGGCTCGATGTATCTTTCCCGAAATAGAGAACTTGAACAACTTGAAACTAAGCTAGGGTTTCTAGCTACAGTTGGATCATCGGCTCCATTTATAGGATTATTTGGTACTGTATGGGGTATTATGCACAGCTTTCAATCCATTGCATCTTCTAAAAACACTACTCTGGCAGTAGTAGCCCCAGGTATTGCCGAAGCGCTACTTGCAACTGCTATCGGTCTTTTTGTAGCTATACCCGCTACTATTTTCTATAATTATCTATGTTCTGAAATAGATAGTATTAATAATAAACTTGATGATTTTATTGGTGAGCTACACTCTCTAATTTCAAGAGCAATTGACGAAGAGAAAATGTAACTATGGGAGCATCTATTCAAGGCCGTGAAAATGGTGGTAGAAAACGTCGTAAACTAATGAATGAAATAAACGTCACTCCCATGGTTGATGTGATGCTTGTGCTTTTGATTATCTTTATGATTACCTCTCCAATGCTTGTCGCTGGCATTGAGGTTGATCTACCCAAAACAGAATCGGCGCCAATTTCAGGAAGTTTTAAGCCTTTGGTTATAAGCATAGATAAAAACGAAGAATTGTACCTCTTTGAAACTATAATTAGTAAAGATACTCTAATAGATAGGCTTAAAGAAATCACCAAAGAAAATAAAGATACAAGAATCTTTGTTAAAGGCGATAAGAGCATATCTTATGGAGTAATCGTTGAAACAATGTCTCGTATACAAAGCGCTGGGTTTACCAAAGTTGCTCTTATTTCGGACATAAAATATAAAAAATGAAAGAACAAGAAGATAAGAAATTTCAAAGAGCTATTATTGTCTCCGCGATCTTGCACTTAGTTTTACTAGGCGTGTTTTTTCTCGGCTTCCCTTCGGTGTTTGAAAAACTACCTGAAGAACAAGATGTTATGACCTTTGAAATTCTTCCTACTAGCGAACTATCAAACGTTAAAAACGAAAATATAGTTGCTAAAAAAGCAATTGAACCTGAAAAATCAAAAGAAGTAAAAAAGTCAGACACTGCAAAAAAACAAGACCCTACTCCCGCTAAAACAGAAGAAATAAAAGAGCCTGTCCAGGAAGAAGAGAAAAAAACGCCCGCTCGGGAAGAAGAAAAACCTAAAAATGCTGAAAAAACACCAGAAGAAGAGCCCGTAAAAAAAGAAGAGCCAGAAAAAAAACTAGAACCTAAAACAGAGCCTAAGAAAGAAACGCCTAAACCTAAAGCTAAGCCGAAAGTTGCTCCAAAAGAGGACGATAATATCGACTCTATTTTAAAGAACTTAGAAGAAGAATCCGTAGGAACGGACTCTAAAGTACTTAAGAAAAGTCATACTGAACAAATGGAAGGAACCCAGAAAACAAGAGGAATGGAATATAATGAAGACTCTCCCCTTTCTATTACGGAAAAGTCTCTTGTTAAGAGTCAAATTGAGAAGAATTGGCGTCCACCAATTGGTAATCAAAATCTAAGAGATGTGCGTGTAATGTTGCATATGAAATTAGAAACTGATGGAACAATAAACAATGTAACTGTTATAAAAATTATTTGCCCATCAAATTCAGAAGCTCTATGCAAACTTACAGCAGAAAGTGCTGTTCGTGCGGTAAAACAAGCAAGTCCGATTGAAAATTTGCCAGTGGATAGATATGATGTTTGGAAAGAATTTAACTTGCTTTTTGACCCAAGCTTGATGGATCAGTAGATTAATTAATTATTTGTTTAAATTATATGAAAAGATTATTTTTGGCTATTTGCCTATGTATATTCCCGTTATTTTCCTTAGCAGATAATACAATTAATGTAACCAGAGGAACCGTCGACCCAATCCCTATAGCTATTAATAGCTTCAGGGGCGTAGATCCCGCAGATCTAAAAATAGCACAAGATGTTATCGCCGTTATAACTAATGATCTAAAAGGCTCTGGAATATTTAGACCTATTTCTTCAGCTGCCTTTATTGAATCAAAAACAGGAATTACTCACACTCCTCTATTTGCCGCTTGGCAACAAATAAACGCTAATTTGTTATTAAATGGGGAAGTAACTAAAACAAACTCTGGGAAGCTTCAGGTTAAATTCATTTTGTGGGATGCTATTCTAGAAAAACAACTTGTTAGTGAAACTTTTGAACTATCAGAAAAATTATGGCGCAGAGTAGCTCATAAAATAGCTGATAGTGTTTATAGTAAAATCACAGGTTATGACGGTTATTTTAACACCAGAATTGTTTATATTTCTGAAAGTGGACCTTACTTAAAACGAGTAAAGCGGCTTGCATTAATGGATCAAGATGGTGCTAACCACCAATATTTGACCAATGGTTCTGATTTAGTGCTTACTCCTAGATTTTCGCCAGATGGTAAAAAAATACTTTATTTATCTTATAAAAATAGGATACCTCAAGTGCATATACTTGACTTACGCTCAGGTAAGAGCCAGCTATTAGGCCACTTTCCAGGAATGTCTTTTGCCCCGCGTTTTTCTCCTGATGGTGATTATGCCATTATGTCCATAGCAAAAAATGGTGCTACTAATATTTATGAGATGAATCTTAAGAGTAAGAAAGTGTCTCAAATCACTGAAGGCGTAACTATTAATACCTCACCAAGTTATTCTCCGGATGGCAAACATATTGTTTTTCAATCAGACAGGCATGGAGCAAGGCAATTATTTGTTATGGGCAGAAATGGTTCTAATATCCAGAAAATTAGTTTTGGTGGCGGTTCTTACGCTGAACCTAATTGGTCTAGTCGTAATTTCATTGCATTCACAAAAGTAAGCAGAAGTAGCGGCTTTACTATCGGCGTTATGAAACCAGACTTTGTTGATGGACAAAGCGATGAACGCTTAATTGCCAGTGGTTTCCTTGTTGAAGCATCTTCATGGGCACCTAATGGTAGGGTCCTGGTCTTTACAAAAGGCTCTCGTCATAAAGGTAAGGGAGCTAATGGCTTCAATAGAATTTATACTATTGACTTCACTGGTTATAACGAACGCATAATCCCTACTCCAAGCGACGCTTCTGATCCAGATTGGTCGCATGTTATAGATTGATGGTTTATACCGTAGTACATATCACCTCAGTTCGAGGATAAGAATTATACAATCTTGTCCTAGAACTGGCCAGAGTTACTAGGATAAATTACCATAACTTTAACAATTTCCACCAAGCTCCGCCGATAAAGATCCAGATCAATAGATATAATACACTTGTTACTAACCCAATATACCACCAATCTTTGGTTTTCATATATCCAGTACCAAAAAATATCGGTGAACTACTTAAGCCAAAATGCGTTAATCCTGAAGATAAAGTTGATAAAAAACTTAAAATTAGTGCTGCAAGCGCGCCTGGAACCCCTGCATTAACAAACAAAACTAAGAATGTTGGCAATAATACTGTAATATGAGCTGTAGTACTTGCAAAAAAATAGTGAATATAAAAATAGAGCAATGACAACATAATCAACGCATTTATTGGTGAAGTACCGATAAAAAGAAACTGTAATTTCGCTCCAATCCAAGTCATCAAACCAAATTTAGATAAGAAATCAGATAGCATGACAAGTGTTGCAAACCAGATAAAAGTATGCCAAGCTCCTTTATCTGCTAAGTTATCCTCAAAATTGATTACCCTGGTAACAAATAAAATAGATAAACCTAGTAATGCTGCTGTTGTTGGTTGTAATCCAAGCTTTGGGCCATTAATCCATAACACTATTAAAAGCACAAATACTAGCATCATGATAATTTCATGAATTGAAAACCTACCCATAGCATCTAATTTTTCTCTGGCTATTTGGGGAGCAGAATCTGAATATTTAATTGTAGGTGGGTATAGATAATAAATAACAAGCGGCATTAGGGCCAGAGAGACTATACCAGGAACAATAGCTGCTATTGCCCAATCTATCCAGGATATAGAGAAACCAGCTTGTTCTGCTAATTTTACAACTAGTGGGTTAGCTGCCATTGCAGTAATAAATAATGTGCTAGTAATCACAGCGGATTGTGTACAAACACTCATTATAAAGCCACCATTTTTAGAAGAGACACCAGGATGGTCATGATCAGAAAAAGATTTGCAAATAGATTTGGCAATAGGAAAAATTACACCACCACCTCTTGCTGTGGCGCTAGGAATTAAAGGGGATAAAACAAAGTCAGCAATAACTAAAGCATAAGAAATACCTAATGTACTATGCCCTATTTTAGACAGTACATAATAGGCTATTCTAGAACCAAGCCCTGTTTTAATGAAACCATTAGAAATGAAAAAAGCAAAAACCACTAACCAGACGATACTATCGCTAAATCCAGATAAGCATTCAGATAATGATAATGTTTTCGTTAGTACACAAGCCAGAATACTAAGTAGAGCAATAACCCCCATAGGCAGGGGGTTCAAAATAATACCAATTATGGTAGCTATAAATATAATCAGTAAATGCCAAGCATTTTCAGATATGGCTTCAGATATTGGCATGTACCAACCAGCTAATGACAAACTAAGTGTGATTAACAGAATAAGATTATTTTTTTGACGTTTTGCTTTTTTAAACATGATTTCTATAAGCTGAATAATATTTTATTCTTTAGTAGAACTGAAATTTTCAATTTATTATTATACTGGAACAAAATCAATTCTATTCTTAGCTTGACTTACGACTTAAAAAGATTATCAAAGTTATATCATAATCTACAAGCATTACGCTGCAAGCAATGTGTTAGACAGCAAATTGAGTCGTACAACCTAAAAATTTAAGTTGCAAGATTTGACTTATTCAATTTCTTCAAGATTAACGATAATATTAGGTGATTTATTAATCTCATGCTTAATCATTCGACGTAAAGTCTTAGCAACACACGACTCTATCTGGTCAGTAGTAAGACCAGACTTACTTTGCTTGCGCTGATCTGCTACTGCGTCAATAATTCCTTGTTTAATTTCGGAAATAAAATCTGAATCTTCAATTGGATCTAGTAATCCAGGTAACGCCACCATGGGACTACATACTAGTCTGAGCTTGGAATCTACAACTATCGAAGCAACAGCGATACCATCATCGCGCATTCTTCTGCGCATTCTGAATATCTGAGAATCGTTTGGTAAGAGATAGTTACCATCTACAGCTAAGTAGCCGTTTTTTACAACATCAATAATTTTTGCTCCTTCTTCCTTCTGAAGTAAAACTACACTTCCATTTTCAACTTCTATAGCTTGTTTTATACCATTTACTCTTGCTAGCTTTGCGTGCTCATGAATATGGACGGGTTCGCCATGAACAGGGATACATATTTGTGGTCGAACAAGTTCATACATTTTTTTAAGCTCTTCTATAGCTGGGTGACCAGATACATGAACAAAATGATCACATTCTGTTATCACCTCAACGCCTCTTTTTACAAAGACATTAAATAGTTTAAAAATCTTTTTTTCGTTACCAGGAATAATTTTAGAAGAAAAAATGACTGTATCTTTGGGTGCAAGCTTAATTGAGTGATGAGTACCCGTTGCCATCTTGGATGTTGCGGCCATATCTTCTCCTTGACAGCCAGTAGCAATCACTAGTAAATCTTCTCTTTTATAATTACCAATTGATCTTTCGTCTACAAGCGGAGCAATATTATTTAAGTAACCACTCTCTTGTGCTGCAGCAAACATCCTATGTAAACTTCTACCGGTTAAACAAACCTTTCTTCCTGTTTTTTGACCAGCATGAATTAAAGTATCGAGCCTTGCAAGGTTAGAAGCAAAGGTTGTAACAACTACCATTTTGGGACAACCAGCAATAATTTCAACTAGGCTATCTCTAACATCTCCCTCTGAACCAGAAAAACCTTTATTAAACACATTAGTAGAGTCACAAACCAAAGCAAGTACACCTTCATCACCGCAAGCTTTAAGAGCAGCTTCGTCAGAAGAATCTCCAACAATTGGGTTTGGATCAAACTTCCAATCCCCAGTGTGCAATACATTTCCTGCCTTTGTTCTGATCATAAGGGCTTGCATTTCTGGCGCAGAATGAGTCAATCCAATCATTTCAATAGAGAATGGCCCTAGTTCAAGTATCTTGTTTGGATCGACCTCGATAAGTTTAATATCACTAGCAAAAGAATATTCTGCTAATTTTGCCTTTAAGAAACATTTTGTAAATTTTGTTGCGTAAACTGGGCATTCAAGCTCATTCCATAAATATTGGATAGCTCCAAGATGATCCTCGTGAGCATGAGTCAATACTATCCCAAGCAAATCCTTTTTATAAGCTTCAATAAAGCTCAAGTCTGCTACAACCATATCAACACCAGGAAGATAGTCATCAGCAAAACCACTGCCACAATCAATCATTATCCATTTACCTTCAAAATGGTATAAATTGACATTAATACCAATTTCATTGGATCCACCAAGTGGTAGGAATAATAGTTTATCTTTGTATGCTTTGAAGTTGATTGACATCTATTTTACTATATGATTAAAAATTTGGGCAAACTATACCTCATTCTTTCAAGATAGTCTATGATTAACAACCGACTAGTTAATATTAGTTTAATTGCGATTGGCTTTCTTTCGCTTATTTTTGTAATATTTCCAAATCTTGATATTGAAGTATCTAGCTTGTTTTACTCAGAAAAACTTGGCTTTCTATACAAAAACCAAGCTATAGTGGTCTTGTTCTACAAAGCAGTGCCAATACTAACTAAGAGTTTTGTTTTATTATGTACTCTTTACTTGCTATATATATTAGTTAAGTTCAGAAGCTTCAAAAAGGCCCTATCTTCCTGGGCATTTTTTTTAATTATTTCGGCTATAATTGCTCCTGGTATAGCTGTAAATTCAGTGTTAAAAGATAATTTTGGTCGAGCAAGGCCTAGAGAAATAATTGAATTCGGGGGTAACAAAGAATTTTCTCGAGCATTTGCTTTCTCCGATCAATGTTTCCACAATTGCTCTTTTTCTTCTGGTCATGCAGCCATGGGATACTCCTTCTCTTCAATAGCATATGTTGCTGGAAGCCTATATTTTGTTAGAATATATATAGCTGGTATATTTTTTGGCTCTATTGTTGGCCTATCACGAATTATAATGGGTGGACATTTTGCAAGTGACGTAATTATATCTGCTTTCTTAGTATTGTTGTTAAACCATCTGATTTATTTATTATGGAAAAAGAAAACATCCGAGTTGAAAATATAGCCATCATATCTAGCAATTTGCCGACAGCTAAAGCTATTGAAATCTCACTCAAAAAACTGATCAATATTACCACTCCTGATCAAGCTGACTTAATAATAGTTATTGGCGGTGATGGCAGTATGCTCCATGCGCTGCACAACTATATGCATCTAGACATACCATTCTATGGTATAAATGCTGGAAGCGTTGGCTTTATGATGAATAAATTTCACATTGAAAATTTTAGAGAAAATCTTAAACATTCAAAAATTGCAAAATTATATCCTTTAGAGATGAACACTATAAGCACTAACGGTAAAACAGACTTTGCTTTGGCAATCAATGAAGTCTCTATTTTTAGAAAATCAAACCAAGCAACGAAATTTAAAATAATAGTAGATGGCATAGAACGGATGGAAATGTCAGCGGATGGAGCTCTAGTTTCCACTCCTGCAGGCAGTAGCGCTTATAATTTGTCCGCCGGAGGGCCCATTGTTCCTTTAACCTCTAAAGTACTATGTTTAACACCTATTTGTCCATTCAGACCGAGGCGGTGGAGCGGTGCCCTACTTCCAGCCGATGTAGAAATCAAATTCGAAATTATTGATAGCAAAAAAAGGCCTGTTAATGCTGTAGCTGATTTCTTTGAGTTCAAAAACATTGACTCGGTTACGATTAAGTCCTCTGATAAAACAATTATAAAACTTTTATTTGATCAGCATCATACTTTTGAAGATAGAGTGATTAAAGAACAATTTAGCTTTTAAAGCAATTTATAATAAATTAGCCTGCACTGAAAAAGCCAGCTGGAGCACGAAGTACTTGTTTTCAATTCATGATACAGTTGCTACCCATTCTACCAAAAGAATAATCGATCAGATTATTCCTGGTATTTTTATTGTATAAGCTAGAGTTATAAATATTTGAGGTCTAACTTAGTCCTTAACATACTCTTGTGCCATCTCTATCATTTTGCGATAATTTAGCTTCCCAGTTGCAAGAACAGGTACTTCAGCAACCTTTATAATTACTTTAGGAATATATAATTCCGACAATTGCTTTATGTAGCAGATTTTTATTATTTCCTCCCTAGAAATATTTTTACCAGTAGTAAAGACAATGATCTGCTCACCTTTTTTATCATCCTCAATATTAACAGCAACGTGTATTGCCTCTGGATCAGCCTCCATCATTAGCTCTTCTATTGCCACTAAGGAAATCATTTCACCAGCAATCTTGGCAAATCGCTTCGCACGACCTAGAATTGTCACATAACCTTCATTATCCACAAAAACAATATCACCTGTGTCATACCAATCATGGCCTAGTTTTTCGACCACAGGAGGCATGATAACTCCGGGATTATCTGAAAAAATATACCCTTGCATAACATTAGGACCACGTATACATAACCTGCCACCTTCTTTTATTCCTTCAACCGGCTTCAGATAATACTCTATTTTAGGAAAAACTCTACCCACGGTCCCTGCTTTATAATGCATTGGTGTATTAACAGCAATTATTGGCGAAGCTTCTGTTACACCATATCCTTCCAAAATTCTAATACCGAATTTATCAATCCACGCTTCTCTAGTTCTTGATTTTAGTTTTTCGGCTCCAGCAATTACATATCTTAACGAATAAAAATCATATGGATTCGCATATGCAGCATAACCTGTTAGAAATGTATCCGTTCCAAACATAATAGTCGCTCCAATATCATAGATTATTTCAGGAATAATTCGATAATTAAGAGGGGAGGGATAGAAAAAAGTCTTTATACCATTTAAACACATTATTAGAGTTACCGTTAACCCAAAACTATGAAACATAGGTAATGCATTAAACGTGAGGTCAGTTGGATTAAAATCCACCTTAGCAAGAGCTTGGCATCTATTTGCTTGAAGATTACGATGCGACAAGGCAACTGCTTTAGGTTTTCCTTCAGTGCCGGATGTGAATAAAATGACTGCTGTATTTAAATCATTCTGATTAGAGCATATTTTCTTATAATAGATTTCTGGAAATATGGTGGCTAGAAAACATTTTAGCTTAAGTTTTGTTGATACAAATTTACGCAAATCTTCGAGATAGATGATCATAACACCAGCTTTAGCTACCGCATCAACAAGACTCTCAAGTTCCGCCTTTTTTATAAATCTCCGGGATGTATAAATTGTTCGCACTTCAGCAGTTTTACAAGCTGATATAACATTGCTTGACCCTGCCGTAAAGTTTATCATTGCCGCTACCCTACCTGCAGCTTGCACTGCAAAAAAAGCAATTGCGCTTCCCACCATATTTGGCAGCATTAGCCCTATCTTTTCTCCAGCTAAAGATTTTTTTGATATTAGCTCAGCTAAAATAAAAGATTTTAACAAAACATCAAAATAAGAAGCTGAATTATTATCAATATCCTGCATTACTCGAGCTTTCTTACCGTAAATCTTACTAGCATTTATTAGTGATTGAAATATAGTTTCTTGATAAGAAGAACTCTCAAAAATCATTTCACTCATGATATCATATAAGGATTGACCAATAAACCTGCGCCGCTCTCTGCTATCCAAATGTTTTGGAGCAGTGATTTTAACTGGAGGCAAAATAGTAATGGTTAACTTTCTTCTAAAAGTAAATTTTCCTCGTGCCAATTTTCTTGCTTTAGAGAATATAGTAAATTGAGTTCCATCTACCCTTATTGGAAGTATTATAGCATTAGCCTTATCGGCAATCATTCCTGGACCATCATAGATTTTCATCAATCCTCCAGTAGTACTAGTTCTTCCTTCAGGAAATATAACTATCTTTTTATCCTTCTTTACTTCATCAATTAAGCTTTTGATGGCCATGGGATTATTAGATTCAATGGGATAAGTTTTTATAATTTTTAAAAATGGCTTGACCCACCACTCTTTTGTAATAGTTGAATTGATGGCAAACTGCAAAGTTTCAGGGATATAGCTTGCTATCAATGGTGGATCAATATATGACAAATGATTCGCTACTATTACCGTTCTCTTCCCTGCTTTGCCATAATTCTCTATACCCTTAACTTCAACTTTATAAAAAATAATAAAAAAGAGTCTAAAAATTCCTCTCCATAACTTCATCGGTATCACTTTAGAGTTTGGAATGAATTGATAAATATAAATTGCAATTATCATGTTTAAGATGCTTACCACTAAAATTACCGAAGGAATTGAGAATTCCATGTAAAATAATAATGAAAGTATGACCGTAGAACCAGCCATAAAAAAGGAGTTGATTAAGTTGTTAGCAGCTATCACCCTGCTTCGATAAGCTGGGGATGTAAAATACTGCATAACTGCAAATAACGGTACAACATAAAGACCTCCAACTGTGGCCAAAAGGAACAAGTCTATTAATATTCGCCAGTAATGTGATTTTTCTAAAAATTGTGAAATACTCTTCAATTGCTCGGGCGCATAATTTATAGACGCTATGTGACTTGCAAAGTACAAATCTATTCCACACACACTAATTCCCACTGCAGCAACAAATACATATTTTGTAGTAATCTTATTATTAAAAATATAACTGCACCCAAACGAGCCAACACTCACTCCTATAGAAAATACTGCTAAGAATAAATTGGCCACATTCTCATCTGCTCCAAGTGTATCACGTGTTAGAGACGGTATTTGAGCCATTATTGCAGCACCGATAAACCAAAACCAGGAAATTCCAAGTATTGCCAAATACACCTTGTTTTTAGATGAAGCATATTTCACCATCCGAATAGATTCTTTGATAATATTGGGATTAATCTTAATTTCTTTGTTCGAATTGTTGGATTTAGGCATAAAAAAACTTGAAAACAATCCTATCAAAGCAACTATAACTGTAAACCCAATTACTACTGTCCCGCTAATATTGTAAAAACCTCCCATCATTGTACCAAGTAGAATAGAAAGAAAGGTACCGGCTTCGACAAAGCCATTGGCTCCTAAAAGCTCTTCTTTCTTCATATGATCTGGCAGAACACTATATTTAATCGGCCCAAAAAAAGTAGAGTGAATACCCATAAAACCTATACACATAAACAATACAACTAAGTTTGTAGTGTAGAACCCATAGATAGCAGCCAGGATGATACCAATCTCTGCAAATTTTATTATTTTCACTATGGTGGTGCGTTCGTACCGATCGGCAATTTGCCCAGCAAGACTAGCGAATAATACAAAAGGGAGTATAAAAATAACATTGGCAAGCATGATAAGAACATATGCTGGCGTTGCTAGGTCATTTGCAAGCTTAAAGGTAACAAGGATAATTAGTGCATTTTTGAGAATGCTGTCGTTAAGACAACCACAGAACTGTACTAAAAAAATAGGTATAAATCTTCTATCTTTAAAGAGATAAAATTGATTTGAATCCATCACTTCTCCAACAAATGTTGACGGATACTATGAAATTCTAGTCATCATGTCAATTAATCTATGAATATTATATATTATATATATTCATAGATTGGAAAACACAGCTCATTTACAAAAAAATAACTATTTATTGAATTTTTTATAAATCCTTTGTCTTACTCAAATAATATATGGTGTGTGGGCGCGTAACCATCATTAAGATAAATTAACATCCTATTTTATCAGTTCTTTAAAATATTTTGCAATGATTCTTTATCAATGTTTCTAAAGGCATTACCTTATTATAAGAGTCTGTATCTATAAATAAATTATCAACTAGCGATATAATAAATTTAGTCTAAAGTATAGCTTATTATATCTATATTTTATTTTTCTTCATAAAGACTATTGTTGGTATCAAACAACTCATCATAATTATAAATAAATTTTTCAATTTCAAGACGTTTTGGTTCTCTTTTTAGTCTATTATAATTCTCCCAAAATTTATCTACATATAACCTAAAATCCATTTGATCCAATTTAGCTTCATCAACAAGTATACCAAGCACAATATCATCATTTGGTAATATTAATACTTGAGATTCATTATTAACAAATTTGAGTTGGTTTGTATCGAAAGCCTCTAAATCAGAGGCTTTTAAATCAACCTGCTTAGATTTATTTTCTAACGATAGCTCACTTTCAGAAAGCTTTGGTACGACAACAGGTTTACTACTCTTGGTCTCTAATGATTTTTTATATTTAGATATAGCAACTTCCTCTTCGTTAGGTTGGCTAGCCGCATCAGCATATTCTGGTACAATTATGTTAGAAGGGTTAGGGGTTGATTCGCCTGCTGGCTTGTCTGCAGGTAATTCCAGTTTAACAACAGGCTCTTCTTGTGCAGTAGGCATTTCTTCTATTTTAGGCTCTGTGGTTTCTTTGGTCACGTCATTTTTAAAAGCTGTTTTTTCCTTACCTTCACTAGTTTCTACCAATGGAGGAATAGTTAATTCTTCCGTTTTTGGCTCTACAGTCTCCTTGGCAGCATCATTTTTAAAAGCAGCTTCTTCCTTAACTTCACCAGCTTCTGGTAATTGAGGAATAATTAATTCCTCCGTTTTTGGCTCTATAGTCTCCTTGGCAGCATCATTTTTAAAAGCGGCTTTTTCCTTAACTTCACCAGCTTCTGGTAATTGAGGAATAGTTAATTCCTCCGTTTTTGGCTCTATAGTCTCCTTAGCAGCCTCATTTTTTTCTTCAGCCTGATGATCGGGAATTTTAGAAGCCACAGGAGCATTATTTTTACGAGTATTTTCGCCTAAGTTAGTTATACCTTGAGTTGGTTCATTTGAGCTAGTTGAACTATCAGGATTCTTAATTACATCCTCACCAAAACCATCTGGCAATTTTATCTGATCAGGAACATCAGCTTCCTTTTCATATTCTGGTAACTTAACATTCATCGGCCCTTCATCAGTGCTTCCGATTGGTGGGATATTGTCAGAAATAGTGTCGTAATTTTCTTTGTTACTAATGACTTGTTCATCATTGATCGATTCTGATTGAGCATGTTCCGTATCTTCTTTTTTTCTAACGGCTGATTGAATATCTGGCTGTTTCTCTTCTATTTTTTTTTCTTCCCCGAAACCCAAATATTCTTTAAATTTTTGCCACAATGATTTACTACTATCTGAACCAGATTTTTCTTCTACCTGTACTTCAAAAGATGTTGGAAGTGCTGGTAATTCACTTTCCTTATCCGCATAAGAAGGCGCAGAATTCAAAAGTACTATAGAGATGAAAATTAAAAGATTTTTCTCCATTTTTCCTCAATTATTACACTACATTATTTTTTGGGAATAATCTTCTTGATCTCATTCGAAACAATATTCTCAACAATTTTAGGCAAATTATTATCTAGCCAATCCTTAATTAAGGGACGCATTAAATCGTTTACTATTATGTCCAAAGATTGACTACGTTCTACATATTCTCCGCTCTTTAAAGCGTCATTAAACTTATTAATCTCAGCCTTGGCATGATGTTTAGTATCCTCTGAAACTAAACAATTTTCCGCATTTTCTTTAAGAATACTTGTCAATTCAAGAACATTATCGTGCTCGTCTTCTAAGAAGGATTTGTTACCCTTTTTAACTTCTGAACTAAAAACATTATTATCATTGTCAATTATCCCTCGAATTGATCTTAGAATATCTTCCAACTTGACTTCACCTTCCGGAGTGCTGTCATTTTTCTTAATCACTTAGAAACCTACAATTTTCATTTTTACCTTCTTAAACTCTGCTTCTGGCTCAAAATAATCAACTTTAAGCTTCATGCTTTTAGCAGTTAATTCTCCTGCTAAAGATTTGATTCGATAAGCCGCTAGAACCAAACCTTTACGAGCCTCTACTCTTGATTGTCTTGCTGAATTTAATCTCTCTTCTGTTCTTAATACATCAACAATAGTTTTAGACCCCAACATCTCTTCTTGCATCATTCCTTCATAGGCAATTTCAGCTGCATTAACTGCCTGAGTTGTGGCATCTATTCTCATTTTCGCTGCTTCGAGCTCTGACCAACTAGCTTTACAGCTAGACTGAATCTGTTTTATTACACTATCTAAACTGATAGCTGCCTTACGAGTTTGATATTTTGCTCTTCTAATATCAGAATACTCCGTTCCCCCTTTACTCAAAATAGGAACATTTACAGACAAGATAGAAGTAATACTTCTGTTATTAACATTTCCATTGTCAATTTTTTCTGGTAAGTAGTCAGTAGTCCCACCTTGGATTCTAAAACTAACTTTTGGAAGCAATTCTCCTTTAGCTGCATTTTCTCCAGCTTTTGATGCTGATGTTCTATGCCTTGCACTATCTACAGAAGGGTTTAGTTCAGTTGCAATATGTGTTAATGATGCAAGAGACGATGGTAAGTCCAAAGGAACATCTGGCATTTTAACATCAACTGGATCTATACCAAAAAACCGGTAAAAAGTAGCCTTTGAGGCCTCAAAATTGGCGTATGCAACTGCTTGATTTGCTTCTGCGGTAGCAAGTCCCTCTCTTGCACTTGCAACTTCCGTCTCGGTAGATTCTCCAAGCTTAAATTTCTCGGTCATAGCCTCAAGCTGAGTCTTGTTTGATCTGACACTAACCTTAGAAATGCCATATTTTTCGTACGCTTCTACACAGTCTAAATAAACATTTATCTCTTTTAAAAAAGAATCTTGTTCTTTAGCATAATAATCACCCCTTGATGCTCTAAAAGCAAACTGAGCTGCCTTCAAAGAATTCATCGAGCTCCATCCATCAAACAATGGTTGCTCTAAAGTAATGGATCTAGAATACCTTAAATTATCAGAGGTAGTGAAATCAGTTACCGTAGGCGAAAGAGGGATTTTGCTTCTTCTTTTGACTTTTGAATCCGTAAAATCAACATTGGCAGAAACTCTAGGCATAAAACCAGCTAAAGCTCTAGGAAATTGCTCTATTTCATCTAAAAAATTAGTTCTAATAATTTGCAATTCTTCATTGTTAGTATACCCACTCGTAAGAGCTTGCTCCAATGTAACTGCAGACGCACTAGCAGAAAGCATCGTTAGCAACCATGATACAAATATTTTGCGCATACAAAGCCTAATCCTAAAATAATCTCTAAGTTCAAAGTGATTCTAAGCCAACAAAACAAATTAGTATACGAGAACATTAGTTTTATATAAGAATCACATCATATTTAGGTGCATTTTTGCTGCACATTAATCAGGGTTGTTAACATTATGTATAACCCCAACTGTGTTTAAGGATTCAATTTTAGTAACTGATCTAATGAGGGTTTATCAGTACGGATTTGGTAACTAATAAGTCCTGCAAACAAGTGAGTAAATGCATTAACTGGAGACCTGTGCCTATGATGTACTAACGTACCTAAAAGCTTTATAGACGAGAATATAGTTTCAATAAAAGATCTTTTCATTAGC
>CAMCMD010000012.1 GCA_945875975.1 Rickettsia typhi
TTAGACACTCGTGCTTAGTTAATAAAGTTTATTATACTAAACACTTCATTCTTTGTCTTAAAGTGGGTCATTTCACTTGGCCAAAAGGTGGGTCAGTATGGCTGGCCAAAACCAGCTCCTACTGGGTCATTATGCTTGGCCTATGACAATGAGAGCTTTAATAATGAGAAATATCAATAAAATTTCTACAATACTAGCACTTTCAACAGCAATTTGTAGCACAGCATACGCTGAAAATGTTTCTATCGCAGTTGGTCCTAGAGCGAGTACACAAGGTATAGGTTTAGAAGCTAGAGCGCCAATCGCAGATGGCTTTTTTGGTAGAATTAACGGTAACTACTTTCAATATAGTCGTAATTTTAATGACGGTGAAATTGACCTTAAAGGAAAACTAACACTTTTGTCAGTACCGCTAATGCTAGACTGGCATCCATTTGAAGGTTCTGGCTTTAGGCTTTCTGTAGGTGCTGCTTACAATGGCAATAAACTTAAAGCTACAGGTAAAACTGCAAATGGAGCAACTCTTCAGGGGGTGCGCTATACTGCTAGTGAAATTGGGTCTGTTACATCCGAGCTAAAGATTGGCAGCACCATTGCAGCTGTTGCTTCTGTCGGTTACGATGGATCTTTCATCACCGGCAGCCCATTAAGCTTCAATTGTGAAGCCGGTGTAATGTATGCTGGCAAACCAAAATTGACAGTCTCCTCAACTGGTATAGGCGGTGCTTATGTAAAAGATAGAATTAAAGAGGATGCATCAAAAGGATTGAAGAAAATAGAAAAATACCTAAAATTTTTCCCGATTGTTTCTATTGGTGTTAAATACGCCTTCTAACTTTTAAAATAAACTATAGTCAATTAAAGGTATGTATGAGAACTATGTGCCTTTAATTTTTAGCTTACTCTTGTTTTTTATGACTATACTGCAACAGCTTTGCTTGCTGATGAGAAATTACAATAACTTAACCAACATAAAAAAAGCGCCCTAAAAAAGGCGCTTTTTATAATTTAATTATAGGTCTAGTTTATAAATATTATTCTGTCTTAGTTTTTGCGACCTTTTTTACAGCTACTTTCTTGGCTGTATCAACTTTTTTTACTGCTTTTTTTGCAGTAGCTTTTTTAGGCGCTACAACATCTTTAGCTGGCTTCGGATTAAGAGTGATATCTTTTACTCTAGCGCTTAGTCGACTTACTTTTCTTGAAGCAGTATTTTTTTGAATTAGCTTACAAGCAACTCCTCTCATAATTTCTGATTGAGCAACTACTAAAGCCTTTTTTGCTTCTTCTGGTGAACCAGACTCAACCGCTACCAACACTTTTTTAATATAAGTCTTAATACGACTTTTTCTGTTCTTATTTACTTCTGTATTGCGCTCAGTTTTTCTAATCGCTTTTTTTGTTGAAGAATGATTTGCCATAAATTAAAAACCTTATTCTTAAATTTTTTGTTCTATATTTGTATTACTTGGAATTATTTTAGATAACCAAACTTTAGGGTAAAACTACATGCATCCCCTGTTTAGGTCAGCCCAGTAAATCATCGTTAAACTTGATCAGATAATTCAATTTCCACCGTTGGTGTCATACAACCTTTTGCGCTCACATCTCTGTCGATGAATTCGATGTATGCAACTGGAGCTCTATCCCCATATCTAAATCCCGCTTTAATCACTCTTGTGTATCCACCAGGACGTTCTTTATATCTCGTAGCAAGAATTGACATCAGTTTCTCTGCCGCATCTTTATCTCTAATACGTGAAATTATATCTCTTCTTGCAGCTAAAGTACCGTTTCTAGCTTTAGTAACTAATCTCTCAACGATTGGTCTTAAAGCCTTAGCCTTTGGCAAAGTCGTTTTTATCTGTTCATTCATAATCAAAGCCGTTGCCATGTTTGCAAACATGGCTTTTCTATGAGAAGAGGTTCTATTTAACTTTGATCCTTTTATTTTATGACGCATTTTTATTACCTAAAATTCCAACTTATTAGTCTTCTCTTGAGAATATTATCTCAATAAGAATCTTCGTATTTCTTAGCCAACTCTTCAATATTCTCTGGCGGCCAGCCACTTACTTCCATGCCAAATTTGAGACTAAACTTGGATAACACATCTTTAATTTCATTTAATGACTTTCTACCGAAGTTTTGAGTACGTAACATCTCAGCTTCAGTTTTGCTAACCAGATCGCCAATGTAAACAATATTGTCATTCTGCAGACAGTTTCTCGATCTCACTGATAATTCAAGTTCATCTACCTTCTTGAGAAGAATTGGATTATACTGAAGTTCTTCTTTTGTTTCGTGTTTTTCCTCTTCTTCTTCTTCAAAAGTAATAAAGAGTTGTAATTGATCTTGTAAAATTCTAGCTGATAAAGCAATAGCCATCTCAGGAGTAATCGTACCATCAGTTTCAACATTCATTATCAATTTGTCATAATCAGTTATTTGACCAACACGAGTATCTTCAACCTTATATGAAACTTTCTTAACTGGACTAAACAAAGCATCGATCGCTATAACTCCTATAGCAAGATCCTTCATTTTGCCACTCCCCGCTGGGACATATCCCTTCCCAGTTTCACAATACAACTCCATTTCAAGCTCTACATCTTTAGATAGTGTACAAATCATCTGATCTGGATTTAAAATCTCAACATCTGATCCAGTTTCAATCATGCCAGCAGTAACCACGCAAGGTCCTTTAACATTAATACGTAATGTCTTTTTTTCAGATGAATGAATCTTAACTGCAACTTTCTTAAGGTTAAGAATTATATCAATTAGATCCTCTTTTACTCCAGATTTTGCTGAAAACTCATGAACTACTCCAGGGATCTTAACAGCTGTAATTGCAGCACCTTGAAGCGATGAAAGCAATACTCTCCTAAGAGCGTTACCAATAGTCAAACCAAAGCCGCGCTCAAGTGGTTCAATAATTATATTGGCAACATTATTATCATCGTTCTTACCTTCATAAGTAATTTTTGACGGCTTAATCAATGAACTCCAATTTTTATTCCGTGATAACATAATGTCTTTCCTTAAAATCTACACTTATACTCTTCTTCTCTTAGGAGGTCTCACACCATTGTGAGCTACACCTGATACATCTGTTATGGAAGTCACCACAAAATTCTGACTAAATACTGCTCTCATCGCAGATTCTCTTTGAGAACCAGCTCCCTTAATTCTTATCGAAACAGTTTTCAGCCCATGCTCTTTTGCTTCTTCTGCAACCTTATCAACTGTGATTTGAGCTGCATAAGGAGTAGCTTTTTTTGCCCCCTTAAATCCATGCGAACCAGCAGTAGAAATAGCAATAACGTTACCTTGGATATCAGTGACTGTAACTATAGTATTATTAAAGGTTGCCTTAATATGAACAATACCTAAGCTAATATTCTTCTTTTTCTTTTTGGATTTATTTATTGGACTCATTATATCTATATCCTTAAATTATTTTTTCTTACCAGCAATAGCAACAGCCTTACCTTTTCTTGTTCTAGCATTAGAATGCGTATTTTGACCACGAACTGGTAATCTTCTGATATGTCTTAGACCTTGATAGTTACGAATATCTTTCTTTTTCTTGATATTCAAACTTACTTCTCTTCTCAGATCACCCTCTACCTGGAAATTTTTATCAATTTCATTCCTAAGCAGAATAAGCTCATTATCATCAAGATCTTTTACTCTTTTACTCTCTGAAATATTTGTGTTTTTACAAATTTCTCTAGAAGCAGTAAGACCTATACCATAAATATATGTCAAGCTAATCACCAATCTCTTATTTGGTGGAATATTTACACCTGCAATCCTTGCCACAAAAACTCTCCAATTTTATAAAAAATAATTAGAATCAGAATAATATAAAAATATTCAACAAAGTCAAATCTTTTTTACAATAGACGCCACTTCAGCAACGACCTTTTGCTTTGATTGATCAGCATTTACAATATAGAACTTACCTTTCTTTTTATAATACTCGATCATAGGAAGAGTTTCTTTTCTATACTCATCTAATCTAGCAATAATCGTATCCTGATCATCATCTAGACGGGCTAGTAGCTCATTTGAGCCGCATTCATCACACACGCCGCTCTTCGACGGCTTGTCAAAATATTCGTTGTAAATCCTACCGCATGCGACGCAACTTATTCTTCCCAAAATGCGCTTTATCGCTTCATCATTACTAAGATTAAAAAATATAGTACTGATATCAGCATCTATTTTCTCAATAAAATATTCTGCCTGCTCCAAAGTTCTAGGGTATCCATCAAGAATGCACCCATTTTTACATTCGTCAGATGCAATATATTTCCTAACTACCTTATTTACCAGTTCTGAAGGGATTAATTTACCTTCATTCATATAACTTGCAAGCATTTTAGATTCAGAACTATCTTCTTGCACCATCTTTCTAAAAATATCTCCAGTAGATATATGAGGAAGAGAAAGATTTTTCGATAAAATAGCACCTTGTGTTCCTTTGCCAGATCCAGGAAGGCCCATCAGAATTATGACTTTCTTTATCATTTCTCCTTTAACCTCATTTTCTTCACTAGTCCTTCATATCTAGAGCTAAAAAGATGAGTTTGTATTTGTGTAAACGTGTCAAGCACGACGTTAACTACAATCAAGAAACTAGTTCCACCTAAAGCAAATGCAACAGAAAACTTGTTCATTAACAACTCTGGAACTATACACACAACCGACAAATATATACTGCCAAGAACAGTAAGCCTAGTTAATAAATAATCAAAATACTCAGCTGTGTTTTTACCTGGCCTTCTACCAGGCACATATGCACCATGCTTTCTTAAGTTGTTTGCAGTTTCGTCAGAATTAAATACTACAGCAGTGTAGAAAAAGCTAAAAAACATTATTAAAGAAATATACAGCAATATAAATAAAGGTTTTCCATGAGCCAAATATCGTGAAATCATCCCCATTATTTCAGAATCTTTGCCTGAAAAATCAGAAATAGTCGCAGGGAATAGGAGCACTGAGCTTGCAAAAATCGGCGGAATTACTCCCGAGGTATTAAGCTTAAGCGGCATATGCGTTGAATCTCCGCCATATATCTTATTACCCACCTGCCTTTTTGGATACTGCACTAACACTTTTCTCTGCGCACGCTCGAAAAAAATAATTGTAGTAATCATTACTAGCACTCCAGCACATATAGCCATAACCACTAAAGGTGACATCGCACCTTTACGAGCCAGCTCGAACATACCAATTACCGCACTAGGCAAACCTGAAACAATACCAATAAAGATTATTAAAGAAGTACCATTACCAATTCCTCTAGATGAAATTTGCTCTCCAAGCCACATCAAAAACATAGTTCCGACTACAAGAGTGGTAATGGTTGATATTTTAAAAATCATAGGCGCAATAATCACAACTGGACCATGCGGAGTTATTGTTGATTCCAAACCCAAAGTCACTCCATAGGCCTGAAAAGCGGCGAATAGAACCGTAAGATATCTGGAAAGCTGATTGATTTTACGACGCCCAACTTCCCCATCTTTTTTCAAATTTTCCAGTGGTTTGTAGGCAATTGTCATTAATTGAATCACAATGGATGCCGTAATATATGGCATAATTGCAAGGGCAAAAATTGACATTCTTTCAAGAGAACCACCTGAAAGCATGTTGAACATACCAAGAATGCCACCTTGATTTTGCTGTGCAAGGCTAGCGAGGGCTATAGAGTCTATTCCAGGTATAGGAATAAAAGAGCCAAATCTACAAACTACCAAGACACTCAAGGTGAATATAATTCTGCTACTAAGCTCTCCTTTCGTTTTTTGCATTATACTTATCTAGTTTAATATACGAATTTAAAAATAAATGTTACTATAAATTCAGTTATAATATTGAAGAAACTTGACCGTCAGGTATTAATTTTCAAGACTATCAATTTATTGTTTTTATGATCTTCAAAATTATATATTTAAAATTAAGAAGCTAACAACTAACCATAAGCTTTAATTTCGTACGACTAAATCAGTTATCTAACTCTAAAGTTTTTGCCGGTGTTTTAACTAATATCTTGCCACCAGCTTTTTCAACAACTATTTTAGCCCCTTCTGAACAAGCATCTAATTCGATTGTAAGCTTATGACTTACCTTTTCAAGACCGCCTAATAATTTAACAGGTACCATTGTACTTTTGATATAGCCAATACTAACAAGTAGATCTTTATTAATATTACTAGCGCTATCAATACGCTTCATTGAAATCAAAGCCTCAATATCAGCAAGGCTAATTGGTATATATTGTATAGATTTCGAACAATTAAAACCTCTTTTTGGCAACCGTTTAATTAACGGCATCTGACCACCTTCAGTTTTAATTGCAACTCCAGACCTAGATTTCTGACCTTTTTCACCTTTACCACAAGTTCTGCCAGTACCGCTACCGTTACCTCTACCAACTCTTTTTCTTGGTTTTTTGGAGCCAGGTATGTTAAATAATGTGTTTAATTTCATGACTATAATTCCTTATTATACAGTTTCTACACTTACTAAGTGCCTGACTTTGCTCACCATCCCTCTAACCGAAGGAGTATCTTCAAGCAGTCTTGTTCTACCAAGTTTATTTAAACCAAGACCTATTAAAGTCCTACGTTGGGCATCAGGACGGCCAATCGGACTACCCGTTTGAATTACTTTTATCTGATCTTTAGTTTTAGTTTTTGCTTTTATCTCGGTCATGCCACTACTATCAATTTTAATTTATTTGGATTCAATACCAGAAGAATTCACAGATAACTCCGCAATATTCTTATCTCTTCTAGCTGCGATAGCTTTAGGAGAACTAAGATTCTTTAAAGCATCAAACGTAGCTGCAATCATAGCATTTGGACTAGATGAACCCAAAGATTTAGCTACTATATCTTCTATTCCTAAACGACCAAAAATAGATCTCAGTGGTCCTCCCGCGATCACGCCAGTACCAGGGGCAGCTCTTCTAAGCAAAACCTTAGCCGCTCCACTTTTTCCTATCACATCATGATGGATCGTTCTACCTTTATATAGAGCTACAGTAATCATATTATTTCTTGCGTCTTTCGTAGCTTTAGCACGAGCCTCAGTCACTTCCTTAGCCTTACCGTTCCCATAACCTACTCGGCCATTTTCATCGCCAACTATCACAATCGCTGCGAAAGAAAAGTTACGTCCACCTTTAACAACTTTTGTCACTCTGTTTACGTGTACTAAATCTTCTACTACGCCATCTGTATTTTTAGACATCTGTTTTCTCTATTAAAATTGCAGTTTTTTTCTTGCTTCATCAGCAAGAGCTTTTACAACACCATGGTATTTATGACCGCCCTTATCGAAAGCAACAAGTTTTATTGATTTTTCCTCAGCACGATCAGCAAGAAGCTTACCCACTTTAATCGCAAACTCTATATTACAGTTTGACTTAGCTGGCTTCCTGATTTCCTTATCTAGAGTTGAAGCAGCTACCAAAGTTTTTGACGTAGAGTCATCTATAATTTGAGCATAAACATGACGCCCAGACTTAAAGACAGACAATCTATTTCTGTCAGATACTTTTCTTAGCTTTGTTCTTACTCTTTGCTTTCTTCTTATGAAAGCTTGGTTACTTGAACTCATAATCTACTCACACCCCTAAATTCATCTATAATATTAAAGAAAATTTTTATTAATTTAAAAAACTTATCTAGCTCTAAACTAAAGTTAAAATTAACCTTTCTTACCTTCTTTTCTCTGTACGTACTCACCTTTGCGTCTTATACCCTTACCTTTATAAGGCTCAGGCGGTCTTTGACTTCTGATAATAGCTATATACTGTCCTAATTTCTGTTTATCATGCGACTCAAGAATAATTACATTTTGCTTTGGGGTCTCAACTTTAATCCCCTCAGGAATTTCAATTTTAGTATTATGGCTTTTACCAAGGGTCAAGTTAATATACTTTCCCTTAACAGAAGCTCTATAACCAACACCATTAACTTCTAGCTCTTCAGTAAAACCAGATGTAACACCTTTAACCATACCATTGATAATACTTCTCGCAGTACCCCACATGGCTCTCGCTTCTTCTGACAGCGGTTTTACAACAATAGATCCTTCTACATGTTCTATAGAAATCTGTCCTGCAAAAACTTTCTCAAGAAATCCTTTAGGCCCTTGAATTTTTACATTCAAACCAGAGATTTCGACCTTTACCCCTGTCGGAACTGGGATTGGTAATTTACCTACTCTTGACATTACAAAACTCTAAAATACTTTACAAATTACTTCGCCGCCTACATTCTCTTTCTTAGCTTGTCTATCAGACATAACACCATGAGACGTAGACAAAATATGAATACCCATATTATTAAAATAACCAGGCAAATCCTCAATTGAAGAATAAATTCTTTTTCCTGGTTTAGATACCTTATGCACCTCAGATATTGCCGGCTCTCCAACACGCGAATACTTCAACGAAATATTAATCGCTCTTTTTTCTATATCTTTAGTGTACCCAACGATAAAACCTTCGCTTTTCAACACGTCAAGAACTGCACATTTAAGATTAGACATAGGCAAAGCAACGTTAAGGAGCTTACTCTTTTGACCATTTCTAATCCTAGTTAGCATATCCGCAATATTATCTGACATCGACATAATAATAATTCTCTAATCTTTAAAATATTTATTTTTACCAGCTTGCCTTAATCACACCAGGAAGCATTCCTTTTGCAGCCAGCTCTCTAAGCACATTACGAGACAATCCCATCTTACGATGAAAACCTCTTGGTCTTCCTGTTATCGCACATCTATTTCTAACTCTATTTTTAGCAGAATTCCTTGGTAAATCGGCTAGCTTTAATACCAACTCAAATCTTTCCTCAAGAGGAAGCTTTTTGTCTTGTATTTGGCTAGATAAAGCTTCTCTTTTTAATCTAAAAGATTTTACTAACTTCTTTCTTTTTTCGTTTCTGTTTATAGATCCAATTTTTGCCATATTCTTGTGCTTTTAATTAAACTTTAATTATAGAAGGGGAGATTAAAACCAGATAGTAACAATTTCGCCTCTTCATTTGTCTTAGCAGTTGTTACAATAGTAATATCCATACCCCTTATTTTATCAATTTTATCATAATTGATTTCAGGGAAAACTATCTGCTCTTTAATACCAAAAGTAATATTACCTTTACCATCAAAACTCTTAATAGACAATCCCTTAAATTCCTTTACCCTTGGTAGAGCAACAAGAACTAACCTTTCTAAGAATTCAAACATCCTATCTCTTCTCAGAGTAACCTTACAACCAAGCTTCATACCTTCGCGCAATTTAAAACTCGCAATAGACTTCTTGGCGTACGTAGTATAAGGCTTCTGGCCAGTAATGGCTGTCATATCACTGATTGCGTGATTGATAACTTTCGAATCAAGAACAGCATCACCAACTCCCATATTTACCACAATTTTTGATAATTTAGGCATCTGATGTTTATTAGGATACTTAAACTCATCCTGTAAAGTTTTAATTATCTGCTTACTGTAAAGCTCTTTGAACCTAAGCAACATTATTTACCTTCCTTAGAAATTATCTCACCAGACTTTTTAGCAAACCTAACTTTTTTACCGTCTTCAAGAATTTTATATCCTACTTTTGTAATTTCATTTGTCTTAGGATCAATATGACTCACATTCGATACATGAATAGGAAGCTCTTTCTGCACGATACCGCCTTCACTCGTTTGAGTTGGCTTAGTATGTTTTTTCGCAAGATTTACACCAGAAACTATTAGTTTTTTCTCGGAAGGAAATACTTTTAATACATCTCCAATCTTGCCTTTGCTTTTACCAGTTATTACCTTAACTTTATCGCCTTTTTTAATTTTTAGTTTACTCATCTAAATCACCTCTTCCGCAAGAGAAATTATTTTCATAAAGCCTCTGCCACGCAGCTCCCTAGGAACTGGTCCAAAGACTCTCGTACCTATAGGCTCATTTTGTTTATTAAGAAGAACAGCAGAGTTAGAATCAAATACAATCGTACTTCCATCAGGTCTTCTTACACCCTTCTTTGTTCTAACAATAAGCGCTCTATGTACTTCGCCCTTCTTCACTTTGCCACCAGGAGATGCTGACTTTATTGATACCACAATAATATCACCGCAACCGGATATCATACGAGCAGAGCCACCAAGGACTTTAATACACATCACTTTTTTTGCACCTGAGTTATCTGCAACATCAAGCATACTCTGCATCTGAATCATAATTCAAAACTTCCAATTCATATAACATTAAACAAAGGACAAAATACAGAAAATGCCCCGAAAAGTCAACGACTTATTTCTCCATTACCATCCAAGACTTAGTCTTGGAGATAGGTCTGCATTCTTCGATCTTTACTTTATCCCCAACTTTGCACTCATTATTTTCATCATGAGCAGCATATTTAGTAGATTTCCTTACGGTCTTTTTGTACAAAGGATGTGTAAAAGTTCTTTCCACTTTTACTAAAACCGTTTTGTTGTTTGTTGCACTTTCAACTGTGCCTTGTAAAATTCTTTTAGGCATCTATTTCGAGCCTCCGGCTTTTCTTTTTGTTAACTCAGTATTTACTCTAGCAATATCTTTTCTTGCTCTAGAAAATCTCGTTGTATTTGTTAGTTCCCCTAAAGTTTTCTGAAATCTCAAATTAAAAAGTTCTTTTTTTAGAAAAACAACTTTCTCCCTTAATTTCTCAACACTCAAACCCGCAAGAGCCTTTGATGTAAATTCTTTATCACTCATATCTTTGTACTATTTTTGTTCTAACCGGTAACTTTGCAGCAGCAAGCTCTAAAGCTATTCTTGCTACATCCTCATTTACTCCATCAATTTCAAACATAATTCTTCCAGGAGAAACCCTTACAGCAAAATACTCAGGAGAACCCTTGCCTTTACCCATACGAACTTCATTTGGCTTCTTAGACACAGGTAAATCCGGGAAAATCCTAATAAAAAACTTACCTTGCCTCTTCATATGTCTTACCGCAGCACGACGAGCAGCTTCTATTTGCCTGGCTGTAACACGTAATCCATCTAGTGACTTCAAACCAAACATACCAGAGTTGAGCATAGTTCCACTCTTTGCTTTCGAAGAAACTCTTCCTTTATGAGCTTTTCTAAATTTTTGCCTTTTTGGAGCTAACATTTTAATCTTCCAATCTAATATTAATAATTATCTTCTAGGCTGCTGAGTAAATTCGCCTTTATATATCCACACTTTGACGCCAATAATACCATACGTAGTCAAAGCTTCAGCTGTACCATAATCAATATCCGCACGTAATGTATGCAAAGGAACTCTACCTTCTCTGTACCACTCGGTTCTTGCAATCTCTGCACCGCCCAAACGACCAGACACCGCAACCTTAATACCCTTACCACCTTGTTTAAAACAATTTTGAATAGCCATTTTCATCGCTTTTCTGAACGACACACGACTCTCTAACTGCTGAGCAATTGTTTGAGCCGTAATAATAGAATCAATTCCAGGTTTTTTAACTTCATGGATATTAATAAACACTTCGGCTGACGTAATTTTTTGTACATCACGCTTTAGTTTTTCAATATCAGCTCCACTTTTTCCTATTATCATTCCAGGCTTTTTAGCATGAATATTAACAACAATACTATTACTAGGCCTTTGAATTATTACCCTACTCACTTGAGCAAGCTTATATTTTTTAATAATTAGTGATCTAACCTTTAAATCTTGTAACAATTTTTCAGCATAATCCTTCTCTGCATAAAGCACAGACTCCCAACCCTTAAATAATGTTGGCCCTACTCTAAAACCATGGGGATTTACTTTCTGTCCCATATTATTTCTCCTCTCTTTCGGATACTGTTATATACAAGTTACTAAACGGCTTAACAATCTTAGCCCCTCTGCCCCTTGCTCTAGCTCTAAATCTCTTCATCACTATAGAGTTACCAACAGTAGCTGAACTTACCACAAGATTATCAATATCTAATCCCATATTATTTTCTGCATTAGCAATAGCAGATTGCAAACATTTTTTTACATCAATAGCTATACGCTTCGGCGAAAATGTAAGCTGCACCAACGCATCCGAAACTTTCATATTTCTAATAACAGCCGCAACTAAGTTCAATTTTTGAGAACTAGTCCTTAAACGTATAATCGAAGCCCTTGCTGATAAATTACTCATTATTTTCTTTGCACCTATTTTCTTTTCGCTTTTTTATCCGCACCATGCCCGTGATAAGTACGAGTTGGAGAAAATGCACCAAGCTTTTGACCAACCATTTCTTCTGTAGCCGTAACTGGTATGAATTTATTACCATTATGAACAGCAAATGTAAAACCAACAAACATTGGCAAAATTGTTGACCTTCTCGACCAAGTTTTGATAATTTCTTTATTACCTCCTTCTATCAATTTTTGCACTTTTTTTAACAAGTGCCCATCAACAAAAGGACCTTTCCATACCGAACGTGCCATATTTCATTCACCTATTTTTTTGTTCTTCTTTTCAATATAAACTTAGATGTAAGTTTATTTTTACGAGTCTTTTTACCTTTAGTAGGCTTACCCCAAGGAGTAACTGGATGACGACCTCCAGAAGTCTTACCTTCACCACCACCATGTGGGTGATCGACAGGATTCATCGCTACTCCCCTAACATGAGGACGTCTGCCAAGCCATCTGTTTCTTCCAGCTTTACCAACAATCGTATTTTTCTTATCAGCGTTAGATAATGTACCAATAGTTGCCATACAACTAAGCGGGACAATTCTCAGCTCGCCGGAAGCCAATTTAAGCTGAGCATAACCAGAATCCTTTCCAACCAGACTTACCGAAGCTCCAGCTGATCTTGCAATTTGACCACCTTTACCAGGCTTCATCTCAACATTATGTATAATCGTACCAACTGGAATATTTTTTAAAGGAAGACAATTTCCAATTTTTATATCCACATCACCATTACCAGAAACTATCTTATCACCCAGATTCAACTTGGCCGGAGCTAGAATATAAGATAGCTCTCCATCTTCGTATTTGATCAATGCTATATAAGCCGTCCTGTTGGGATCATACTCAATACGCTCAATGGTTGCCACACTATCAAACTTATTTCTCTTAAAGTCAATAAGTCTGTAAAGTTTTTTATGTCCACCACCTATATGACGAGAAGTAATCCTACCACGATTATTTCTGCCACCAGTTTTAGAAATACCTTCCGTTAATTGCTTAAGCGGACCACCTTTCCATAAATCGCTTTTATCAACTCGAACTAAACCTCTTTGCGATGGTGTAGTTGGATTATATTTCTTTAAGGCCATTATTTAATACCTCCAGCTAAATCTATGGTGTGATCTTTTTCTAAAGTAACAATCGCCTTCTTTACATCAGATCTACGACCAATAATACCCCTAAATCTCTTAACCTTACCCTTCTGGTTTAGAACATTTACAGCTTTTACTTTAACTCCAAAAATCTCTTCGATAGCTTTTTTTATCGAAGGTTTATTGCTACTTGGAGAAACTTCAAAAACATACTTACCGTACTCACCAAGAATTGTTGATTTCTCAGTTATTATAGGTTTTCTTATCAAATCATACTTAATCTTCGTTGTCATTACTTCAACCTCTCTTCTAGAAGCGGTAGCACATCTTTAGATATCAACACATGATCACTTCTTATAATGTCATAAACATTCGCACCAATTACTGGTACCACACAGGTATTAATTGCTGACGCAGCCGATAGTTTCAAGTTTTTTGAAGCTAAAGATGCTCCATCGATCAGAAAAAATCTACCACCACCAAAATTAGCAAGCGCCTTAACTAGCTCAGCAGTTTTTGGCTGTTTCATTTCCACAGAATCAACAAAATGAAGCGCACCCGCAGCTAATTTTATTGAAAGAGCATGTCTCATGCCTAACTTTCTAACTTTTTTCTGTAAACTCGTTTCATGAGATCTTACTTGTGGGCCATGAGCTACACCACCACCACGACGCTGAACCCCTCGAGCATTACCTTGCCTCGCGTTACCAGTTCCCTTTTGTTTAAAAGGCTTTTTGTTCGAACCAGAAACTTCACCTACCGTTTTAACAGAGTGAGTTCCGCTTCTTGCTTTAGCCCTTTGCCAATCTATAACTCTTTTAACAATATCTTCCCTTGCTTCTAGTCCAAAAATGGCCTCGCTTAGCGACACTTCGCCAACAACTTGATTTTCTAGACTTACCAAATCAGCTTTCATAAATTTTTACCTAATTTCACTCAACCCAATATCCAAAACTATGCAGTGACCGCTTTTTTAACGGCATCTTTGATCGACACGTATTTACCCTTCGATCCAGGCACATTTCCAGAAACAATAATTATTCCTTTCTCATCGTCCACTTCTACAATTCGTAAGTTTTGAATAGTCACGTTCTCATCACCCATGTGACCAGCCATCTTCTTACCCTTAAACACCTTACCAGGATCCTGACACTGACCCGTTGAACCGTGAGAACGATGCGATACAGAAACACCATGCGACGCTTCTAAGCCTCTAAAATTGTGCCTTTTCATCACACCAGCAAAACCCTTACCAATTGATTTACCTGTAACATCAACAAATTGACCAATTCTAAAGTGGCTCGCTTTCATCTCACAACCAACATCAAGCAAATTACTTTCAGAAACTCTAAACTCTTTTAATAAAGCCCTTGGCTCAACTTTTGCATCAGCAAAAACCTTCCTCATTGGCTTCGAAACTTTAGAAGGCTTTCTCAAAGTAGAGCCCAAAACAACAGCATTGTATCCGTCTCTAGAGTCGGTCTTTTGACCAACTACTTGACAATCCTCAAGCTGCAAAAATGTAAGTGTAATTCTTTCACCTTGCTCGGTGAACATTGAGCTCATGCCCAATTTTTTTGCGACCAAACCTGTTCTCATCTTTAAGCACCCACCAATTTAATTTCAACATCAACACCAGCTGGTAAGTCAACTTTTCTCAAAGCCTCGACAGTTTGCGGGGTAGGGTAATTAATAATCACTAACCTTTTTTGAGTCCTAATCTCAAACTGTTCTCTAGATTTCTTATCAATGTGAGGTCCTCTTATAACTGTAAATCTTTCGATATGCCGAGGAAGAGGAATTGGACCACTAACATCCGCGCCAGTACGCTTAACCGCACTAACAATCTCGCTCGTCGCATGCTCAAGTGAACGATGATCAAAAGACTTCAGTTTGATTTTTATTCTCTGATTATTCATATTATCCTTTATTTAAAACAGCCCAAGTACAAGCCCCAAAAGAGGCGCCAACTCCAAATATAGCGCCCAAAACCTAGGGCGCCCATATTATTTACTTCAGAATTTTTGATACAACACCAGCACCAACAGTTCTACCACCTTCACGAATCGCAAAACGCAAACCTTCATCCATAGCAACCGGAGAAATCATCTTAACAGTAATTTTCGTGTTATCGCCTGGCATTACCATTTCTTTACCAGCTGGCAATTCGATTTCACCAGTAACGTCAGTAGTTCTAAAATAGAACTGTGGACGATAATTCTTAAAGAACGGAGTGTGACGACCACCTTCTTCCTTATTAAGAACATAGATTTCAGCTTCAAATTCAGTATGCGGAGTAATTGAACCAGGTTTAGCTAAAACCTGACCTCTATACACGTCTTCTCTTTTTGTACCACGAAGAAGTACTCCAACATTATCTCCAGCTTGACCAGAATCAAGAAGTTTTCTAAACATCTCAACACCCGTACAAATAGTTTTTTCAGTAGCTTTAATACCAACAATTTCAAGCTCTTCACCAACTTTAACTACACCCTGCTCAATTCTGCCAGTAACAACAGTGCCACGACCTGAAATAGAGAACACATCTTCTATTGGCATCAAGAATGGCTTATCAAGTTCACGCACTGGCTGAGGAATATAAGAATCAACAGCGTTCATAAGCTCTTCAATGCATTGTTCATCAGTACCATTAAGAACATTAAGTGCAGAACCTCTGATAATTGGGATGTCATCACCTGGATATTCATAAAGAGAAAGAAGTTCTCTTACTTCCATTTCTACCAATTCCAAAAGCTCTTCATCATCTACTTGATCAACTTTGTTTAAGAATACAACAAGCGAAGGTACACCAACCTGACGAGCTAAAAGAATATGCTCTCTAGTTTGCGGCATTGGACCATCAGCAGCCGACACAACAAGTATCGCTCCGTCCATTTGCGCAGCCCCAGTGATCATGTTTTTTACATAATCAGCGTGTCCAGGACAGTCTACGTGAGCATAGTGTCTATTCCCTGTTTCATACTCGACGTGCGCAGTTGAGATCGTAATACCCCTTGCTTTTTCTTCTGGAGCACCATCTATTTCATCATATTTTGACTCTTTTGCCTGACCTTTTTTTGCCAGAACTTTAGTAATCGCCGCTGTAAGAGAAGTTTTACCATGATCAACGTGACCAATAGTTCCTATGTTACAGTGCGGTTTATTCCGCTCAAACTTTGCTTTTGCCATAAAGTTTTCTCCTAAAAATATATAATATAAGTTCAACAACTAAAAATTACTTAATAACTCACCTTTAACATCATCAGCTTAAACTCCACAGCTATCTTACAGCTTATGGAGCGGGTGATGGGAATCGAACCCACGCAGCCAGCTTGGAAGGCTGGGACTCTACCATTGAGCTACACCCGCAATACTCACCTAGACCACAAGTAACAAGTGGTGGAGGGAGAAGGATTTGAACCTTCGAACGCATACGCGGGCAGATTTACAGTCTGCTGCCATTGACCACTCGGCCACCCCTCCTGATAAAACCTACAGCAAAATAAACCACTCGAGCATTAAACGCAAGCACTAATTCTAAGTGCTAATTTAAAAAGCGTCGATCTCAAGCTTTTTTATACCCTTCAGGGCGATATATCGAAAATGTTTAGTTGTAAGTTTCTATAATAAATAGTAGTTTATGTCAAGAACATTTTTGAGTAAAAACTTAGGTATTATGCGTATTAAGAAGAAAACGAACGTTTTAAATAGATTCCAATACTATATGTATGGTATTCATGCTGTTTTAGCAGCTACAAAAAATAGTAATCGCCTAGTAGAGAAAATATTTTGTCTACAGAAATTTGCAGATGAATATAAAAATAAGCTAAAAAATCACGATATAGAAATAGTACAAAACGACTTTATTATAAAAAAAATTGGTAAAGATCAACCACACCAAGGAGTAATCGCATTTGTTACTACTATTTTTAAGAACCACATAGATGAATTAAAATTCTATCCAACTAAAGATAGAGTCGTCATATTAGATCAAATATCGGATCCTCAAAATATTGGAGCAATTATCAGGAGCGCGGCAGCTTTTAATATAGACAAAGTAATATTACCTAAAGATAACGCCCCAGATGAGAATGCTTCTATTGCAAAAGCAGCTTCTGGCTGCCTAGAGCTGGTGCAAATAGCAAAAGTGACAAACATCAAACACACAATAGAGGCACTAAAAAACAAAGGCTTCTGGATTGTAGGACTCGACTCTGAGGGCCAAAATAGCTTAAAAGAAGTAGTAGATATTGATAAAGTAGCTGTAATTATAGGCTCAGAAGGGAAGGGGATGCGCAAACTTACTTCCGAATCATGTGATTTTCTTACAAAAATACCAATCTCCGATAAAGTAGAGAGCTTAAATGCCTCTAATGCAGCCAGTATAATTTTTCACTTGTTATATAGTTAGAAAGATTATATTGAGCCCTTAAATTTAGAAAAAGATGAATAAGTCTATGACAATATAAATACTATTATTCATCTCTGCGCGCTCTAAAAGCAACTCGAGATAAAAAAAGTATTGCGAATTCATTCCTATACGATCTTTTTATTTATTTTACGGCTATAGCTGCTACATAATGGTGATGTATAAAATTTAGTAACGTAATATATATTGGGTGTATTTGGTTAGCTATGATCAAAATTACTGATCTACTTAATAAGTTCAAAAAAAATGAACCGAACACAGTAACCGTTCCTATTGACGAAGAAGCTGGGTCTCAAGAAATAAAGCAACTCAAAAACTGGTATGAAGAACGTCATGACAACATAACAGTTCAGCGAAATTTGTTGTTTTTATTGCTGTTAGTTTTACTTTGTTTGTCAATAGTATCAATTGGCGTAGTAGCTTACGTAATAAATACAAAAAGATTTGATCCATTTGTTATACAAATTGACGATACAACTGGAATAGCAAAAGTTGTAAATCCACTTACATCTACTGTCCTAAGTGGGAATGAAGCCCTTGCTCAGTATTTTATCAAAAAATATATCATAGCAAGAGAAACCTACAATCCTGTTGATTTTAGCACAGAAGCAAAAAGAGTGGTTAGATTACTGTCGGCAAACTCAATTTACTGGGACTATAGAGGCTATTTAAAAAATGAGGCAGTTGACCCAACCATTAAATATGGTCAAAAAAATACAACATATTTGGTGGTTAAGTCGTGGTCAAAATTAGCTGACAAAAAATATATTATGCGATTCTCAATAAATGAAACTGCTGGAGCGATGAAGGTTTTTAACAAAATAGCAGTAGTGGAATTTCAGTATTTGCCTATGGAATTGACGGAAAACGACAAAGATGTCAATCCAGTAGGTTTTCAAGTAACCGGATATAGGATGGACGATGATAGTAGTTAGAATATTTTTAACCATGTTGTTAATTTTTACTTGCTCAAATAAGGTCGCTTTAGGAGATGACAGTTCTTTAACAACTGACAGCAGGATAAAAACATATTTTTATAGCCCTAATGAAGTTTATCTTCTTGTTCTTCATTATGGATTTCAATCGCATATTGAGTTTGGCAAAGGCGAAACCATTGAAACCATTACTTTAGGCGACTCTTACGCATGGAAGATAACACCTTTAGGGAATAGATTGTTTATAAAACCTATGGAACGTGACATTAGAACCAATATGACAATTATTACTGACAAGAGAACATATCAATTCGACATTGTTTCCAAAGAACTTGAAGATGGTGAAGAAAAGGATTTAGTGTATGTCATTAGGTTTCAGTACCCAAAAAAATCTAGGTAATTTATGTCAAAAGATAACGTGCCGGGACAAATTGACGGTAGCAATAAAGGATCGCCAGAAGTTGATCAAGAGCTATCACAAGTTGCTACTAATCCAAAACAAAGTATATTAATACTCGTTGGCGTCATTGCCGTATTTGCTTATCTATTTTTTAACTTATTTATTAACTCATCAGATGTAGATAAAAATAAAGATAATACCCCAACTCCAACTGAGGTAGCTAAGCCCATTCAAGTAGCAGCTGATAGTGATATTCCATCAATTCCGACATTACCAGCTCCTCCACGCTTAGAAGATCCGACACCTCCGCCTCCACCTCCATCGGACGCTGAGGCTTTGCCCTTAGCAGGAGAAGCTTTACCTTCTTTACCGTCTGCTAGCTCGGAAGTATTGCCAACACCCGACATAACATCCTCCCCTACTCTTCCATTTGGGAAAGTACGAGATGATGACACACAAAAAAAGCTAGAAGCAAAACGAAAATCTGCAATAGTACTCGTAGCTGGAACGCCTCAAACTAAGTCTGCTGAACAACTTCAGCAAGAAACTGATTTTGTTCATCGCGGAGATATGAATCTGGTTTTAGGACGTGGCAAAATCATTGATGCAATTGTTGAAACCGCACTTAACACTGATCTTGGAGGAGAAATACGCGCAATAATTACTAAAGACATATATTCCGAGTGGGGTAAAAATATTTTACTGCCAAAAGGTTCTAGAGTTTTTGGTAGTTATGCTACCGGAATTGATGGTTCATATGGACGAATTTCTATTGAGTGGACAAGAATAGACCTTACAACTGGGTATACTTTGAACTTAAGCGGTGCAGGAGTAGATCATCTTGGAAGGAAAGGCAACCAAGGCCGAGTAGATAATAAATTCAGAGAGAGATTTTCTAATGCAGTTTTAAGATCTGTATTCAACGTTGTATTAGCAAAGACTATTGATTCGCTGGTTAAGCCCCAAATAAACTCTCAAGCTGCTGCCAACCGTAATCTTACAGCCACTAATGTAAAAAACATAGCGAACGGTATTTTCACACAACCTACTACAGCAATCCTGACTGATGGTCAAAAAAGAGTGCAAATTTGTGCCACTGCACTTGCAGCAATAGAGGATAAAACTTCCACAACATTTACACAAATCAATACAGCTTGCAATACTTTGGCAGCTGATGCAACAGCCACTGATACAGCAAAACTTACTTCTCTTATGAGCACTATTAATGCTTCTTCTGATGGTTTAATACAAAATACAACTGCCAATGTTGAACAAAGCAAAGCTCAGGAGGCTTCTAAGCAAGCCTTTACAGATGTCTCTGACACAGTAAAAGAGCTTCTTGAAGAGCAGGAATTTAAGCCTACTATCACCATAGACCAAGGAACAGTTGTACAGATCTATGTAAATAAAGATTATAAATTTCCAAAAGCTGCTATTAGTAAATCGAGGTCAATAAAATGAGTTTTGCTGCACTAGAGACTTATCTTCTGCCGTTTAAAAATATCTTCGCTGAAGAAGGTGTTAATGAGCTGATGATTAACAAGCCTGGTGAAGCGTGGGTTGAGAAGAAAGGAGATCAACGATTAGAATTAATACCAGAAGTTGATATTGATCATTTACTTGGTTTAGGAAGGTTGGTCGCTCAATCTACCGATCAGAAAATTTCCGAAGAAAATCCCTTGCTTTCAGCGACTTTACCTAATGGCTATCGTATTCAGATAGTATTCCCCCCAGCTGTTGAACCAAATTTAGCAGCTTTTGCAATACGTAAAGGTTCAACGATGCATCTTTCTCTTGATGCATACGCTAAAATGGGAGCATTTGATAATACTTCTACAGAAGAAATGGTTGATGAAAACAATGCAATATTATGTAACTACTTAAAAGAAAAGAAAATTAAAGAGTTTATAAGACATGCAGTACTTTGTAAAAAGAATATAGTAATTAGTGGTGGTACATCTACAGGAAAAACTACTTTTACCAATGCTGCACTCGGTGAAATTCCAACTCATGAAAGATTAATTACAGTTGAAGATGCTAGAGAAGTGCAGTTACACAACCATCCAAACAAAGTTCATTTATTAGCCTCTAAGGGCGGCCAAGGAAGAGCAAAAGTAACAACTCAAGATCTTATTGAAGCTTGCTTGCGCTTGCGCCCAGATAGAATAATTGTTGGTGAACTTCGAGGAGCAGAAGCGTTCAGCTTTTTAAGAGCAATTAATACTGGTCACCCAGGTTCCATATCGACATTGCACGCAGATGCTCCTTCAATGGCTTTAGAGCAGTTGAAGCTAATGGTTATGCAAGCTGGCCTTGGAATGCCGCCAGATGAAATTAAGAAATACATTTTAGCTGTTGTTGATATAGTGGTTCAGCTAAAACGTGGTACGGGGGGCAAACGATTTGTTTCTGAGATATACTTCAAAGGAATGAAAGGAGAAAATTAGTGTTTAATAAGATTCTAAAAAAAGCTAGAACAATCTTTGGTCATATAGTAATCCATCCATTTGTGCTCATTTGCACCTTGTGGACAAGCGGCCTTATTATATCCTTTATAACTAATGAATACAGAGCAATTGGTTTAGATTTAAATGCAATTGCAATAGCCTATAAATGGGCCTCTTGGCTTTTACACTCCTGGACAAAGCTAAGTTTTGAAGCTTATGATTACATAAAAATAAAACTAGTGCTAGCGTTAATAGCTCCTTTATCGTTTGTTACGTTGTTCTATGTGAAGAACTTTACCAGGATAAAGACTCTTGAGTTTTTCTTACCAAAAGAAGCTGTATATGGTTCAGCTGACTGGGCAACGCAAGCAGACATAGAAAGAGCTAATTTAAGAGCAACGCATGGCATGCTTCTAGGAAAAGACCCTATTGGCTATTTTTGCGCAGATGGCTTTCAGCACGCTTTGTTATTCGCTCCTACAGGATCAGGCAAGGGGGTCGGGTTCGTAATTCCAAATTTACTCTTTTGGGAACATTCTGTGATTGTGCATGATATTAAGCTTGAAAACCACCTTTTAACTAGTGGCTGGAGAGCTCAAAATGGTCAGGAAGTTTATGTATGGGAACCTTCAAATCCCGATGGAGTTACTAATTGTTATAACCCTATCGATTGGGTAAGTAGCAAACCTGGACAGATGGTAGATGACGTACAAAAAATTGCTAATTTAATACTGCCAAAGCAAGAGTTTTGGGAAAATGAAGCAAGAAGTCTATTTTTAGGTGTAGTACTTTACCTTATTGCCGATGAAACTAAGGTTAAATCATTTGGTGAAGTTGTAAGAACTATGCGTAGTGACGATGTGGTTTATAACCTTGCTGTAGCTTTGGATGTACTAGGTGAAGTTATGCATCCTGTTGCTTATATGAATATTGCTGCATTTTTACAAAAAGCTGATAAAGAACGTTCTGGGGTCATTTCAACGATGAACTCTTCTCTTGAGTTATGGGCGAATCCATTGATCGATGCGGCAACAGCTTCCTCAGATTTCAATATCATGGAATTTAAAAAGAAAAAAACTACTGTATTTGTTGGCTTAACTCCAGATAACATTCAAAGATTGCAGAAATTGATGCAAATCTTTTATCAACAAGCCAGTGAATTCTTAAGTCGCAAAATGCCCGATATAAAAGAAGAGCCCTATGGGGTAATGTTTTTACTAGATGAATTTCCAACACTTGGAAAAATGGAACAAATAAAAGCTGGTATCGCTTATTTTAGGGGTTACAGAGTCCGCTTGTTCTTAATTATCCAAGATACTCAGCAGCTTAAGGGAGCTTACGAGGAAACAGGAATGAACTCCTTCTTATCAAATTCAACATTCCGTATTACTTTCGCAGCCAATAACTATGAAACTGCAAATCTAATTTCACAATTGTGCGGCAATAAAACAGTAGAACAAACTTCTTATAACAAGCCATTATTCTTTGATTTGAACGTTTCAACAAGAACTCAAAATGTTTCAAATGTATCACGAGCGTTATTACTTCCTCAAGAAGTTATTCAATTAGATCGTGATGATCAGATCGTACTAATTGAATCTTTTCCCCCAATTAGATCACAGAAAATTAAGTATTTTGAAGATAAGTTCTTTACAAAAAGACTTTTACCACCTACATTTATACCAACACAAACGCCTTTCGACCCAAAAAGTGCGAAAACCAGCGAAGCTAAAGATGCTGAAGAACAGGCGTAGATTTGTAGCAGGAGGACTTGAATCTTTCCTAGCTTATTAAAAAAAAAGAAATACACATGCGCTGTGCAATAATGGATATTGGCTACAATGCCATAAGAGCTGTTGTTTATGAAGACAATACACTTGGTGCTCCTGAAATATTTAATAATAAATTCAAGAACGATATTCTTAGCCTGCTATCAAATGAATCATTTGATATAAAACATCAATCATATCTTTCTATTCAATACCTCTTACATGTCTTCAAAAAGCTAGAAGTTACAGATATTAATTGTGTTGCCACAGCTGTTCTTAGAGATCACCCAAGAGCCAATGAATTTATCTCATTTATAAAAAAGAAATATCACTTTAATATCAGAGTGATCACTGGCGAAGAGGAAGCCAAGTTAACTGCGCAAGGGTTAATCAGTGGTATATCTGATAGCGTAGGTATTGCAGCTGATCTGGGCGGCGGTAGCTTAGAGCTAGTGGAAGTGGAAAACGGCCAGATAGGAAAACTCGAATCGCTTGAGCTTGGAACTAAAATCATTACAACCCGTAACATTACGAATAAAAATGAAATAATCCAAATAATCTTAGAAAGATTTGGTAACCAGGCTTATAAAAACCTTTATCTTATAGGAGGAGCTCTACGATTTATCGGCCGATTATATATAGATTTTACAGAATATCCTATAAAAAATCTGCATAATCTCGAGATACTATCGGAAGAATTTTCGAGCTATTTAAAAAAACTAAAATTCTCTTCAAACAATACAAAAAGCAAACTAGGTAAACGAAAAATTAATAGCAACGCATTGTTGGTAGCTGAAGCAATGATTGAAGTGTTTAAACCAGAGAAAATCATTGTTTCTACCTTTGGACTCAAAGAAGGAGTAAGAGTAGAATTATTAAGCGAAGCTGATAGACATAAAGATATTGTTGAAGAAAAAGTAAAATATACTTGTAATTACGATAGTACTAAAACAGATTTTAATAGCTATCATGATATTCTAGAATCCGTAGCAGGGAAAAGTGATATTAGTATGACGATCCTAAAATTTGCCATCATGCTTATGAGTTTAAAACGTAAATTTGATAACACGCTTCCTCCGACTGCTCTTACTGAATTTATACTATCTTCAGAGATTCCATTTAAACATCAAGTTCGGCTGATGCTTGCTCTAGCTATTGCTTATGCGTCTAATTATAAACCAGATAACCATCTAGTTAAAATTTCAAAAAAGCTACTCACCAAAGAAGATTATGCCAGAAGTCAAATTATTGGCCATTTCTTACAAATAGCTGAAGAAATTGATGGTCCCAGCTTCAGGTCACCCTCTTTTTCTATTAAATCAAAAAATTATTACCTTGAGATCGATAGTGAAGAAATTTTACCACGCTTTACTTTTGAAAAAGTCTGCAGCCGACTTAAATCAATTGCTTATGCAAAAAAAATATACTCTAATTAATACTAGTTCGAAATTAACGATACAATGACCTCAGAAGATAAGTATGCTAAGAAACACTGAAAATTCTTATGGTTTGATTGCCAGAATTCTGCACTGGGTAATAGCTTTTTCAATAATTGGACTGATATCTGTCGGTTTTTTTATGAGCTCCCTGGAACCATCCCCAGAGAAATTTGAATTATATGGCATGCATAAAGCTTTTGGCGTAATTGTATTATCCCTCGTAGTTTTAAGAATCATTTGGAGGTTGTCTAATAAGGTGGTGCTACCAGCAGCAGGCCTACCAAACATAATGAAACTTGCTGCTAAATCAGGACATTTATTGCTATATATTTTCATGCTTATAATGCCAATTAGTGGTGTTATGATGTCTAGATTTGGAGCACATGATATACCAGTTTTTGGCCTATTTGTAATTCCTGGACTTGAAAAAAATGAAGAACTATCAACTCTTTTTCATACGATACACGTAACAGCCATCCGGGGATTTATAGCAATGATATTAATGCATATCGGAGCAGCTTTTTATCACCACTTTATCAGAAAAGATAATGTTTTTATGCGCATAATAAAGCAAGCAGACATTAGCTAATTCCTGCGTTAAAACTCTGAAGTTTTAATATAGAAACGAAAATTACTCTCCGCAAGGCCGCCCTGCAATTGATTTTTCTCATTTCATTTAGAAAATGATATTAGACCTCTTGGGAAACTAATTTATAACAAGAAATTTAAAGGAGAACCGGAACGGAAAACCGCAGCGTACTAAAGTACGTGAGGATTTGAGTACCGCTTTGACATATAAATTGCTATTAGAAATTAGTTTCCCAAGAGGTCTAAAATAATTAGGTATGGAGTATTACGAATCTCAGATTATCTAGATAATGACTGATCTTTGTTTTGTTCTTTAACTCGTGTTTTAATTACAGCCTTAACAATATCAGCTTCCCGATTAACGTTATGTTGATATTTTGCTCCATTTTTGGTTAAGGTTTGGCCAGCATCTTCAACTTTTTTCTGATCTTGAGCAGAAAAACGATTCATCACTTGCTCTGTAATATTTGTCAAAAATGCCCAAGAAAGTTCTATTTTTTCTTGAAGAGTTAGGCTTTTGTCTTCATCTTCTTTATGCCTAGCTTGATCGTATAATTCCTGAGAATGTTGATCTGCAACCGATAGATGGACATTTTTTTTACTACCCGACGAACGCATTCTTTTTATAAGAAGAAACGCAATAACCGACACTACTAAAAGGAGAAAAATATTGAAACTAAAAGACATACCTAAAACCACCTTTACTTTTACACTAGGGTTAATTCTATCACTAGTGATTCTTCTGATCCATAAAAACCCGTTCTGAAGTCAAAAAACTGGCAAAAATTATCTATCAATTTGTACTTTTTTGCTAAAAAACGATTTTGTTGAGCAATTCTTTACTTTGCAGCATCAAAGCCTGCTATGATTATAATTAATAAAGCTAGCAATTTGAATATAAAAATTATGCACGATTATTGTTACAAAATATACACCGGTTAACTGGTTTATCTGCTTTATATCAGATTACCATTGATATAAAGTGATATATAGTGTAGCTACTATACTAATATGGCAATAAAATTGACAAATATCATGCAGCCAAGTTCTCAGTTTTTAGGCGAATATTTACCAATTGTTGTTTTCTTTGGAATAGCAACATTAGTATCTGTTGTAGTTATCATTTTACCTAAAATTCTTGCAACTGAAAAGCCAAGTGAAAATAAACTCTCCAGCTACGAATGTGGGTTTGATGCATTTGAAGATGCTAGAGGAAAATTTGATATTCGCTTTTACTTAGTGGCGATATTATTCATTATTTTTGATTTAGAAATAGCTTTTTTAATACCATGGGCGATTAATTTAAAATCTATTGGTCAATTTGGCTTTTGGTCAATGATGGTATTTTTATTAGTATTAACGTTTGGTTTTATTTACGAATGGAAAAAAGGCGCTCTTGAGTGGGAGTAATAATACAGTCTTTTGAACTGAATTAAGTGTATTTTATGACAAAAAAGTTGATTAATCAAGATAGTTTCTTTGAGCAAGAATTATCAGATCGTGGTTATGTATTGACTAAAGTTGATGATTTAATTGGTTGGGCAAGATCAAACTCTCTTTGGCCAATGACGTTTGGCCTTGCTTGTTGCGCTGTAGAAATGATGCAAGCAGCTGCCAGTAGATATGACATGGATAGATTTGGCTTTTTGTTTAGACCTAGCCCAAGACAAGCCGATTTAATGATAGTTGCCGGAACTCTTACCAACAAGATGGCGCCAGCAATGCGAAGGGTTTATGATCAAATGGCTGATCCTAAATATGTCATTTCAATGGGGAGCTGCGCTAATGGCGGTGGATATTATCATTATTCATACTCGGTAGTTAGGGGCTGCGATCGAATAGTTCCTGTGGATGTATACGTACCCGGATGCCCACCTACGGCAGAGGCTTTAATTTACGGATTGATGCAGCTACAGCGCAAAATCCGAAGAACAAGCAAATTTAAGGGTTAGGATATGGATTTTTCACCTATTATTAATAAATTTGCGGAAGATAATAAATTTCAGTTTATTCCAATTAGTATATATGGCTTCACCGCTTACAGAATTAGTAAGGGGGACGTTTTTTCAGTACTACAGTTTGTAAAAGAGCATGAAGATCTGCGCTTTACAATACTCACAGATTTATTTGCTGCTGATTTTCCCGACCGCCTGGAGCGTTTTGAAGTCGTCTATAGCCTTCTTAGCTTAAAACTAAACAAGAGGCTACTACTCAAGATTAATCTTGAAGAAAATCAATCACCTCCTTCTGTTGCAGCTATTTTTAGCGCCGCTTGTTGGTATGAGAGAGAAGCGTTTGATATGTATGGTATAGAGTTTGAAAATTGCCCTGATATGCGCCGAATTCTTACTGATTACGGCTTTGTTGGACATCCTTTACGCAAAGATTTTCCGCTAACTGGTCATGTCCAAGTCAGATATGATGCAAAGCTTGAAAAGGTTATTTATGAACCAGTATCTCTTGAACAAGAATTTAGAAATTTTGATTTTTCTTCGCCTTGGCAAGGTCAGGAAGGACAAAAACTTCCCGGAGATGAGAAGGCAACAAAATTATGACAAAACGTAAAAAAGCAACTCCACTGACTTCGAAACCCACTAACAAAAAACAGGTGTTAGTAAGAAATAAAGAAGCACAAGCTAAGGTACTTAATAAGGATGTTTCTAGTGTGCATACTGATGAAATGACACAGAAACCCTTGGTATTGGAAATTCAAAAAAAGACTACTACTATCAACTTTGGTCCACAACATCCAGCAGCTCATGGAGTGCTTCGCTTGATCCTAGAAATGGATGGAGAAGTAATTAACAAATCAGATCCTCATATTGGCCTTTTGCACCGTGGTACCGAAAAATTAATTGAACATAAAACCTATGCTCAGGCAGTACCCTATTTTGACCGGCTTGATTATGTATCTCCTATGTGCCAGGAACACGCTTATGCTCTAGCTGTAGAACAGCTTATGGGCTGTGAAGTGCCATTACGCGCGCAATATATTCGCGTTTTGTTTTCTGAGCTTACCAGAATACTTAATCACACTATGAATATAGGCACTCAAGCTGTAGATCTTGGAGCAACCACCCCTCTTTTATGGCTATTCGAGGAACGCGAAAAAATCATGGAGTTTTATGAAAGAGTGTCTGGGTCACGTATGCACTCAAACTATTTTAGACCAGGAGGAGTAGCAGCAGATTTATCAGATGGACTCTTAGAAGACATAGCAATATTCAACAGTCAGTTTTTAAAGGTTCTAGCCGATACTGAAACTTTGCTAACAAATAACAGGATATGGAAACAAAGGCTAGTTGGAATAGGAGTTGTAAGCCAAAAACAAGCAATGGAGTGGGGATTTTCAGGTCCGATGTTACGAGGTTCAGGCATAGAATGGGATTTACGCAAAAGCAATCCTTATGAGGTTTATGATAAAATGGACTTTGATATACCAATTGGAAAAAATGGTGATTGTTATGACCGCTACTTAGTACGTGTTGAAGAAATGTATCAATCGGTAAAAATTATTGAGCAATGTATCAAAGGAATACCAAAAGGCGAGGTACATTCCATTGATGCAAAAATGATTCCACCAAAACGAAGCCACATGAAAGAGTCAATGGAGGCCATGATTCATCACTTTAAGCTATATACAGAAGGATACAATGTACCAAAAGGTGAAGCTTATGGTTATGTCGAAGCTCCTAAGGGTGAATTTGGTGTATATTTATACTCTGATGGTACAAACAAACCTTATCGATGCAGAATAAAAGCACCTGGATTCGCCCACCTACAAGGACTTGATTTTATGACGCGTGGTCACTTACTGGCAGATGTAGTATCAGTTATTTCTAGTCTTGATATTGTATTTGGAGAAATAGATCGATGAGCAAAATAAAAGAAGTTTTTACTTTCAATGAAAACAATATAGCAAAAGCTGAAGAGATTATAGCTAAGTATCCAGCGGGACGCCAAAAAAGCGCTATGCTTCCCCTACTTGAATTAGCCCAAAAACAGAATGGCGGATGGTTGTCTACTGCAGCAATTGAATGCGTAGCAACATATCTATCCGAACCATTCATGCGCGCTTATGAAGTTGCAACTTTTTATACGATGTTTAATCTAAAACCTGTAGGTAGATACCATATTCAACTATGCGGGACGACACCTTGCTGGCTAATGGGTTCTGATGAAATAATGAAAGCGTGCCAAGAATCTGCTCAGACAAAATGTGGCGAAACTTCTGATGACAATCTATTTACCATTTCGGAAGTTGAGTGTCTGGGAGCGTGCAGAAACGCTCCTGTAATACAAATCAATGATGATTTTTATGAAGACTTAACTGCAAAAAAAGTTACTGAGATACTAGAATCTTTGAGAAAAAAGAACAAAATACAATAATAATTTATGCTATAGTAAAAACTAATCATTTTGAACTTGATTGAAGCCTGAGTTTGGGTTTGGTTCCCAGATTTCACGAGATCTAGTGTCAAATCCTGCTATAACTCAGTTTAAATAACTATAACGAATCAGAAAACAAGTGAAAAAATTATTGATATTACTATTTATTATTACTCCCTTAGTCACAATGGCTGACTATGTAAGTAATGGTTTTTTTATAGTTGATAAACATCTCAATTTCGATAAAACAATTCGTTCGAGCCAGTGTAAAGGAACAGTACCCTATCCCAAATTAACAAACGAAGATGAAGAGCTTTTTATGAGAATCAATGACGAAATTCATGATTTTGCAGAGCTTTACAGTATTTGTAATAGTGGCGAGAGAAACCATTTTTCAGTAAATTATGATGTGCCAAATTCGGGAACAAAAGATTTCTTTAGCATTATCTGGCTTACCAAAAAAGATGATAAGTTATGGCGCGTTGACACATTGAATTTTAATGCAGAAACTGGAGCTATACTGACTACAGATAACCTATTCAACATTCATAGTAATCATCTATTTAGTGAATTAGCTAAGCTCTCGGAAGGCCATCTGAGTTCAAGTTGCAGCTGGGAACAATTTTTGGAAAAAATTGAAAAACGAGATGTACAGTTTTATATCAAGGATAATGAGTGGTTTCTCGTATTCAACTCAACCCCAGCACTTAATAATATCGTAGAAATAAAAATCCCTCAATATTTTCTAATACAGAGAGACGATCATGATAACGAATAAAGACAAAATTTTTTCCAATATTAACGGTAGCGAGGCGGCTGACCTTAATACTGCAAAAAAACGCGGTGATTGGGATAATACAAAGTCCTTAATTCAGAATGGACGTGACTGGATCATTGAGCAAGTAAAAGCTTCTGGACTGCGTGGGCGTGGTGGTGCTGGTTTTTCAACTGGTATGAAGTGGTCCTTTATGCCCAAAGATCATCCTAAACCCTCATATCTAGTCGTCAATGCAGATGAGTCAGAACCTGGCACTTGTAAAGATCGTGATATTTTACGATATGAGCCCCATAAATTGATTGAAGGATGCGTTATTGCATCTGTTGGTATTGGTGCACACACTTGTTATATATATATACGAGGAGAATTTTATAATGAGGCCGTTATCCTCCAAAAAGCAATAGATGAAGCATATGATGCCATGTTAATTGGTAAAAATGCTTGCGGATCTGGTTACGATATTAATATCTACTTGCATAGAGGTGCTGGTGCATATATTTGCGGTGAAGAAACGGCGTTACTAGAAAGCTTAGAAGGTAAAAAAGGTCAGCCTAGACTAAAACCACCGTTCCCCGCTGGCGCTGGCTTATATGGCTGCCCCACAACTATTAACAATGTTGAATCTATTGCAGTTGTCCCAACTATACTACGTCGAGGTGCCGCATGGTTTTCGGGCCTTGGTAAACCAAATAATACTGGGACTAAATTGTTTTGTATCTCCGGTCATGTTAATAATCCATGTAATGTTGAAGAAGAAATGGGCATACCTCTTAGAGAACTTATTGAAAAACACGCGGGCGGTATACGCGGGGGCTGGGATAATTTAAAAGCAATAATTCCAGGCGGTTCTTCTGTACCTATGATTCCAAAAGATATATGTGAAACTGTCTCTATGGATTTTGATTCTCTGCGCAGTGTTGGTTCCGGTCTTGGCACTGGCGGGCTGATTGTTATGGATCAATCGACTGATATTATCTATGCTATTGCTCGGCTTAGCAAATTCTATATGCACGAGTCTTGTGGACAGTGCACGCCGTGCCGGGAAGGGACTGGATGGATGTGGAGAGTAATGATGCGTCTTGTGCGCGGACAAGCAAGAGAAGAAGAGATCGATGAGCTACTGGATGTTACCCGCCAAGTTGAAGGACACACTATATGTGCACTTGGCGATGCTGCTGCTTGGCCAATACAAGGCTTGATAAAACATTTCCGCCATGAAATTGTAGACAGAATTCGAGGTGCTAATGTTAAATAATAAAAAACCAATAAAAAGATTTTTGCTTTTTGCTGCTGCTATTATTTTACTCGTTACTGCACTTGTTGTTATAAAAAATAACGATAGATCTAAGATACTAATTAAAGAAGAAAGTAATTTTGGGCCTGTATGGATTTTTGAGAAAACTGGTCAAAGATGCATGACTTTTATCGAGCCACCAACACCCATAGTTCAAAGTTGTGCCTTAACCCAGAATCCCGAAATAGTCTTGCATGGTTATGTAAAACTATTCCTCAGTACTTTGTTCTTTAATGATAACCCACAAAGAATATTAGTAATTGGTCTTGGAGGGGCAAGTGTACATAAAGCATTAAATATATTACTGCCAAGAACACAAATCGACACAGTTGAGATCAATGATGTACTACCTAAAATTGTTGACCAATACTTTGATTATAAAGAGGATTATCGTAATAAAATATTTATAGAAGATGGTGCGATATTCGCCAAAGAATCTGTAGCAAATATATATGATATTATCCTTATTGATGCATTTAACGTCGATTACATACCACCACAACTTTTAACTGATGAATTCATGCAAGACATCAAAAAGATACTAGCTCCAAATGGAGTTGTGGCGATCAATACTTTTACTGTCAGTAAGACCTATGAACTTGAATCTGATCTATTCAAGCGTAACTTTGGTAAGTATTATAATTTGATTTTCAACAAATCACGAATTATGATAGCTGCAAAAAACAACCTCCCTGATTTATCAGAGATAGCCAGCAATTCAATTTTATGGCGATATAGATTTGTTGAGGTTGGCGTTGATCAGAAAGGTCTATTAGGATTATACCACAGTCCAAATTAAAACTAGACCTCCTGCATAGCTGTTTCAATAATTTATAATATCTGAATATATTTCTCGAATTTATTTTTTTCGTTCTTGAATTTGTCAGCATCAGGTAGAGAGTCTTTCTTGACGGTAATGTTATCCCATTTACTCGAAAGCTCTTTATTTATCTCTATCCACTTGATCAAGTCAGGTGATTCTTCTTTTATTGCGTCTACAGGACATTCAGGCACACATACACCGCAATCGATACATTCTTCTGGATTTATTACGAGCATAAATTCCCCTTCGTAAAAACAATCCACAGGACAAACCTCAACACAATCAGTATATTTACATTTGACACATTCATCAGTTACAACGTAAGTCATAATAATTATCCTTTCTTTAATATATTAAAATTCTTTACAACCGATGATTTTGTTTTTGTCTATTGAGCAAAATTTTGGTACGAATTAACAATAGGAGTATAAAATATAGTATAAAACTTGTAAACATTATCATTAACGGTAATAACATGGAGCTATGAATGGATGGACCGCCAACCCTTAATATACTAGCTGGCTGATGCAAGCTGTACCAAATATCAACCGAGAATTTTACAATAGGAATATTGATAAAACCAATTAATGCCATTACTGACGCTGGCTTCTCTGCTCTTAATATATTAGAACCACTATTTACAATCGTTATATAGCTTATATAGAGCAGAAACAATACTAACATCGAAGTAAGCCTAGCATCCCAAACCCACCAAGTGCCCCATATCGGCTTACCCCATAATGAGCCTGTAACCAAAGTAATTAAAGCAAATGAAGCGCCAATTGGCGCAGCTGCTACAGCCAAAAAATAGGAAAGCCTAGTTTTCCAAACTAAAGCTGAAAAACTACAAACAGCTATAAAAGAATAAATTCCTAAACTCATCCATGCGGATGGCACATGAACATACATCACCCGCACCATTTCTCCTTGTTGGTAATCTGGGGGCGAAGAATAGAGAGAAAGATACAGCCCCGTCCCAAGAGTAATAGGCAGCAAAACAGCTAATATTGGAATAAACATAGCTTCAATTTTTAGAAACAAATTTGGCGTTAATAACTTTAACATTATCTAATTATGATTGTTGATAATATATTTTGTGAGTATTGCTCTCCGTTATGACATGACCTACGGTAACTTGGGTATTTTGCCGGCATAGAGTAAGTATCCTCCTTTATATTATGAACTAACTCTATATTTTCCTTTTTTAATTTCTTTATAACAAAACCAACTAAATCAAACATGAAATAATTTGCTCTGTTTGATGGCTGAAATAACTCTTTAATTTCATCGCCCTCACTAATAAAATCATGGTAATATTTGGCATCAACTTCGTATGATTTCTGAGCAATTGCGGGGCCAATAATTGCTTTTATCTTATTTGCCCCCCTATCTTGCATCATTTTTCGAACATTAGTAATTATATTTGACTTTGCACTCTTCCAACCGCAATGCGCCGCACCAATAACCGTGCCATCATCACTTGCAAATAAAACAGGTACACAATCTGCCGTAAGTACGCCAAGTGCCACTTTTTGTCGTGTCGTTATGGAAGCATCAGCTTGGGGCTGTTTTTTTAAGTCTATATTGTCAGCTAGAACAACATCATTACCGTGCACTTGGTGCATTATGAAAAGATCCTCAGCATTAAGCTCGGTTTTGATACTATAAATATTTTTCTGCACCTGGGCTAATTTTACAGCATCAGTGCACTTATGGAGGCTATAGATACCGCTAGAATTTGTATAGGTTCTATCAATGATATTATAATAAACTTTGTTTTTTATAAATTCTATTTCCATGGTAAATAAATATTAATCAATACAGTCATATAGCGAATTATAAACTATCAGAAGTCAACGAGAGATACAATCGATTAACTTCTTTGCAAAATGATTTTAAATCAAATCATAACTTAACGCCGATTATTGGAGCAGAAATTGAGTTTTATCTTTCAGAAAATATCGATGTTAGAGAATTAGCGAGTAAAATAGGTCATGATATAAAACTAGAAAAAGGAAAAAATCAATATGAGATTGATCTGCCTCCTAGTCATGATCTAGTAACCATGGCAAAAGATATTGAATCCGCAAGAAAAGATATTGGTTTATTTGCCAAGCAAATGGGTGGTAGCGCTGATTTCTGCTCCAAACCATTTGCCCATGATTATGGCAGTAGTATACACATACATTTAAACTTTCTTGAAGATAATAATATTGAAAAATATGCCCAAATATTATGTCATTATTTACCTCAATACATACAATATTTTTTGCCCAAATCCGATGATTACAAACGTCTAGATAGTAAATTTATGGCTCCAACTCATATTTCATGGGGCGGAAATAACCGAAGCGTATTAATACGAATTCCGGATTCATTACCAAAAAGATTGGAACATAGATTAGCTGCTGCAAGCGCCGATCCAGCAGAAGTAATTTTTGCCCTATTAGATTCAATAAAACGTGGAATTCTATCCTATAACAATATTCCTAATATAGCAAAAACTCATGGAAATGCTTTTGATGAGCAGTATTGTTTGAGGCCCATTATATTAGCTAAATATTAAAAACCCAGGATGGTGCACCATAACGCCTAGTACCAGACTGTAGGTTCAAAGTTTTTTCCTTGCAGTATGCTAATTTACAACTAAAAAAACTTAAGTTTCTTAATATCTTGTAAATATAGCCCTAACTCAAAATTGAGGTTATTGATGTTGAAGATTTGTAAAAAATTAGGTATGCTCCCTCACCAGGATCTAATTTGCTGTGTACACGCATAAATAAGGTAGCTTACTCCCACTATTCCTTAATTAATTACCGAAGCGATATTGATGGCTTGAGAACAATTACTGTTATTGCGGTAGTAAGTAGAAAATACACTATGTTGAGATCATATCTAGATAGAAATATTCTTCACGATTGACAACTTAAACCCTGCCCAAAACATTGAAATATAGAGAAAAGCCTATATATATATCGGGTTTTTGTGAATATGGTGCACCCGAAGGGAGTCGAACCCCTAACCTTTTGATTCGTAGTCAAATACTCTATCCAATTGAGCTACGGGTGCAGATAAAAATCTTTAGTGAAAACCAGTAGCTAATACCGCTAGACCTATGGTTTGTACAAATGAATTAAGTAGCGACAATGCACAACCTATTTCCAACCTGTATAACTAAAATAATAGAGGCGGTCAAGCTAAATGATTATCTCAATTGACCGGAATGGTATTAAGCTATAAAAATGTTATTAGATAACATTCACTAGTTTAAAATTTTTCTTTGTAACAAATTCAACTTTGCCTTCCATCGTAGCGAATAAAGTATGATCTTTACCCATTCCTACGTTTTTTCCAGCACGAATTTTTGTACCGCGTTGGCGAACAATGATATTACCAGAAATTACTGGTTGGCCATCACCTTTTTTTGCACCAAGTCTTCGACCAGCCGAATCACGACCGTTTTTGGAACTACCACCAGCTTTTTTGGTTGCCATTTTTTTCTACCTTATTTTTTTACTATATCTAATATTTTCAATTCAGTCAGAGATTGTCTGTGACCGTTTTTACGACGATAGTGTTGACGTCTTTTCTTTTTGAAAATAATGATTTTATCATCTCTAAACTGACTGATAATCTCTGCTGTCACGCTCGCACCCTTAACTATTGGAGTACCTATGAACGAAGCTTTAGAGGCTTCACCAAGCATTAGGATCTGATCTAGCTCAATCTTGCTTCCAGGAATGCCTTCAATTTTTTCGACTTTAATTATGCTGTTTTTTGCAACTTTATATTGCTTACCACCTGTTTTTACAACTGCAAACATATCGGCAAATTCTCACGTAAAGATTAAAATAATCGCTATGCAGTATATATCTAATTCAACTCAAGTCAATAATAATTTAGCCATTTTTCAAAAATACAACTAAATATCTTATGCTTCCGCAAAAGCAGATTTTGAGATCTCACCGGTGATAAATTGGCGTAGATTATCATTATCGGTACTATCAATATCGCTCATTTTACCTGACCAAACAATTTTGCCTTCAAACAAAAAGGCTATTTCCTTGCCAATTTTCCTGGCGCTCTGCATATCGTGGGTAATAGTAACTGTCGTAGCACCAAGCTCCTCCCTGATCTTAACTATCAAATCATTTATAACGTTAGACATGATAGGGTCTAGACCAGTTGTTGGTTCGTCAAAAAATATTACCTTTGGATCAATGCATATAGCTCTTGCTAGCGACACTCTTTTTTGCATCCCACCTGATAAATCAGATGGATAAAGGTCTAAAATTTTACTTGATAAACCAACAGACTGTAATTTCCTGCTGGCTAGATCTCTCGTGTCTTTTTTAGTAAGTGAATGTAACTTTTCTGCAAAAAATGTAATGTTTTGTTGAACAGTCAAAGAGTCGAATAAGGCACCAGCCTGAAATAAATACCCGCAATTCTCTAACATCTTCAAACGCTCTTTGTAAGACATACCAAGAGACTCATTGCCCTCGTATAAAATGCTACCAGAATCGGCTGTAACTAGGCCAACCATTAACTTAATTAAAACCGATTTACCAGAACCAGAGCCACCAAGAATTATCAAAGAACTACCTTTAACCACATCTAAATCAATACCTTTAAGCACGTGGTTAGTTCCAAATGCTTTATTCAGTGATCTTATTTTGAATTTCAGTTCATCGTTCATCAATTAAAAAATAACTCCGTAATTAAATAGTTGCTTATGAGAATAAGGATCGAGGAACTGGCGACCGCTGCAGTAGTAGCAGCACCTACCCCCCTTGCTCCTTTATCTGAAAAATAACCATGATAACAACTCATGATAGCTATAATAAAACCAAATGCAGCTGCCTTTACCAAACCGGAGATAACGTCCATTGATTCCAAATACTCCACTGTGTTGATAATATAGCTAGTACTGTTAAATCCAAGCTTATAAGTGCTAACAAGATAACCGCCCAAAACACCAATACTATCTCCAACCAACACTAAACATGGTAATGTAATAACAGCCGCAATGACTCTAGGGCACACAAGATACTTTATTGGATCCGTAGACAGGGTGAATAGCGCATCAATTTGCTCGGTAACCCTCATAGTACCAATTTCAGCAGCTATAGAGGCCCCCACTCTTCCAGCAACCATCAGTCCCGCCAACACCGGACCAAGTTCTCTGGTGATAGACAAGACAACAACAGTAGCAATAGAGCTTTCCGCTGAAAACCTAGAAAAGCCTGTGTAGCTTTGTAGCGCGAGCACCGCTCCAGAAAAGACAGCAGTCATTGCAACAACTGGTAATGAATAGTACCCGATGATCATTAGCTGCCTTCCTATCAAACCTATATAAAAAGGTCTTTTACCGAACCCAATAAAAGTCTTAGCTATAAATATCGCAAGAACGCCAATTGTGCGAGTGGAATTTATTGTTTTACTACCTAACTGCTGAACTGCTACAAACATATTTAACTTATATTAATGATATTTTCTTAAGTATATATTCTATCGAAGCGATCGCCAAGCCTTGTTAAAACTTCATGGGCATTTGTTTGCGCTATCTGTGCCATTGCATCTGGAGTACAATTGTTGCCAAGCACCTCTACTTTTTGTCCCAGAAACACGTCTTTTTCTGGAACCAAGGACACGTCAATAATGACTAAGTCCATGGAGACTCTGCCAATGATAGGCGCCTTATGACCGTTTATATAAAAAACAAATTTATTGCTTAAACATCGTAAAAATCCATCCGCGTAACCAATCGGAATAGTGACAATTGAGCAACTCTTTTTAGTTGAATTAGTATAAGTACTGTTATAACCAGTCGACTCTCCTGGTCTTAATTGGTGTATTTGTATAATAGGTGCAAATAATTGTACAGGGTTTTGGATTATCAATTCATTACTTGGGTTAATACCATATAAAGCGGCGCCAAGTCTTACCAGATCCAATTGATACTCATGTCCTAGAAAAACACCCCTTGAATTTGCCAAACTTCTCTTAGCATTTGGAAATTTATTCGCTAATTTAGTAAATTTTTCTAGCTGTATTTTATTATACAAATTATCGCGCTCTTCGGAGCTCACTAGGTGACTCATAACACATAATACATCAAGTCCAGCAGTATCTGTTTGTATTAAATCCGTAGATTCTGTTTCAGACATTCCTAGTCTATTCATCCCCGTATCAAAGTGAATAAAGCAAGGCAAGACATTGTTAAGTTTGACAGCAAATTCTTGCCAAATCTTAATTTGCGCTAAATGATTTAAAACTGGAACTAAGCCATGTTCTTTAAAAGCTTCAGTCTGACCAAAAAATACTCCGTTCAAAACATAGATATTCACATCAGTCCCTAATATCTTTCTTAAACTCACTCCTTCTTCGATATTGGCTACAAAAAAATGCGTGCAACCTGATTGTTTCAGTACGGGAGAAATTTGCTTGGCACCAAGACCATAGCAATTAGCCTTTACCGCAGCCCCAATTTCAGAATTAGGACATTCAGCACTAAGAGCTCGGTAATTCTCTTCTATTATACGTAAATTTACTTGTAGAGTGCATTTTGAACTGCTCATACCTACGACTTACTCTGGTAGTACTGAATTAATCTATCTTTGATTTCTGGTATTACAAAAGAAGAAATATCGCCCCCTAAACTCACTATTTCCTTTACCAATTTAGAAGAAATAAATTGATTCTTCTCTGACGCGGGAAGAAAAATCGTTTCTATTGTCTCATCCAATCTTGAATTCATACAAGCCATTTGAAATTCATACTCAAAGTCTGATACCGCTCTAAGCCCCCTGATTATAAAATGAGCACCTACTTTACTTGCAAAACTTACTAACAGACCATCGAAGTGCATTACCTTAACATTTGAAGCTATTCCGTATTTTTCTAGATAAAGCATTGCCATCTGGCATCTTTCTTCTATTGAAAACATCGGGTTTTTAGATACTGAAGACGATATCGCCAAAACTAATTCATCACAAATTCTACTTGCCCTGGAAATGATATCCGCATGCCCGTTTGTAATTGGGTCAAAAGTCCCCGGATAGATTCCTATTATTTTATTGGCCATAAACGATAATTATTCTAGTGTAATATAAGTTATATTTTTCTTTCCAAAATACAATGGAACCTTAATTTACAGGATTAATACAATTTCAACATCAAAGCAATAACATTTTGTCCTAATTTTTTAAAACATTTCTCCAAAATACAAGGATTTTATTTCCTTGTTCGACATCTTTATTTCCTTATTAATGCTAGTTTCTCAAACAAACTATTAAGCCGCTTAGAAAAAGCACTAACATCATAAACTGGTTCACCCTCAATGATACAAGCTTGATCGTAAAGCAAGTGAATAAGCTCTTTGTTCTCTTCATCTTTATTCTTATCATCAATCTCTAAGCTAATTTTTTTGATTATATGGTGATTAGGGTTGATTTCCAAAATTTTAGCACTTGCACCAAGAAGTTGTTTTTGTTCAATTAAATATCTTTCCATACGTATATCCATCGATCCATCTGCCACCGCTAAGCACGCAGGAGTAGATGCTAGTTTTTTAGAAATTTTTACTTCTTTTACAAGTGTGCCCAAAGACTCTTTGAAGTATTTTACAAGAGCCTCGTGTCCTTTTTCCACTGGTTTATTAGCATCTTTATCTTCCTTAACATCGGTTGCATTATTAAGATCGATATCACTTCTAGTAACCGATTTTATCTCAGCCTCTTTATAGTTACCGTTAACGTTTACCCAAAAATCATCAACAGTATCAGTAAACAAAAGCACATCGATATTTTTACTTAAAAACCCTTCTATTTGAGGGTTATTACGTAGCTTTTCTGGATTGTCTCCACTTAAATAATAAATAGTTTTATCTTCCCCCTCGCAAGAAGCAAGGTAATCATCCAGGCTTATCATCTTGTCATGTAGCGCACTTCTAAAAATGCATACTTCCAAAAGCTTTTCATGATCACTAGTAACTTCACATAAACCTTCTTTCAAAGCGCCACCAAAATTATTCCAGAATTCTTGATACTTATCAAAATTAGTTTCTTTTTGTTTTTTTAGCTCAGCTAACACTTTTTTGGTAATAGACTTTTTTATCTTATCTATCGTTGCATTATGCTGCAATGTTTCGCGGCTAACGTTAAGTGGCAAATCGTCAGAATCAACAACACCCCTTAAAAATCTTAAATATTGCGGAATAAGATCTATGTTTTCATCACCAATAAACACCCTTTTGATATAAAGCTTTACCCGACATTTACGATCCGGATGGAATAAATCAAAAGTTTTTGAACTTGGAATGAATAATAAGTTAGTAAACTCGACCGCCCCTTCATTATGATTGTGCATAGTCAACCATGGATCGTCAGGAGCATGAGAAACACTTTTATAAAATTCTTTATATTGCTCATCTGATATTTCTGACTTAGGCCTAGTCCAGATCGCTGATGAAGAATTAACCTGATTTTCGTGCCCATTTTGATCAATAAAATAAATAGGTACCGCAACATGGTCAGAGTAGCTTTTAATAATGTGTTTGATTCTAAAATGATCCACAAAACTTTCTTCTTCTGCCTTTACATGCAGTACTACTTCCGTCCCTCTAGCAAACTCTCTATCTGTATCCGACACAGTATATTCACCTTGCCCATCAGAATGCCAAGTATATGCCTTATCTTCTCCAGCCTTTCTTGAAGTAACCGTAATTTCATCAGCCACCATAAAAGATGAATAAAACCCCACCCCAAATTGCCCTATCAAATTGCTATCTTTTTTATTATCCCCAGAAAGCTGATCAATAAAGCGCTGAGTTCCAGACCTTGCTATGGTACCTAAATTTTCATTTAAATCATCACGATTCATTCCTATCCCAGTATCTCTAACCGTAAGAGTTCTAGCATCTTTATCTACTGAAACTACTATTTTGAATTCGCTATTATTATCTAAGAGGCGACTATCTGTTTGGCTTAAATACCGCAGCTTATCACAGGCATCAGAGCTATTAGAAATAAGCTCACGCATAAAAATCTCTTTATTAGTGTAAAGAGAATGGATCATCAAATTTAGTACTTTACCGATTTCAGCATCAAATTTTCTTTTTTCTTGGGTCATGGTATCCTCAAATATAAAAATATTATTTGAAAGTTATATAGTACTGAGGTTATAACTTTTAAATAGTAATGATTGAATTTAATATAAAAAAAATAAGATGTTATGAATAATTTACTTGTAGTTATGGGCGCTTCTCTTGTACTTTTCGGTTGCACCGCAACAAACATAGAAAATTTTGATAATACAAAATCAAAACACGAACAAAAAATAGAGAAGCTACATAAGGAGGTCCACCGGACAGAAACTATTATTAACGATAATCGTAGAAAACAAACATTACAAATATAACAAATTTTAAAAACCGTCTGGAAAAAATAGATTCACGACTTTGAACTGGGATGTTTGTCCAGAGCTGATTGCTATAGCTGACTTTGGCAGATCCAACTCTTTTGCCAGATAATCTATAATTGCTTTATTAGCCTTGCCTCTTTCAGGAGGACACTTAATCGATAATTTCAAATACTCTTTATTACCTATCACTATCCACCCATCAACCGCGTTCTGTTTTGCTCCGGCCCTCACTTTGAGCAGAAATCTATTTGGCTTTTTAACTTTAATGCTATCAAATATTTCTTTCACCAAAGTATAATAGTTGCAAATTTATATTCACTATACTATAATTTTTATTTTTGTTAATAAATTTATTTCGCTACTAAAAATGAAGCAAAGAACGAGAATTTTGATACTTATATCTCTTATGCTCTGTTCAATTTCAGCATTTGCAGCAGACCGAGAGATCACTGAATCACAGAAATGCTCGAGGATGTTTTCTTATTTTGAAAATAGATATAACTTGCCAAAAGATATTTTACATTCAATTTCTTTACAAGAAACTAGAAAACCTCACTCACGGCACCAAATTGGGGTTGTTTGGCCTTGGACAATAAATATCGAAGGCAAGGGGTTCCATTTTAAGACAAAAAAAGATGCAGTTCGATTTGTAAAAGATCAGCTAAAAAAAGGTAAAGCAAGCATTGATGTTGGTTGTATGCAGATTAATTTAAAATATCACCCCGATGCTTTTGCATCTCTTGATCAAGCATTCTCACCAAGAAGAAATATTGCTTATGCCGCTCAGCTGCTACAGAGTCATTATGAGAGACTCAGAAATTGGGACAAAGCTGTAGGGCAGTACCATTCAAGCACGCATGACAGAGCTAGTACTTATCAGGCAAGTGTTAATAGGATAAACAATAAAATGGTAACCTACAAGCAGGACCTTAATCGATATACGCATGATAGAAATTATAGGGAATCACTTTATCTTACTAACAGTAAAAATAGAAATATGGGATCCAAATATTTAGGTATGAGTAAAGTTGAGTTGCGAGTAAGCGGAATTAAGAACAACGACGTGTTCCGCAAGGTTCAATAATAGCTATGTTTGATCCCCGCACGGTAGAACGTAACCGCAACAACTCTAGAAAAACCTTACATCAACCCGCTTTTCATAAATTTATATGCGAAGATTTGCTCGACCGCCTTGAGCCAATAGACTGCAAATTTAATAATATATTACTTATTTATCCAGTGCTTGAACAGGTCTTAGTTCAAAGTCTCAACATAAAATATCCCCATCATAAATTAACTATCATAGAATCAGCGGAGCAAATAGAAATAATTGAACAAAATTTTGACTTAATAATTTTCCCCTTTGGTTTGCACTGGATATCAAATATTCAGAGTTTTTTAAAACAGATATGTGAGATACTTGAGCCCCATGGAATCTTTATTTGTAATTTTCCCGGCGGTGGTACATTGTCCAATTTACGCCGAAAATTGGTAGAGCTTGAGTCTCAAACTTCAGGACGGCATGTTCCGCATATCTCACCCTTTATTCAATTTGAGCATATGACTCCTTTGCTTGGGCAAGCAGGTTTTGTAGAAAATATTATAGATATGGAGTCTATTGAAGTTGAATACGAAACTCCATTATTGCTTATGAAAGCCCTTAAAAATGCTGGCCAATCTAACAGCCTTAAGGATGGCATTTCCTACTCCATAACAAAGAAAATGTTCCAAAAACTTCAAATCACTCATGACAAACCATTTATAGATTACGTTAATTTAATAAGTTTTATCTCTACCAAAACTAAACGAAGTATAAAGCTGTTGAAAAAACATTTTAATCCTATTGACATCAAAATCTGAAGAATTATATAACTATTATTAGTAGGTCTATTGGATGATTGCTAGTAATTCGGCATCCAGTTCTAAAGCCTATTATGTGGTCAATCTAACCATGAATATTGAGGTACTTAATATGAAAAACATTATTAAAAATCAAAATAATTATTTAGGGTATTTGTCAAAAAAACATACTATTTGTGCGATAGGAATAATAAGTACAATTTTTCTTTTCAATAATGCTGCTTTTTCTAAAGAACAGGATGGGAAACTCAACGATGCTAAGGCTGCTTCTGATCAACAGGTAATGAACAGTTCAAACGATAATTATTTTGATAATTATCGAAAACAAGTCTATCACATGATCCAAGAGATTAACCAAATTCATAACAAAGTTTTTTTTAGAGATTGGAGAGATCTAGGTGAAGCGTTTAATATTAGTCACCAAAGCCAAACTAATATATCAACGGAAGAAAAACAATATATTCTAAATATTGATTATCCTGGTTTTGATAAAAAAGAGTTGGCAGTAGAAGTACGGGGGGACTATTTGATAATAAATGGCAAAAAACCCTCCGAAAACCAAGATGATAAGGAAAAATCATTCTCTGATCAAGGATATCGCAATTCATTTCAACATCAATTGTTAATCCCCAAAGATGTTGATATTAACTCTATTACATCAAGTTTGAGAAACGGAGTATTGACAGTGGTTCTACCAAGAAGTACGGATAAAAAAATAGAACCTAAACAAATTCCAATAAATTAGGATTTGTACGTGTGATCCTAAAGCTCTTGCCGAATGGCTTGTTTATGAAGTTAAACTGGCTTTTTGTTGTCATTGAATTATTTCATGTGTTATCATTTAGTGGTTGAATTTATAATCCATATAAGAAATTTAGTTATGCAAGAATTTGATTTAGTGGTTATTGGCAGCGGTCCTGGTGGCTATACTGGAGCAATAAGGGCCTCTCAACTTGGAATGAAGGTAGCATGCATAGAAAAGCGTAAAACTCTAGGAGGGACTTGCTTGAATGTTGGTTGTATACCGTCAAAAGCATTACTGAGTTTCTCAGAAAAATATGAGGACGCTAGAGAACATTTTGCAGATATAGGCATCAACACAAGTGTAAAACTTGATTTAGAGAAGATGCTATCCAAGAAAAATAAGGTTGTAGATGATCTATGCAAAGGCATTGAATCGCTTTTTGTCAAAAATAAAATTACTAAACTTGTTGGTACTGGCAAAATTCTTGATCAAAATACTATTGAAATTAGTAACGGATCTAGTGTTGAAAAAATCAAAGCAAAAAATATTTTAATTGCTACTGGTTCAGAAATTATTGATGTCGATGGCGTCCTTGTTGATGAGAAATCAATAGTCTCTTCAACGGGAGCCCTCTCATTAAAAAAAGTGCCAAAAGAACTTGTAGTAATTGGTGGTGGATACATAGGGCTAGAACTAGGCTCAGTTTGGAGAAGATTAGGCAGCAAAGTGACTATTGTAGAATTCGCTGATCGTATTGTTCCAGCACTTGATAGTGAAATTGGTAAGTCGTTCCACAAAATTTTAGAGAAACAAGGCTTTAACTTCATACTAAACACGAAAGTACTCAAAGCGGAAAAAAAAGATAATCGGGTGACCTTGACCCTAAGCGGAGTTAGCGATTCAAAACAATCTCAAATCTCTTGTGATGTAGTGCTTGTCTCAGTTGGCAGAAGACCCAACACTTATGGTCTTGGGTTGAAAGAAGCAGGCATTGCTTTGGACGAGCGTTCTAGAATTAATGTAAATAATCATTTTCAAACAAATATCTCAAATGTCTACGCTATTGGCGATGTAATTAAGGGGCCTATGCTAGCACATAAAGCCGAAGAAGAAGCTATAGCAGCCGTGGAAATTATGAACGGACAGGCTGGACACGTGAATTATAAGCTTATACCTGGTGTCGTTTATACTCATCCCGAAGTAGCATCAGTTGGCGAAACAGAGGAAGAGCTGAAGAAAAACGGTGTAGATTATAAGGTTGGAAAATTCCCATTCTTGGCTAATTCACGCGCTAGAAGTGTGGGCGATACTGACGGTATGGTTAAGCTCCTTGCCTGCGCAAAAACGGACAGAATCCTCGGGGCTCATATTATCGGACCTGATGCTGGAACATTAATTGGCGAAGTGGTAGCTTATATGGAATTTGGTGGGGCAGCTGAGGATATAGCAAGAACTTGTCATGCACATCCAACTTTGAATGAAGCAATCAAAGAAGCAGCACTTGCGATTGATAAAAGAACGATCAATTTATAGAGTGTTTGTTACAACTATACCTAACTAAGCCCTACAAAATACAGCACCACCATATGGGTTTGTCATGTTTTATAAATGAAGACCTATTGCAATGACTAAAATATCGGATTTTATATTTTTAACGCCAATTCTGGATAAGCTATAGTGGTTTAAATTGGCATTTCTAAGATTATTTCATTGAAGAAAACATTAGGTAGTTCACGATTATTATTACTAAGTACTATTGGGATAGTATATGGAGACATAGGAACTAGTCCTTTATATGCATTAAAAAGCTCCTTTATAATAGGCGGTTTGGAAGCTACTCCCGACAACATTCTAGGCCTTATTAGTCTGTTTATATGGATATTATTTCTCGTAGTAACTGTTAAATATATTTATCTTATAATGAATATAGATAAGGATGAAGAGAGAGGAGGTATACTAGCATTATCCTTTTTATGTTCTAACCTAAAACATTCACATTATAAAACTATATCGATTCTACTTGGAATAGTAGGTGCTGCATTGTTATTTGGAGATGGAGTAATCACCCCCGCTATATCCGTACTTAGCGCATTAGAAGGCCTAAATATTGTCTCTTCTGGTATACAAAAATATATAATATTGCTATCGATTGGGATTTTAACCCTGCTTTTTGGATTTCAGAAAATAGGAAGTACTAAACTTGGGATTTTTTTTGGTCCCGTTATGATAATTTGGTTTTTGACTTTAGCTATTCTTGGTATTTATAACATTATTGATGAACCTAAGATTTTAAAAGCATTAAACCCTTATTTTGTTGTTTGTTTTATCTTTGATAATGGATGGTCAGCATTTAAAGCTATTAGCGGCGTGTTTCTTGTAGTCACTGGAGCAGAAACCTTATATGCCGATCGCGGTCATTTCGGTAATATTCCTATTAAGCAAGCATGGTATTTTTTAGTTTTTCCTTCGTTAATTCTAAATTATCTAGGTCAAGGAAGCTTACTCTTGATGTCATTCCTCAAAGTGGAGTTCAGCGATTTTAGACAAAACCCTTTTAAAGTAAGGGTATAAATTTTCAGAGTGGAGTTCAATTTTATCATAGACAAGTTCAGTATATAGTGTTTTAATCATAGTTATGTTCAGTATATGTAAAATAT
>CAMCMD010000013.1 GCA_945875975.1 Rickettsia typhi
CTGATTATCGATAATGGAAACCTATGATATTTAGGTGGGTTGATGAAGATGCATAAAATTACCTATCTGAAGGTGTACTAACTTTGGCTAAGTTATTATAATTTTATGCTTTTTTCAACACTAGCTTGTCTCCCTCAATTTTAACTTGATGCTGCCAATTTAGGTCTTAAAATGGGGTATTCTATTTGCAATAGGAATATATTAATACCTGAGTTTGACACAAGAAAAACGTTTAAAGTCTTTTAACAAAAGGATTGGAATATGACTAAATTATAATTTTTAACTTCATGGTATGAACCCCTTATTTTTAAAAAATTGATTCCTGGTTCATTATCGCTTTTGCTTTATAAAACCGTTGATAAGTTTATCTTTTCTTATCATTGGCGTTCATACCATCAAGTTAAATTTTATCTCATGACTACACTATCTAGGACTAAAGACTGAGATGCCATTGTTTTTATTTACTAAGTTAAACATTTGCTTAATTATCTTGCACGATACTAAGCAATACCCCATGTTATATAGTGTAATTTATGGAGATATATAATGCCGCCTATTGATTATAATAAGTTTACCATTAAAGATGCTGTGAGTAGTGGAGGAGTTACAGGTAGTAGCCGTGTGAAAATGGACGGTAAAGCTTATCAGCTAAAACCTACAATTTTAGATAATAAATTTACACGTAAATTTAAGGCTGGATGGACCGATCGAGAAAATTTTGGTGAAGTTATTGCCTCTAAAATAAGCAGAGCAATTTTAGTAACATCTGATTTTGAGGCGGCACCTGATGTTTCATTAGTGTATGACCCAAGTAAAGGAAAAACACTGGTAGCATCAAAATATTTAGAAGGTGAGAAGGTTAGGACTCTTGATGCATATATCACAGAAATGAATCCTGAGATTAAACCAAAACATCATATAAAATTTGTTGATGGAACCAAAGAGAAAACAAGCAAAGGCCAGTATGATATTAGTGGTGAAAAAAATTCTTCTTTACGTAAGGACATAGCACGTGGGATTGCTGGATCTATTATATCTGGCGATCATGATGTTAATCCAGGTAATTTTATTGTAGTTACTAAAGACGGAAAGGACCGTGTTGCGCGAATAGATTTTGGCCATGCTTTCAATGATTTATTAAATGCTCCCCGAGCATTTGGTGGAAAAGTAAAAAATAAAGATAATCAGGTTTTAGATTATTTAAATAGGGAAGAGGTAGCTGGTGCTAAGTTTGGTTCACCGTCTAAACTTTGGCGTGATTATCCTGGAATGATTCCTACACAAGAAATGGCAGATGCATTTAAAGAGTTATCTGAATCACCAAGACTAAAACAGGGAGTAGAGAAAGCACGTGCAGAGTTTACAGAACTTCTAAAAGAAATGGAAAAGACTGGTGATGAAAAGGGAATAAAGCATTTACAAAAATCCCTAGAAGCTATAAGCAATAATATAGGTGGGTTTAAATTAGATTCAAAATTAACCCCTGAACAGAGCATCGCTGCATCTTTTGCGGTTATAGAAAAATTTGCAGAAGATAAACAAAATCAAATGAAAGATGCTGCTAAACTTATGCAGATGCAGGTTGATATTGATAAAGTAATAGAAGACAAAAAGAAAGGTGTAGAACCATCAAAAGACCAAATAGAAAAATTAAAAACTCAATACGCAGAACTTGAAAAAACAAAAGGAATAGCACAGAAAGGAGGAGGGATAGAATGGATAAAAAATGATGCTAAAAAGCCTGCGCACAAAGGAGATTTGGAAAGCTATATCAAGAATCGTGGTGAGAAACTTGGTCTTGATAAAGAAAAAACTCAAGAACTGGTTCATAGTGATTTCAAATTACCCGAAAAACCTAGCTTTTTAAGAAAAGTATATAATAAAATATTTGGTGATAAATCTCAAGCAAAAGCGCCAGATGTTATTGAAATCAAAAAGCAAAAAACTGTAGAGAGTGAACGATTACCATCGAGAGATAAACAGCTAGCAATAGAAAAAGCTAAATCTATAGGGATGGTATTAAAAGAGAGTAGGCAATCTGGACTTACTACATCATTTAATAAACCTGAACGCAGAATTGAAGCTACGAAAAGTGTAACCAGATAGACTCTATTTTACATTAAATGTACTAGTTGAAATTTAATCTTACCTCTTAAAAATTTGATATAATTATAGGAAGCAGTGAAGATATTGCTTAGGAGGTGGCAAGATGAATTTAATCTAAATCTGCATATTGCAAGATTGTCTGTAAGCTAATCACCGCCTCCACGATCTTATATTTCGAACAGTTGCATGATCCCTTGGTTTACGGGAGATCGAAGGTAAGACAGAAATACAGATTATGGTGTAATCAATTATTAGGAGAGTAGTTATGTTGCAAAACAAGATTTACGTAGGCATGGATATATCAAAAGATACTGTAAATTTTTATAACCCCGGATCAACCGGTAAAAGAGATAGTTGGGTTAATCGTTGCAAAGGTACGAAACGCGACATAAGATTTTGACAAGTCTAATACGTGTAAGGGACACCACTAATGAGTTCAAAGTATATTACAGATGGCTTTGAAAATTTATATTTCAGGGGGTTCTGTTGCAAATTTAGAAAGAGAATAAAATAAATCTGTAAATGCACGATTTTGAACCTTAGAATGAGCTATTTTCAGTCATAGATATAGAACAATCTTTTAACAAATTGTACTTGTTCTAAAATAGAAAGTCTTAGATAATGAGTTTGCTTTTTAATCATCATGGCCATAGCTTCTATACCAAAGATACATCTTCTTGCTGTGTTAAATGTTTTAAAACCTAACATAGGGTTTATTCTTCTTTTTATTCTCCTATGATCTGACTCTATAACGTTATTAAGATACTTGCATTGCCTATGAAGAAGAAGGTTAGGTAGTATCTTCTGAGCCTTTAATTGAATGATAGTCTTATTATAAGATGAATGCTTATCAGTAGTGATATTTTTTGGCTTAAGAGCTGAATTAATCATAATTTGTTTAAAGAATTTCTTTGCAGCAGCAATGTCTCTATGGGAGGAAAGCATGAAATCTATAGTAGAGCCATATTTATCTACCACTCTATACAAGTATTTCCATTTACCTTTTACTTTAATATAAGTCTCATCAACTCGCCATGAGGTAGAATAAGGCTTGGAGTAGTAACGTATACGCTTAGCTAATTCAACGGAATAAGCTTGCACCCACCTGTATAAAGTGGTGTGATCAACCTCAACTCCTCTCTCAGCCATCATTTCTTCTAAATTACGATAGCTGATTTAAGTACCATCTTAAGCATTGCAATATTACTTCGGGTACAAAATGTCGATAATGGAAATCTTTGTGCTTCATAATAGTGTGCTATATTGTTAATTTCTAACTAGAATAATAGCCGTTCCTTAAATTTGCAACAGAACCCTTAAAATAGATTATTTATGATAAGGATGATTATCCAGAATAGTTTGAGCTCGGTATATTTGTTCAAGTAGCATCGCTTTAACAAGTTGGTGCGGAAAGGTCATTTCAGATAGACATAGTGTTATATGGGCTGTTTTAACTACAGATTCATCAAGACCAAAAGCGCCGCCAATAATGAAATCTATTGATTTACCAAGCATCATTTGTTTAGCAAAAATAGTGCTAAAACCCTCGCTGCTGATTTGTTTACCGGCGAGATCCAAGACTATTATGCATGATCCGTTAGTAATTTTATCTTTGATTTGCCGAGCTTCATCTTCTTTGATTCCGTCGGGTGAAGATTTTTTTGAATGCTGGAGTTCAGTATCTTTTATCTGCCAGCTGATCATTTTTTTATACTTATCAGCTATCAAAACAAGCTCACCTGATAGTTTTCCTACTGAAATAATTTGAATTTTCATTAAAGGTCAAGCAATAGGCGCTCCGGATCTTCGATAGCTTGCTTTACTTTGACCAAGAAAGTAACTGCGTCTTTACCATCAATTACCCTATGATCATAAGAAAGAGCAATATACATCATCGGACGTATTTCCACCTTACCATTTATAGCCACTGGTCGTTCTTGTGTGTTGTGCAGTCCAATAATTCCTGTTTGAGGTGGATTAATAATTGGTGTAGATAATAGTGAGCCATACACACCACCATTTGTAATTGAAAATGTCCCGCCTGTAAGGTCAGACATTGAAAGCTTACCATCTCTTGCTTTTACCGCTAAAGATACAATTCCTTTTTCTATTTCTGAAAAATTCAGTCTATCAGCACTCCTCAGCACAGGTACAACAAGTCCTTGCTCCGTGCCAACTGCCACTCCTATGTCGTAGTAATGCTTATAAATAATGTCATCACCTTCCATTTCGGCATTAACCGATGGGACTTCTTTTAGTGCATTGACCACGGCTTTGACAAAGAACGACATAAAGCCCAGCTTAACACCGTGTTTTTCTTGGAACGAATCTTTATACCGTGCACGAAGAGCAATGACTTTGCTCATATCGATTTCATTGAAGGTACTTAATATAGCAGCGGTATTTTGTGAATCTTTTAAACGCTGAGCAATAGTTTTGCGCAAGCGAGACATGCGGATACGCTCAACTGGTTTGTTGTCACTATTGGTTTGCGCTAACTCAGTAGAACCAAGGGGGGTAATGGTATTATTTAAAACATTAAGCACGTCACCCTTATTAATTCTACCATCTTTACCTGTGCCAGCAATATTGGTTGGATTAAGATTATTCTCAGTTACAAGTTTTTGTACGGAAGGGGGCATTGTACTAGTTACATCAACCTGCTTGTTTGGTATTGATATAGGTTGGGTTACTGGTATAGAGGAAGCAACTGAAGCTGATTCAGACTTGCCAGCTGCTATAGTACCAGCTTTAATCTTGCCAACAACTTGGCCAACGGTGACAACTTCATCTTCTTTCTTGTCAATAGATTCAAGTATACCTTCGGCTGAAGCACTTACTTCTAACGTAACTTTTTCGGTTTCCAGTTCAAGCAAAAGCTCGTCTACTTTTACAGCGTCGCCTGGGTTTTTATGCCATTTAGCTATTGTTGCTTCTGAAACGGACTCTCCTAATGCTGGTACTATAATCTGAACACTCATAACTTATACTCTCTAAAACTCAAATTTTATTTACTCTTATATCCTGAAATATTTTCACTTACACAAAACAATATTTCTTTAGCCATATTATAGTCCTCACCAAATTAAGCAGGCTATTTATTAATTTCCAATGCCTCATTAATTAATGACTCTTGCTGTTTGTTGTGAGCATAAAGATAACCCACAGCAGGAGAGGCGGCTTCGGCTCTACCAACAAAACCAATAGGTTTTTTTATGCCAGCTTCATGTAATACAGAATCCATTAGAGGTCTTATAAAATTCCAAGCCCCCATGTTTTTTGGCTCTTCCTGACACCAAACAAAATCCTTAGCTTTTAAATATTTAGAAACAATTTTTGTAACTAAATCTTCGGAGAATGGATACAGTTGTTCAAGGCGAATAATCGCTATATTTTTAATTTTCTTTTCTCTTCTTTCTTCAAGTAAATCATAATAGACTTTACCCGCACAGAAGATAAGTTTTTTAACATTATTAGTTTTAACATCAGTATCAATCTCATCAATTACCGGAACAAAAGATGTATTAGCATCTAGCTCAGATAGGTTTGATACAGCAAGTTTATGACGAAGTAATGATTTTGGGGACATAACTATTAGAGGTTTTCTGAAAGTCCTAAGTACTTGCCTGCGTAGTAGATGAAAAATTGAGGCCGGAGTTGTTGGGTAAACAACTTGCATGTTATCTTCAGCGCACAACTGTAAAAATCGTTCTATCCTTGCCGAACTATGTTCAGGTCCCTGGCCCTCCATAGCGTTTGGTAGTAAACAAACCAGGCCACTCATTCTTAGCCATTTAGTTTCAGCTGAACAAATAAATTGGTCGAACATTATTTGAGCGCCATTACAGAAATCGCCAAATTGAGCTTCCCAAATTACTAAGTGATTGGGGGTTACTAGCGAGTAACCATATTCAAATCCTAGAACACCATATTCCGATAAGTTACTATCGGCTACTTCAAAAAATGCTTGAGCTTTTGAGATATTGTTTAGCGGTTCATATGTTGATTTGTCCACTTGTGAATGCAGCACTGCGTGTCTATGTGAAAATGTTCCGCGTCCAGCATCCTGGCCGGTTATTCTAATGGGGATATTTTCTTCTAATAAAGTTGCGAAAGCAAGTTGCTCAGCAGTCGCCCAATCAATGGGCTGGTTGTTATTAACTGTTTCAATTCTAGAAGCAAAGAGTTTCTCAAGCTTATTGTTGATTGGAAATGATGCAGGTATGGTACATAAATTTCTGACCAGTTGTTTTAACTTGGTAATGGTTACACCAGTATTTAATGAGTTTTTTTTATTATTTCGTTCAAAACCAGTCCATTGACCTTCGAGCCATTGAGCTTTAGGCTTGTAGTTCTTTACTTGATTAAATTCCTCATCCAAAAATTCTTTAAACTCTTTTTTTAATGCAAGGTAATAACTATCGTCAATAACCGACTGAGTAACAAGTTGATCGGCATATAATGCTGCTGGAGTTTTTTTGTTTTTAATAACATTATACATGAAGGCTTGTGTATACATCGGTTCGTCACCTTCATTATGACCATATTTACGATAGCATATAATATCAACCACTACATCTTTACGAAACCTGTTGCGATAATTACAAGCTAACTTAGTTGCCATTACTACAGATTCAATATCATCGCCATTAACATGAATGATTGGTGCTCCGACCATTTTGGCAACCTCAGTGCAGTATCTTCCAGGTCTTGCATCTTCAGCATTTGCTGTAAAACCAATTTGGTTATTGATAACTAAGTGAAAAATTCCGCCAACGTCATAAGGTTTTAGTCCAGACATTACTAAGCTCTCTGCAACAACGCCTTGACCACAGAAAGCGGTGTCCCCATGGACTAAAATACCAACCACCTTCTTGCGATCTCTGCCTTTACAATCTTGTTTAGCCCTAACTTTACCTGCTACTACTGGATTTACAGCTTCAAGATGAGAAGGGTTGGGAGTTAGAGATAAATGAATTGTTTGACCGGTTTTTATCACTCTATCAGATGAATAGCCCATATGATATTTTACGTCACCCGCTATATCTAGATCATCTGGAAAAGCGCTACTACCTGAAAATTCAGAAAGCACGGCGCGATATGGTTTGTGCATAACTTTTGTTAGTGTAGATAGTCTGCCTCTATGTGCAAGACCCAGTACAGCTTCTTCGGCTCCAGAGATTGCTGATTCCTCTATCACAGTGTCTAAGCATACTATGGAAGCATCACCACCTTCAATTGAGAAGCGTTTAGCTCCTGGGAATTTGGTATGAAGATATTGCTCAAAGCCTTCAACTTCAACAAGATCTTTTAAGAACTTTTTTTTCTCATCTGTGTTAAATATATGGTGAGTATTAGCTCTTTCAAGCTGGGCATACAACCATTTTCTCTCTTCGCTATTTTCTACATGAGCAAATTCTGCCGCTAAATTACCCGAGTAAGTTCTTTCAAGAATTTCTTTCAGTTCACCGACGGAGCAGCTTGTCAGGTCGCTAAGTTCATTTGTTACATCTACCTTTTGTGATAGATTCTCTTGCGAGAATCCAAAATCCTCAATATTAAGTTTAAGTTCAGTAGGAGTTTTTGTTATTTCAAGACCTAGCGGATCAAGCTTGGCCAGCTTATGACCATGCTCACGGTAACCAGTAATCATGAATTTGGCACGAAGTTTATTTTCTACATCACTAACGTTGGTAGGACTAGTAGAAGCCGAGGTCTGTTTTGGTAAGTCCTTGATTATAATTTTTGATGTGCTTTTGAAAGGAGCAGCTTCATGTTGTTCATTAAAAAAACCAACCCAACTTTGATCAACAGAAGAAGGATCATTTAGATATTGCTGGTACAATTCTTCAATAAATACAGAATTAGCACCGAATAAAAAACCTGTTTGTTCAAAGTTTTTACCCACTATATTTCTCCCATCAAGTCTAAAGTACAATGAGATCATTTTACCTTTGAACGGTAACTTATTGCAAGGATTTTATAGGGTTATACCTATAAAATTACTAGAGACTGATAAAAAACATATAAATTATATACGGTGTAATTATTTAGCACAATAGGTCATTGAACCAATTTATATTGCCCTAAGAGACATAAAAACCTATTATTTACAATAGACCTCTTGCATAACCTCATTCTAAGCAGTAATTTTGTTGTCAAAATTTACTTCCGCCCCTCATTTCGATTTACTACATTGTGGTGCTCAGTTGTATTTTTCCTAAAAATTCTCTACTTATTTATGGGTTATGCAAGAGGTCTAATACCATCGTATTGCCCAAATGATTATGTCGTATTTAAAATGATGGTGCTTAAAGATATTCATAAATCTAGGCTTTATCCTTTAATTGAATATTTTTAGTTTATTGATCATGCAACAACGCCCTTTTGTTTTGTTAATTGGTTGGTAATGCCTCTATATAGCTAAATCTCTATAAATGGTTATAATAAGAAGAAGTAATTAAAAATAAATATTATGACATATTCTATAGATTTTTGGAAGAAAGTACTCGCTGTAAAAGAGAAGAAAAAAAAGCGTTTTTGGGTGAGAAAAATACCATGTTTCTATTTGCAACAGCGCCGTTTATATCTTGTTATTTTTTAAAACTTTCAATTATCTTATCAACTGCTTTTAGGTAATGCCTATATTTTATTAAAAAGAAGCTTGTCAAAATAGAAAAAATAAAGTAATAAATATCAAGTTTTTTATTAATTTATCTTAATTCAAAAATAGGAACAGGAATAATGCAATCAGAAGGGCAAGCAATAGAACAGATACAAGAAAGTACAATGCGTATAGTTTGCAAATTAATTGTTAAAACATGCAATCCATTGGTATTTATAGGATGGGTACAAAATAGCGTATCAAATAACAGTGTATTATCCACAATTGGAGAATGTCTGAAAGTAATGTGTTGCCCAGCTTCACTAGCGCTACCTACAATGGAGGAAATAGATGCTGTCCAAGTTCATGTAGACGGATTACGTGCTAATCTATCTGCTACACAAACTCGTGTAGACGGATTACGTGCTAATCTAGTTAATGATCATAATGTTGATGCTCTACAAACTTATAAAGAAGCTTTGGGAGCTTATGAAAGTGCTGTGATAGCTGTTTGTAATGTTAGATTAAATTATTTTGGTTATACACCAAATCTTGAGCGTTATATACAAACTTATAACCAAGATATGCAAGTTTTTTTAGATGAAATACAGGCTTATGAGGATAATATACCAGTAATTGGAGCAGCATCTGAATACGTATAATTGATTAACCATTGTCACACGGAGAATTGAGGAAGGGCCATTATTCTAGTTAGAAACTAACAATGTAATATCCCGTTATGAAGCACAAAGATTTCCATTATCGATAATCAGCCATGCTGTATGGAGATATCATCGGTTCAACGGGCGCTGTTGCAAATAGAAACATGGCGCCAGTTTTTCTAAATCCGTATATATATTTTTTAGAAAGTCAACAGATTATCAGTGATAATTCTAATTTCACCTTTAATGCCTTGGCCATATTTCCACAAGTCAAACCGTCCCTTTTTAAACATTCGCATTATCTCAAATCCCTTGATAGTCGTATAAGCCGTTTTCATCGATTTAAAACCTAATGTTGGTTTGATTAAATGTTTGAGTTTACCATGATCAGATTCAATAATAGACCTCTTGCATAACCTCATTCTAAGCAGTTTCACATTCTACAAAATAGGCTATTTTTGAGGTATTTGAGCAGCTTATATCAGGCGAAAATGTGAACATTAAAAATATTGATGGTAACACTGCCATTGCAGCAACCTCTAATCTCGAAATTATCCAATTACTTTTAGACAAAGGAGCAAAGATATCAAATATAGATATCCAAGGTGATACTTTGTTCCACACTGCAGCAAACAAGGGCACTGTAGAAGTTCTAGAATATTTTTTTAATACAAAACAATTTGATATAAATGAGCAAAATCTTTCGGATGGCTGTACTCCATTGCATCTCGCAGCAAGCAACGGGAAACTTGCAAATGTTGAATTTTTAATAAAGCATGGAGCTAACACAAAAGCTGTAAGACATGATGGTCAAACTCCATTCCAAAGAGCTGAAGCAAATAACAAATTAGAAGTTGTAGAGTTTTTTAAAACATTAAATGCAAATACAGACTTTACCCCTACAGAGGACTCAGATGCAAATAAGGAAGACATAGGAATACACACACAAGATTCATTACAAGATGATATAATGATGAGTGGTGAAAGTATAGACATCGAGATGTAGCGGCAGGAGATTAATTCTGAATTAGCCTTCTTTCCAAACTCTACTACAGAAGATAATTTGGACGTCGATCCGGTACTCGAATCCTCACGTACACTTAAGTACGCTGCGGTTCTCCGTTCCGTGTCTCCTGCAAATTCTTCTCCTGTAGCGAGTTTGGAAAGAAGGCTATAAAAAAACGACTTATATTAAAAAGAGCAAAAATTATGCTTTCTGCTTACAACAGGTGCGACAGGGCCAATTTTTTCTAAAAAGTAGTAATTTAATTAATTGAATTTTCTTCTGCTCTCAAGGGCGGCAGATAAGGTGCCTTCGTCAAGGTAATCAAGTTCGCCGCCTATCGGAATCCCGCTTGCTAGGCGCGAAATATTAATCGGACGATTGCTGAAATATTCTGTGATAAAGTAAGCAGTAGTTTGTCCTTCCAAGGTAGAGTTAGTCGCGATTATAAGTTCCTCTGTTTTGTTTTTATCGCACCTCTCAAGCAGTTCGGGTAATCTTAAGTCATTTGGATTGCGATTGTTGGATGCTGAAATAGTTGCTCCAAGCACGTGGTATCTACCTCGGAATATTTCACTACGTTCTATTGCCCACAGCTCTGCCACAGTCTCTACAACTGCTATTATGGAGTCATTCCTAGATTCATCCAAGCAAATGCTACAAAGTTTAGTATAATCAATATTTCCACAAAGTTGGCAATTAGCGAGTTGATCTGATGCGTCTTTTAAGCCTTGAATTAAACCAGGTAGACGCAAATCCTTATCTTGTAATAAATGTAATACTATTCTTCGGGCAGAACGATTACCTAGTCCAGGAAGTTTAGAAAACAAATAGATAAGTTGATCAAGACCAGATTGTTTGCGCATAATGAATTTAAAATGACATCCTTAAAATCCAAAGCCTGGTGGTAATTTCCCAAGATCGCCAAATGCATTAGACATGTTGCTTTTTGAATCTTCATCTGCTTTAGCTTTTGCATCATTATGAGCTGCTACGATTAGATCTTCTAGCATCTCTTTCTCATCAGCTTTTAACAAAGATAGGTCTAGCGACACTTTAAGCATCTCTCCGCTACCACTCATAGATACTGTAACTAATCCACCGCCAGATTTGCCAATATATTGTTTTGAAGCAATTTCTTCCTGCATTTCTTTCATTTTTTTCTGCATAACCTGAGCTTGCTTCATAAGCTGATTAATATCCATTACTTCCTCATTAGTTTTAATTTTTAGTTTTCAGTATTATATCTGATATATTTGCATCAGGAAAATTATTTTTTATTATTTGATAATCTTCTGAGAGCTTAACTTTCTCGAGCATAGTGTCTTTTAAAGTAGTAGTGGTTTGACGAAGTTCACAACTAAGTTTCCATTTATTATCAGACCATTCATTTAGCAATTGTTCAATCTTTCTGGTTTGTGTGTTGATCTCGCTAGTGGTGTAGGCAATTTGCATCTGTAGATCCTTGAATTTGATAATTTCCACTTCATTTAATAGCAAATAATATATCTCCATTTCTTTCTGCATATGACAAAATTTTAGGAAATCAAAGACATTATTTTCATGCTTTATAGGAGCTGGAGAGATTACTTTTTCAGGATCTATAATATCTTCAATAAGGGGTAAATTACAAGCGTAAATAGCCTTGATAATAAGCATTTCTGCGGTTATTAATTCATTGTGCGATTGCTTAATTTCTTGTAACCCATTGCTAAATATTTGCCACAAGGTTGTCAACCTAGAGAGAGGGGTGCCAATTAGAATAGTAGATAATTCGTTAGAGTAATCTTGATATAGAGGGTTATGATAATTTGGAATAACTTTTGATTTGCAAAGCTCTGCCATAAAGTCTGCCATGACCTGAACAAAATACTCTAAGCTATTAGCTTGGGCATAAATTTCGCTCAGTAAATTGACCGCTCTCCCAGGGGCATTAGCAATAATCAATTGTGTAAATTCAATGATGATATTTGTGCGTAATAGACCCAGCATCTTACCGACAAGTTCAGCTGTAATTAAATCTGAATTACTTTGTTGGCTTAGATAAGAAGATGCTTGATCAATCATGGCAACGGCATCACGAGCTGACCCTTCAGATTTACTTGCAATAATTTTTAAAGCTTCTTCTTCGAACTGAATATTTTCTTTTTGAGCAATCTGTTTGAGCAAAGTTTGAATTTTTTCATAAGAAAGTCGCCTGAGATCATACCTCTGGCACCTTGAAACTACAGTAAGCGGTATTTTTTGTACTTCTGTTGTAGCAAAAATAAAAATCACATGCGGTGGTGGTTCCTCAATTACCTTAAGGAGAGCATTAAATGCGCTCTTTGAAAGCATGTGAATCTCGTCTATAATAAAGAATTTGTAAGCGCCCAGAAGCGGTTTATATTCACTACTTTCAATTATTTCTCTGATATCATCAACACCAGTTCTACTAGCGGCATCTATTTCAATAATATCAGGATGGTTTTGTTGTGCACAACTTATGCAGTTGGTGCATTGTAGGCAAGGTGCAATTTGCTCTTTATCACTTTTTAGATCAGTACAATTTACAGTTTTTGCAATTATGCGCGCGGATGAAGTTTTACCTACCCCTCTAATACCAGTGAGCAAATAAGCTGATGCTAAACGATTATTCGCAATGCAGTAAGAAAGGGTTTTGACTAAGACTTCTTGTCCCATTAACTCAGAAAAATTTGTTGATCTGTATTTACGAGCAAAGGGGATATATTTCAAAATTTCTTCTGACATGGATTTAAGAAACCAATAGGTTGGGATATGTCAATTGACTATAGCTAGTACTGACCCGGTTACAAAATGCTCTGGCTGCTTCCTTTCGGATCTGACCAACTAAACAAAGCAATCGCCCAGCACTAGCCATGGATAAAGATAGTGGTTTTAGCACATTCGATCAAGCCATATTTTAATTTAGACTTATAATTTCTTAAATTGTTTTTCGAGTTCAGCTTTATTGAATCTATCAGGTGTACCAAAAACCTCTGGATCTTTCATCATAAATAGAGTGCTTGCTATATTACTAATTTGCATAGTATGACCAAATATAAGGGTGATACTGTTATTCTCTTCAAATATTTGCATTTTTTGGATGTTTCTATTTTTTTTATCAAACCAAATTTCACTAATTTTATTTAGGTCATGATTTTTCAACCGCAAAACGTAGCTATTATTCAATTCTTTTGCTGACAAAATTTCGAATTGGTTATCAAAACTTACTTTATCAACGAGTAGAAAGTTAAAAATATTCTCATCTGCTTTGATTCTACTAAGATGGCCCATTTCATAATCATAAACAGAGACATAGTTTTTGTTACCGACAATAACAATCGGAAATGGTTCGTAGTAGTTGCATCTGAATTTATAAGGTTTTTGGATAATCAGCATGCCTTGAGCAAGACGGCCTGTGCTGTCCTCTTGAGTAAACTCAACTGCAATTGACTTAATACTGCTTATGTAAGATTTAATTTCTTCGGAAATATCATTAGCATTTGTAAAGTGAGCTGATGTCAGTAATGAAATTAACATAATACATTTTATGATTGAAAATGGTATTAAATGTGTCTTACTTGTGTTAATGCGCATAAAAATCTGCTTTTTTAAGATGAAATTGGTGTTCACATGATAAGGAATGGGTAGTATAACTTCAAGAATAAATTTAGTTGAAATTATTATACAATGAAAATTGCGGCAATTAGAGAACGGGAAAGAGGAGAGGTTCGAACAGCGATCACTCCTGACGTAGCTAAATTATATGTCAAAAAGGGTTATAGGGTATTTGTCGAAAGGGGAATGGGAGCTGGAGCACATTATCTGGATTCTGATTATGAAAACGCTGGTGCAGTAGTTTCTTCTGTTTTACTAGAGATATTGTCAGATGCAGATATTATTCTGAAAGTTCAGCCTACACCGCTCATCGATCAATTCAACGAAATAGATATGGCAAAAGAAGGGGCAACGATAATAGGGCTCCTGTCGCCATATTCGAATATAGAATATTTAGAAAAAGCGTCGGCAAGAAAGCTATCAACTATTGCTATGGAGCTGGTACCAAGAGTTACAAAAGCACAAGGAATGGACGTTCTTTCTTCACAAAGTAATCTTGCTGGTTATCGTGGAGTAATTGAGGCCAGCTATTATTTTGACCGAGCATTTCCAATGATGATGACTGCTGCTGGTACCATTAACCCAGCAAAAACCCTCATTCTTGGGATAGGTGTTGCTGGGCTCCAAGCAATTGCTACAGCAAAAAGGCTCGGGTCTATTGTTTCGGCCTATGATGTAAGACTGGCTACAAAAGAGCAGGCTGAAAGTTTAGGTGCCAAGTTTGTCTATCCTTCTGAATTAATGAGTGATTCTGAAGATAAAACTGGTTATGCAAAAGAAGTATCTAAGGATTTTGCTGCGATTCAAGAAAAATTCCTCAATCAAATAATAGATAAGTTTGATATTGTAATTACTACTGCTCAAATTCCAGGTAAAAAAGCGCCCCTGCTGATTACGAAAGAAATGGTGGCAAAAATGCGTCCTGGTTCAGTAATAGTCGACATGGCTGCCTCTTCTGGAGGGAATGTTGAAGATTCTGTTGAAGATAAAATAGTAGTAAAAAAAGGGGTAAAAATTATTGCCTGGAATAACTTGGCAGTAAAAATTGCAGGTGATAGTTCAAGATTATATGCAAAAAATCTATATAATTTTCTTGATTATGCCGTGCAAGATAGGAAAATAAATTTTAAAGACCAGTTGGTGGAAGAAATGACCATTAGCATAGAGGGTAGTATGATAAACAAAAAATTTAAAGTCTAGTAACAATTCTATCTGTAAATTCAAGTATCTGATTTAAAATTAAAATTGTTGTGAGATTAAGTATATTATGAAAGAAAAATTGCCATTAGTTATAAATGACGCTAAAGAAATTTCAGTAAAAGCAACTGAGTTATCTATTAAGCTGCAAGAAATGACTGAGAATATTGTTGTTCAAGGAAACAGTAATATTGATCCCTTAGTTTATGCGGTGACGATTTTTACTCTTGCTTGTTTTATTGGATATTATGTTGTCTGGAAGGTTACTCCCTCATTGCACACGCCGCTTATGTCTGTAACAAACGCAATTTCTGGTATTGTAATTATTGGGGCACTTATTGCAGCAAGTTCAGTAAATTTTGGAATAGCTTCAGCATTTGGGTTTTTTGCAACTTTTTTAGCTGCAATTAATATTTTTGGTGGATTTATAGTAACCCAAAGAATGCTCGAAATGTTCAAGAAGAAATCCTAGAAAAAAATAAATTTATATGACCATGCAACTAATCGAATTTTCTTACCTTGTTTCAGCTATATGCTTCATTTTTGCTTTGAGAGGTTTATCTTCACCAAAATCTGCAAGAATAGGGAGTTATATCGGTATGATAGGTATGGCTATAGCACTTATAGCAACCTTTAATTTACCTGCCTTTGCTCAAAAAACAGCTCTCATTATTACTATAGTTTTAGGTGGGGGAGTCGGTGGAGTGATAGCCAAGAGAATACCAATGACTGCTATGCCACAGCTTGTTGCTGGCTTTCATTCATTGGTAGGTTTAGCAGCCGTATTAGTAGCATTTGGTGCTTTAATTTCACCAGAGAATTTTGGTATTGGCGAAAAAGGAGGGATTCCCGTCGGAGCACTGATAGAGATGTCCTTGGGTGCTGCTATTGGCGCTCTGACATTTAGTGGGTCATTAGTTGCTTTTGGAAAGTTGCAAGGATTAATTGGTGCTAGACCGATGAAATTCACTGGTCAGCAGTATGTATGTCTTCTGCTTAGTGTAATGCTACTCGTGTTGATATACTATTTTGCTAAGTATCAAAGTTTATATATTTTTACGTTGCTAGTGCTAGTCTCTTTAATTGTTGGTATGTTGCTTATTGTCCCGATTGGTGGAGCAGATATGCCTGTTGTGGTGTCAATGCTTAACTCATACTCTGGGTGGGCTGCAGCAGGTATTGGTTTTACATTGGGTAATAGTTTGCTCATTATTACAGGAGCTCTTGTTGGCGCAAGTGGTGCTATTTTGAGCTATATCATGTGTAGGGCTATGAATAGGTCTCTATTTAATGTAATTTTTGGTGCTTTCATGAAGCAAAAAGAGTCTGGTTTAGCACAAAATGAGGATGACAGAGTTGCAAAAATTAGCAATGCTGAAGACGCCGCTTTTATGCTAGAGAGGGCTGAATCGGTAATAATTGTTCCTGGCTACGGTATGGCAGTTGCTCAGTCTCAGCATGCAATAAAGGAATTAACAGAGATCCTGAAAAAGGCTGGAGTAAGGGTAAGATTTGCTATTCATCCAGTGGCTGGCCGGATGCCTGGCCATATGAATATTCTTTTAGCTGAAGCTAATATTGATTATGAAGATGTTCATGAGCTTGAAGAAATAAATGGTGATTTTAATTCAACAGATGTCACGCTTGTAATAGGCGCCAATGACGTTACTAACCCTGCAGCTAAATCGGACAAGGATAGTCCTATTTACGGTATGCCAGTGCTTGATGTTGGTTTATCCAAAACTGTTCTATTTATAAAAAGATCAATGTCTTCTGGCTATGCTGGAATTCAGAATGAATTATTTTTTCAAGACAATACACTCATGCTTTTTGGTGATGCCAAGAAAGTGGTTGAAGATATTGTTAAAGCTCTGGGGCAGTGATGCCAATTTGTTTAAAATAAGTCGGAGGTAGAATAGTTAAAATAATAAAATTTTGCAGTCTTACTTGGCAAGCTTAAACCATTTGGACGTGGCGTATTTATTGCAAGCCAGGAATTACATCTTCCTAAATTATTTTAAAAAGCTGTTTTTTTGCCTCTTCTTGTTCAAACGATTAGGGTTTCGGGTCGACTTGCTGAATTGGTTGTCATAGGTTCAGCTTCATGTTTCTCTAATACTAGAATAGGTAAAGCTCTTTCTCATGCTTGGAAGTTTTATCGTAATTAAATGTTTAAAATAGTTAGCGTCCTAAGCTTAATTGTGGAAATAGATTACTTCTTTTTCATAACTTTTGTGCCTGCGGCAATACGATCCATAAGTGCTAGCAAAACACCAGAAACTACAAAAGAAATGTGAATAACAAGCATCCATTTAATTTGGCTCTCTGAGGTTTTATGTACATCCATAAAAACTTTTAGTAGATGAATTCCAGAAATGGCAACAATAGAGGCAATAAGTTTTAGTTTTAATGTTGAGAAATCAACAGACCCATGCCACTCTGGTTGATCCTTGTGGTCATTAAAGTCTATTTTCGAAACAAAATTTTCATAACCTGAGAAAATAACAATCAACAGTAAATTGCCTGCAAGAGATAGATCTATCAATGAAAGGATCCCTAGTACGGCTTCATTTTGTGTAATAACTGGGATACTAGTAATAAAATGCCATAACTCTTGCATGAAACTAAACAATAGCACTACCAGTGCACCAATAAGGCCTATATAAAAAGGAGCCATTAACCAGCGGCTAGCAAATAAACCCTTTTCTATAATTTTTTCTATTGGTCGGGACATATATTTCACCTTAAATGAACATAAGTCTAGACTATAACTAAATTTTCTTCAAAAAACAATACAGTCCTATTTACTCCGCTTTGGAAAAAGATCTTTAAATTGCAAAGGTCTAGTCACATCTTCAACTTTCTTATAATTACGACGCTTAGTATTGAGCTTGTATATAACAATTGGCACTACAAAACTGAGGACTCCAATCACAAATGCGATTTTATAGGTATAGTGGTCATTTAACAACAGGAACACTAAACATGCTAGCATTAGAATGATAGCAGCAATGGCAGTATAAGGAGAATACGGCGTTTTAAAATTTAAATGACTAGTTGTATAACCCGCCTTGAATAAACGTCTACGGAAATTAATCTGTGCCCAACAAATAGATATCCATGCCATTAAACCAGTAAATCCAGAAACTAGTAAAAGCGAAATATAAATTACTGATTGTCCAAAAAAGTAACCAAAAGCAAGTACTGACCAAATGGCGAGTAGGGTAACAACTACAGCGTTTTGAGGGACTGCATTATGATTAAGCAAAGCAAGTTTTTGTGGAGCCATACCACCACGAGCTAAAGCGTTTAGTGCTCGTACAATACCGTATAATCCTGAATTTGAGCAAGAAATAGCTGCAGTAAGAGTTACAAAGCTCGTAACTACTCCAGCCCAATGTAGACCATAATAATTTAATGCATCAGCAAATACTGGATTATCTAAATTAGCTTTGCTCCATGGGAATATGAGTACTAAACAAAATACAGGAATGATATAGATAAAGAGAATTCTCAAAGTAACATTTCGGATAGCATGCGGTATCATTTTAGCAGGATTAACAGACTCGCCAGCTGCAAGTCCTATAATCTCGGATCCTTGATAATTTACTAGCAATAAAATCATTGCGGTTAACAGAGCCGGGATACCGTTAGGAAATAAACCACCTTGGTCAAAAATAAATTTTCCACCAATAATTTCAGCTGGTTGGTCGCCGTGTATAAAGCCGAAGAAGATCAGTATTGCTATTATCACAAATGCTACAAGAGCAATGATTTTAACTAGTGACAGCCAAAATTCAATTTCACCGAACATCCCTACTTTCGTTATATTTACATATGTAATGAAAAGACCAAAAAGGACCGCCCAAGCATGGCCATTAATTCCAGTAAAATATTCCATTATAATTCCGCCAGCAATACATTCTGCTGGAATATAGGCAATCCAACTGATCCAGTAAGACCAGCCAACCCCACAAGCTACGGATGGGGAAATGAAATCAGATGTATAAGTAACAAATGATCCAGATATAGGGATAGCTACAGCTAATTCTCCCATACAGAGCATAGTAAGAAAAACTATCAAGCCCCCAAAAATATATGCAATACAAACAGATGGACCAACTTGGTTAATTATTTCACCAGTTCCAAGAAAATATCCTGACCCGATTATTCCTCCTAGTGTAATCAATTGAACATGGCGATCTTTTAGATTACGCTTATATCCCCCGTCCTTAACCGGTTTAGTGCTTTTGTGTTTATGCTCAATCATTAACTATTATGTCTCGTAAAAAATAAACAATGGAGTAACTGTATAATCCTTTATAATAATTAATTCAAGTATTATTTTTCTGAATTTAACACAAATATTCTCTATTTTAAAATCACATTGTCAGGTGAGAGACAAATTTTTTTTTTGGCAGTGATTTAGCATCATTTTTGTACGATACAACTTAGAAAATTATTGAAGCTATAATATTAACATTATCGCTGTAATGCCGTAAAAGCTAAACATTTTGAGCTTATGGAATCGTTTTGTGCAAATTGATATTATAGTTAGTGCAATTAATCCTGGATATGAAACATCAAGCAATGGACCTACAATAGAAGCAATACCATCGAAATCAAGTAAAGATACGGCGAAAGATGCTATGGTGGTTATAAGTAATACTATAGGAAAACGCTTGTCACCAATAAAACTAAATGAACATAAATATTTGGCATAGATGCTATTAAGCGCAACAGCTGTAGTCAAACATGAAAAAATTATAATAATTGTAATTACTAGAGCTCCATTATGTCCTAAAAGATGATTTGCTATTGCAGGAAGTACTAGCTCACCTGGGAGATCATGAGCGAAGCTTTTGTAATGAGAGCCTAGATACACAAAACCTAAATATATTATGCTAAGTAGAATAGCACCAAAAATACTTGGGCCAAGTGCAGCTTTAATAATGGATCTATTATCTTTTTCAGGGAATAAAGCCTCAATTTGTTTAAAAATCAAACTTGCGAAGAAAAATGATGCAAATAAATCCATTGTAGCATATCCACGAAAAAATCCGTCAACGAAGTTATTAGAAAACACTTCATTATTTACTGTAAGTTTTTCTCCTTGATAGAAACCAATAATAATTAGTCCTACTAAAAAAAGCAGTAATATTGGGGTCAGGACTTTGCCTAATATAGCAAACATTAGTTTGTCGTTTAAACAAATCATGTAGCACGTAACACAAAAAATAATACTAAAAACCAAGAGAGAAATATCATTATATAAGAACTCTAACCCACCATGCGCAACAGTGATGCATCTTGGTATTACGCCAAATGCACCAAGCAGAGAAAGTGTAAAAAGGGGGATGGCGTATTGAGCTATTGTGCCGCCTTGTGCAAAAAATTTATTATAACTTCCTTGGTAAAGCTTAATTACAAAGAGTCCAAGGAAAGGTAATATGATCCCCGTTAGGAAAAAGCCCCAAAAACCTGCAATCCAATTGTCAGAGTTACTAACTCCAACCATGATAGGAAAAACTAAATTTCCAGAACCAAAAAACATTGAAAAAATTGAAAATCCGTATAAAAAAACATGTCGATTCATAGCAAATATTCTTGTAAATTAACTCATGACTCTTGAATAAAGAGACTTATAAAAAATAATATGTGAAGTGCAAAGCAAGGATGTTTGTGGCTAGCCAGCCACAACGACAAAAAGGACAACTAGTTGTTGTTTTAAAATAAATGATTTAAAATTTTCTAACATCATTAAAGGTAACCTACAAAACAATAAATGGGAGAAACTAAAGCAGCTCCTCCCATGATTTAGTATTAGTGTGAATAATACTCAACAATTTTCCCAAAATTTGGTTCAAAGGGGTAAGGAATATCTGAGATCATAGGAATCCTCATAACTTCTCCCGACATTTTTCCTGGATCAACTGAAAGATATTCTGGCACCGTTCTTTCTTGTTTTTGTGCAGTTTCAATAAATGTTGGTATTTGTTTAGAGCGATCTTTAAGCTCGATTTTATCGCCTACATTAAGCCTTTGGCTAGGTATATTAACCTTCTTACCATTAAGTCTTATGTGATTATGAGATACTAATTGACGGGCTGCAAAGATACTAGGGGCTAAATTCATTCTGTAGACAATCATATCAAGTCTTTGCTCAAGAAGGCCAGCAAAATTTTCTGCTGTATTACCTTTCATCTTAGCGGCTAGTTTAAAAGTGTTACTGAATTGCTTTTCTGTTACTCTACCATAGTGAGCTTTCAGAATTTGCTTAGCGTGCAAATGTAAGCCATAATCAGACGTTTTTACTCTACCAGTTGGGCCATGTTGCCCAGGGCGATAATTTTTAGTATGGAAAGGATCTTTACCATCTCCCCAGATGCTTGTGCCTAATCTTCTACTAACTTTATATTTTGCTTTAATAATCTTTGTCACTTAACTACACCTTATTACAAGTTTAAGACTCTTCGAGTGGGCAGTATATAAATAGTTTGTTCAAAAGTCAAACTCATTTTTATACATATGTGGCATTGCTATTTTTTTATATTTAGCCGATTTAGAACCTCTTGATAAGCAGGGATTACCCTATCAGGAGTCTCGTGAGCAACTTCATAGCATAGTTTTTCGTTAGACTCCATATCCCATAATTTACAAGTGTCAGGCGATATTTCATCAACTAGCATTGACATAAAGTCATCGCCATTAAAAACTCGGCCAAACTCTAGCTTTATATCTACCATGCGAATCTGTGCAGTAGCAAAAAGTCCAGCGAGAAAATCATGTATTCTTATAGCTTTATTCTTCATTTCTTTGAGCTCATACTTGCTCATCCATCCGAAGCTAATAATTTGAGACTCGTTAATGATAGGATAATTCAACTCCTTATTTTTGATTCTAAAGTCGATTATAGGAGATTCAAAAACAAAACCATCTTCCATACCAAAATCTGTCACATATCTACCGCATGCCAAGGTAGTTATATGTACTTGAATTGGATATACATCTACAAATTGAACTAACTGCTGACGCATATTAGTTTTTTCGATCAAGTGATTATCTATGCCAATCATATCAAGTTTTTGCATGATATATGCCGAAATGGTATTGTTTATTACTCCCTTTCCTGATATTTCAAGGGTCTCATCCTTGGACATTTTAAAAGTATCATCGAAAGACATGATAAGAGCATAATCTTCATCTGATTGATAAAGAGTTTTTGTTGAGCCTTTGTATATTTTTTCTTTCATCGTTAGGAATTAGAAAATAGAATGAAATATATATTTAATAGCGATCCAACTGGCCAGAATAGCGCTGATAGCCACAAGTAACCCAATTATTGTTATAAAGAATCCGACAATAATAACTATTCCATCTCGATTTAAAAGACCAAGCGCCATGATTGAAACGCCGAGAGCTGGAAGAGCATTAGTCAGTGGAATGGGTAGTGCTATAGAAAAACCTGCAATAATACTAATGAAGCCGATGAATTGTTCGCAATAAACGGATTTAGCAAATGACAATCTAGGCTTAACATATTTTTCAACAGATATAAGTCTAGGGACCACTTTGTCACTGATAGCCTTTAAGGTAGAATTCTTAAGTTCATAGTTGCTAATTTTCTGAGGCAGGTTAACCTTTTTACTACCAATAAGCATTTGAATGGCTAATATGATAAGAGGAATTCCCATCACTGTAGTGAATCCCGGAGGATAAGGTAAGGGAATTGCAACGGGCAAAGAAAAAAATATCATTGCAAGCAATATACCGTTTTCATGAAAATCTTCCATTAATTCAGAAATTTTAGTTTTACCGTCTACTTGCTTTTGGCCAATTTTTTCTAACGTCTCTGAAACTAGGGTAGTATCTAGTAATTTAGGTTGTTTTTGTTTAAACATAATTTTGATAAAATTTTACATTATATCGAATCCCATTTCAAAGAATCTAAACAACAGCAAATCTTAATAATTGAGCGCCTAAAATTTTATTATAAGATACGCAAGTTGAGTTCTGAAATTAACTACTTAGATTTGAAATGAGAAATAATACCATATACAGTATATTATAATATATTCTAAAGATACAACTAATTTATGGAAAACCTCTGTTCATAAGTTTAGTAACTACATCAGGGGTGGGTGATCCAATAATTGATAAAGTGGGACGTGATGAGAATATTTTCTTAGCACTTTTTGTAAGGTCACTTGTTTGAGTAGAGTTAATAATTCCCATTATCTCATTGGTAGAAAAATATTTGCCGAAAAGCGAAAAATTTTTACCAACTTCTTCTGACTTATATTCTGGTTTTTCTTCTGCCATATAGATATTTGATTCTATCTGGGACTTGGCTCGTACCAATTCTTCTGCTGAAATATTTGTGCATATTTTATCAGTTTCGTTGTTTATATTGCTTAGTAAATTTTCAACATTATTATGATCAGTGGCGGCATAAACACTAAAAATGCCGCTATCGCTATAAGAGTTCATAAAGCTGCCAATAGTGTAAGCTAAACCAAGTTCTTCTCGTATTTTCTGAAACAACCTCGAAGATAGGCCGCCACCAAAAATTATTGACAAGATTTGTGCATGATAAAATGTTTCAAGATTAGCGTAAGATACTCCTTCAAAACCTAGTGCAATAGTAGTTTGTTCTAAGTCTTTCTGTATAATTTCTGTGCCTCCTTGGTAGTTGGAGCTTTGGGCGTCTCTATATGTAGACTCCGAGAAAAGTGAAAATAATTCTTCCACTAGATGAACGGCATTGATGTGGTTAATTTTGCCCGCAATTGAGATCACAATATTATTAGCATGGTAGTGCTTACTCATGTAGTTGGTAAACGTAGATTTGTCAAATTTAGCTATATTTTCTATGCTGCCAAGAATTGATCTACCAAGGGACTGATTTGGATATGCTAATGTGTAGAATTTTTCATACACTAAGTCATCTGGATTATCTTTAACCTCGGCTATTTCTTGAGAAATGACACTAAATTCTTTAGTGATTTCATCAGAATTAAATACAGAGTTTTGTAAAATATCAGCTAAAATAGTCATGGCTTGTTTGCCGTGCTGGCTTAAGACTTTTGCGTAATAAACTGTGTTTTCTCGGCTAGTATAGGCATTAAAGTGACCCCCAATGGTATCAAACTCTATAGCTATGTCTGTAGCTGTTCGATTTTTTGTACCTTTAAATGCCATATGCTCGAGAAAATGAGAAATTCCAGATTCTTCCTCTGATTCATACCGACTGCCTACTTTAACTATTACGTTGATTGTTATAGAATTCACATGTTCCATAGAGTAAGTGACAACGTTAATACCATTTGATGTTTTGCTTTGAAAAAAACTCATTGTTTAATAATATCCTCTAATATGGTTGAAAGTTTTCTTGAGACTATGTTTATATCGTATTTTTCTTTAAGTTGTGAGTATGCAGCGCTTGATAGTTTACGCGCCATTCTAGGGTCGATTATTATTTTTTCTAACTTATTATATAAGCTTTGGCTTGATTCGATATCAGCAAGCAGACCATTCTCTCCATCTGTTATGATCTCAGATGGCCCTCCAGAAAGCGTTGCAACGATTGGCTTGGAATGTTCCATAGCCTCTAACAAAATTATGCCAAATGGTTCTATCGTTGAGGGAAGGCAAAAAATATCAATTTGTCTAAAAAAGTCATCTTTATCATTCACCCAACCAGGAAAAATAACTAGATTATCTAGCTGAAGTTCTTTGACTTTTCTCTCAAGAATAGGTCTATCTTCACCGTCGCCCCCTATTAAAAGAACTATATTGTAACCAGCATTTTTTAACATAAAAAATGCTTCAACCAAATAGATAAAACCCTTTTTGCTAACAAACCTACCCAAAGCTCCAATTACAATGGGAGAACTATAGTTGATCGGATTATAACTATGCTCAATTCTTGTCATATTGGGTAAGCTAAGCAACTTTCTCTTCTCAATACCATGTTTAATTAAATGCTCTTTAAGTTCATCAGTTAAGGTAATAACATAGTCACATTTTTTCAAATATTTATAGCTATAATTATGTGATACCCCGACCAAAAGTGGTTTTTTCTGCGCGAATTTTCTAGCGAAATTAATAGCTCTATTGCCATGACAAATAATGAGTTGTGGTTTGTAGAATAGAATCAGAATCCTAAGAATTATTTTTGAAAAAATACACCATGTACCAATATTTGGTAAAGTGTAATTACTTTTTTGTAGCTTGTTAATTTTTGCTCCCATGCTTGAAATATTAATCACTTCATGATTATGCATTTTAAGGGCCACAGAGTAGTCGAGATAAGCTTGTTGTATTCCCCCCAAATCTCTTGACATCATGATATTGAATACACGCATTTTATTGTGTAGCTCCGTGCTATAAATTGATTGGTATTGCTTGGTTTTTCGTTCTCTCTTATCTAAAACTAGCGTTTATAGGCTAACAATCTCAATTAGTTTAGATATTGTAACAGTTTGTTCAATTCCAGTATCCAGCTCTTTAAGTTTACAACTATTGGTACTTAATTCTTCAGTTCCAATAAATATAACATATTTTGCATTAGCAGAAACTGCTGTTTGGAGACGTTTTCCTATTTTTCCGTCAAGGTCTAAGATAGCTGCAATATTTTTTTTGCGTAGTTGGTTGATTAGCAAAACAGAATAATCCAAGCACTCATCGCCAATAGGAATGATATAAATGGGGCGCTCTTCCTCTGGAGAAAAATTACACATCATAGCTAAACGCTCTATTCCTGCAGCAAAACCAATTGCTGGAATTTCATCTTCTCCCATAAGTGCTGCTAGACCATCATATCTTCCGCCAGCAAGAACTGTACTTTGGGCCCCAAGTTTAGAGGTTGTAAATTCGAATGTGGTATGTGAATAATAATCTAGTCCACGTGCAAGCTTTGGATTTACTACATATTTTATGCCTAGATTGTCTAAATGGAGTCTAAGCTGCTTGAAATAATTCGCTGCCTCGCTAGAATAAAAATCAGAAATGACAGGTGCTCTAAGAGAAATATGCCTATCGCCTTCATCTTTTGAATCTAATATTCTGAGCGGGTTTTGTTCTAAACGTTCTTTGCTATCAGTGGACAGACTACCTAAATAATTTTTGAAATAAGCAATTAAAGCTTTCTGATAAGATTTTCTTGTTGTAGAGCATCCAAGCGAATTTAGCTCTAATACAAGATCGTTCAATATTCCAAGGTTACTTAAGAAATGAGTGGCTAAAACTATTGTTTCTGCATCAGAATAAGGCCCAATTCCTCCTATATATTCAAAATTTACTTGATGAAATTGGCGTTGTCTGCCTTCTTGTGGCCGATCATAACGAAATAATGGACCGCTAGAGAATAATTTTAATGGTAGTTTATGCTTAAGTCCATTTGATATAACAGCTCGCATAACACTTGCGGTAAATTCTGGCCGTAGCGCCACCAATCTTCCTTTTTTATCAGCAAAGCAATACATCTCTTTACTAATCACATCAGACGTGTCTCCTAATGTCCTATCAAAGACGTTGGCAGATTCTAATATCGGGGTACTAAAACCCTCATAACCATATAATTTTGCAGTTTGTATAGCTATATTTTCTATGTGTTTGGCAAGGCGCCATTCACGGGGAAGTAAATCCTTCATACCCCTCAACGGGGCTAAATCACTAGACATGAAACCATCCCAACATCAGTCGTGTTCTGCACCAGGCATTGCTTTCAAGAATTTAACTACACGTTCGTCTGTTAACAATTTTAAAATTCCTTTGCCATTTATTTTGAATTCAAAATTCTCTAGGCTAAATGTGACATTTGACTCGAAATTATCATTTTCTTTTAAGTTTTCTTTTTTATCAAAAGCTGACAAAAGACTTGTTCCGTTATTTTTAATATTTTCTACAACAAGGTTAATATTGTTTGAGGTAGTAGCATCCGTCTTTTGGAGTAATAATTTTCCACCTCCGTCATATAGATCTGAGATGCCTGAGATCAAAATCTTTGGTGTAGCAAGTTTAAAAGTACCATCATATTTTTGTTCTTTTAGAGATCCATCTGAGTTGACTTTCAAATTATCTACTATCAATTCTAAAGAATGATTTGCAGTATGCAATTCTATATCATAGTTGATGTTGAAGGAAAAATTCATTTTTTTAGTATCTAGATATTTGTCTAACAAACCCTTTAAGTCTTCTTGTAGTAAAGATTGCTTTGTTAAGGTGTTTAATAATTCGACTATTGATCCAGCCAAATGCTTCTTTTGTTCGTCTGTATAATTGGTTGTTAAAAGCATATCGAAATTGGATTTAAGCTCTTTTCCATCTCCAGATAAGTTATAGCTAACTTCATCGAGTTCATAAGAATTGGTGTTTTTTATATCTAAAGAGAGATTATAATTATCGTTGCTAAAGCTAAAATTCTGATAAAGCTCCTTTGGATGCAATTCCCCTTTTAAAGCCAAAATAATATTTTCAACATGCGTTTTGCCAAGCTTAAGAGAAAACGCAAAATTCGTATTGATAGGCTCAATCTCGCCGATTATTCGGCTATGATCATGCTGAAGTTTTGTAAATGCTTTTTGGAGTTTGTCGTATCCTTCATTATCTTTCTGTTGTGAGCCTAATTCTGGGTAAAATTCAGCTACAACTTCATCCTTAACATATTCTGCATATTTTACACCAGAAGGTCCATATTTAGAACCAGATACATCTAATTTAAGATCAGTGTTATAAAAACCCTCTTTATCTAATTTGCTTGTTAAACTCACGTTTGATTTTTCTAAACGAGAAATAAGGGAGTCGTCACTGGCCAAATACATTGCAGCTTCACCCGAGCTTATGAGAATATTAACATCCTCAAATTTGTTGCTAAGTAAACTTCTGTTAAATTCAATTTTTTGATCCTTAGATTGAGTATAAGCTTCAATTTTGCCACTACCTTGAATTGTCTTGTCGCCTAAGCGTACAATTATCTTGTCGGTAAAAGGATTGTAACAAGCAACTACTCTATCGCTAAACATTTTTAGTGATTTGGATTGAGGAAAAACACTTACATCTTTAAGAGTAATCTTGAACTTGAATTTCTCAATAACAACTGAGTCATGATCTACACTTATATACTTGCTATCAGTAAGTTTTGGTAAAATCTCGTTTTTTGCAATATGCTCAAATTTAGTTGCCAAATAAAACCATGTGAGGATAGAAGCGGCTACCAACAATCCCAAAGTAATAATAATTTTTTTCATATTCAACTTACACCTTATTTAATCAAAATTTAGATCTATATTTTCGACTTTAGAATATTTGCAATATTATGAGCGTATAGGTATGTATATATTCTCTACCATTCTCTATGAGTTTGCAAAAGCTACATAGAGAATATAGAGACAAAAATTTCTTACATCAAGTATATTCGTAAGTCTTACCTGGAGAAGTAAAACTAAAGAGATTCGTTAACAAGCTTCTTGTTTTTGATAAGAGAAGTTCTAATTATATAAACTGCAAAGACAATAATAAACCAATAAATTAGCAGCTCTCCGGTAAACATCAATTCTCCTTCCTTCGAAATAATCTGCTTAAATAGCAAATATACGCAAGCAATAAGGCCTACTGGGGCCACGATAAATAAGGCGGGGCACTTAAATGAGCGTACAATCTCTGGCATTTTTACTCTAAAAAGCATCACAACTATCATGATAATTATATAGTCAATTAATGCTCCCATACTGGACATTTTTGCAATAACCTCAAGTGGAACTAGGCCGGCTAGTATAGCAATAAGCCCCGAAAAAATTAGGATGTTGATATACGGGCTATCGTGCTTTGGATGTATTTTTGCAAAACATTTTGGGACTAACCCGTCTCTTGCCATTACATAAAAAATACGAGACTGAGCGTATATATTCATCATTATCACGGTTGTCATACCGCAGATTGCTCCCGTGGCTACAATAGTTGAGCCAATTTTGCTGTTGTTAACAGCGAGTGCGTGAGCTAATGGTTGGTTATTATCTAGAAGTTCAAAAGATACTATACCAGTCGCAAGTCCCCCTACAATGATATATAGGACAGTAGAAAGAACCAGGGAGCCTATAATACCTATAGTCAAATCTCTTTTAGGATTTTTGCACTCTTCGGCAGCGGTAGCTAATGCACCAAAGCCAGTAAAGGCAAAAAACAGAATTGATGATCCCAGTAGTACATCATCAAAACCATAAGGCATAAAATTATCCCAGTTTGTGATTTCAAAATGGGGCACGGCCACGAATATAAAAACAGCAATCGCGGCCATTTTGATAAATACTAGTATAGTATTTACTCTCTTGCTATCACGAGTTCCTCGATATAGTAAGAACGCTACGAAAGCTACAATAAGTACCGCTGGTAAATTTATTATCCCTCCATTTAGGGGACCAGCAGTATAAGCCGCAGGAATATCTACCCCTCCAGCTTTTAAAATACTAACAGCATAGCCAGACCATGTTGTAGCAACGGCGCTCGCGGCAACACTTAGCTCTAAAATCATCACGCCCCCAACTAGCCAAGCAAAAAGCTCACCAAATGCAACATAAGAATAGGTGTAGACGCTACCAGATGTTGGTAAAAAACTCGCAAGCTCTGTATAGGCAAGTGCCACGAAGATGCAAACAATACCAGCAATGGCATAAGAGACCATAACCGCTGGGCCTGAGTATTTTGCTGCGACAAACCCGGTAAGTGCAAAGATACCAGTGCCGATTATTCCACCTAAGCCTAGTAGAACAAGGTCGTAGGCTGTAAGGGTTTTTGCAAGGCCGCTCGTATTGCCAGCTTCTCTTACAGATTCAAAACTTTTTTTTGTTAGATAGCTCATTAGTTTTTGTACTCCTAGTCTAGTTAATTTCCCTTGTTATCCATCCGCCCCCAAGCATCCTGGTTTTATGATAAAAAACGCATGCTTGTCCAGGAGTTATAGCTTTTTCTTCTTCAAGCAAAACTACTTCGATTTGCCCGGTGTCTAAGATATTAAGTTTTGCTTTTGCTCCTGGAGTAGTAGACCGAATTTTGGCCGTTACTTCAAGACCAGATAGAAATAGGTCTGATGCCAACCAATTTACATCTTTAAGCAAAAATCTGGTTTTTATAAGCGCAGATTCCGGACCAACATAGACTGTATTTGTCTCTGGGTCAATTTTTATTACATATATAGGATCGCCAAACGCAATGCCAAGACCCTTTCTTTGACCAACGGTGTAAGAGATAATGCCTTTATGTTCTCCAAGGTCGTAGCCGTCAATATGCACAAATCTTCCTGACTTATTTGCTTGGGGGCGAATTTTGCTAATAACATCGCGATAATTACCGTTTGGTACAAAGCATATATCCTGACTGTCAGGCTTGTTCGCAACTTCTAATCCAAACTCTGTGGCAATTTTTCTGGTTTCTTGTTTTGTTTGACCGCCAAGAGGAAACATTAAATAATCGAGTTGTTCTTGGGTAGTAGAGAATAAAAAATAACTCTGGTCCTTTTCTTCGCTAACGCCCTTATGAAGCTGGGCAATTCCATTGTTTACAATTTTCTGAACGTAATGACCAGTGGCCAGAGCATCGGCCTTTAGTTCTTTTGCCGCTTTTAACAGGTCTTTAAATTTTACCGATTGGTTGCATCTAACGCAGGGTAAAGGTGTCTCTCCGCGCATATAGCTGTCGGCGAAATCATCTATTACTTCTTGCTTAAATTTGCTTTCATAATCAAATATATAGTGAGGAAATCCAAGTTTATCGGCGACGACTTTGGCGTCGTAGATGTCCTGTCCAGCGCAGCAAGCTCCTTTTTTTTGTAGAGCCATGCCGTAATCATAGAGTTGCAACGTGATGCCTATTACGTTGTGTCCGGCTGTATGCATCATGGCTGCAACAACTGAGCTATCAACACCTCCAGACATCGCAACTACTATCGTCTTTTTATCTGTAGACATTATGATTAATATAACACTTAATAAAAGCGCATAACTATATTAAATTTTATCAATAAAAGCAAGTTCGATATTTTTAAATTATATGTAATCTCTAAGTGCAGTTCGTAATTATGCCTTGATTAGTAATCAATAATAATATAGAAGTTCTGTATAAAAAACATTAAATCTACACGAGTATGAATCATAGCTTTGTAAATCTCGTAGCGGCAATTGTTTTGTCCGTTGCAATCATTTTTGGCTGGCAGCATTTTTTTGAAAAACCAAGGTTAGTGAAGCTCCAAGAGCAGAGTACGGTGTATAACCAACAGATGGGTAACTTAAAAAAGCAAAGTGTCAACGTTGAGAAAGAGCTGTTCGTTGATCGTCAGCAAGCGATTGTAGCGAATTCTCGCGTGCAGATAAAATCTGAGTTATTATCTGGTTCGATTTCACTAAAAGGACTTAGATTTGATGATTTAACTTTGTTAAAATACAAGCAGGAGATTGCAGAAAATAGTCCAGCTGTTGAGTTATTTTCTCCGTCTAATTCAGAAAATGCATATTTTGCTGAAGTTGGTTGGTGGGGTAAGGATAAATCAGTTACCTACCCAGATTCTACAACTAATTGGCAGACTGATAATGCTCAGCTTGTAGCTGGAGGCAGCGTCAATTTATACTGGCTTAGTCCCGAGAAAGTTAAATTTAAAGTATTGATATCTTTGGATAAAAACTATTTGTTTAGTATAAAACAATCCGTTGAAAATCATTCTGCTCGACCAATTTCTGTTCAATTTTATGGCTTGATCAATAAAACTTATGAAAATAAACCAGATAATATGGTTAATATTTTACATCAAGGGATGATAGGAGCGGTTAAAGGAGAACTGCAGGAATATACTTATGATAAGATTAAAGATGAAAAAAAGCATAGTTTTAATGGTGAAGTTAATTGGCTAGGAATTACTGATAAATATTGGTTGGCTGCGTTCGTACCTGATCAGCTTGAGCAGTATATAGCTAATTATAATTTTGCCATAAAGCAAGGCAAAGATAAGTACCAATCTGATTTTATTACTAATGAGAAGTTAATTGAGGCCGGGGGTAGCTTCGAGTTGACTCATCAGTTATTTGCTGGCCCTAAGAAGGTTGATTTACTTGATAAATATGAAGAACAGTACAATATCAAACTCTTTGACAGAGCGATTGATTTTGGTTGGTTCTATATACTTACAAAGCCTATCTTCAACGCTATGAATTATTTTTATAGCTATGTTGGAAATTTTGGTATCAGTATCATGATTGTAACCATCTTGATTAAACTGGCAATGTTTACTTTGGCAAATAAGTCGTACCGGTCAATGAAGAAAATGAAGAAACTTCAGCCAGAAATGGAACGTTTGAAGCAATTATATGCTGATGATAAAGCTAGATTAAATCAAGAAGTAATGTCTTTGTATAAGAGGGAGAAGGTTAACCCAGTTTCTGGGTGTTTGCCTTTATTGGTACAAATACCGGTGTTTTTCTCCATATATAAGGTGCTCTATGTTACGATTGAAATGAGACATGCGCCATTTTTTGGTTGGATTCAAGATCTTTCTGCCCCTGACCCTACTACTATCTTTAACTTGTTTGGTCTTTTGCCATTTACACCTCCCTCATTTTTAATGCTTGGTGTCTGGCCTCTATTTATGGCAATGACAATGTTCTTGCAGCAAAAAATGAGCCCGCAGCCAACTGATCCAGTGCAAGCTCAGGTAATGAAATTTATGCCACTGATGTTTTTGTTTATGTTTAGTGGGTTTCCAGCTGGGTTGTTGATATACTGGTCTTGGAATAACATATTATCTATTGTTCAACAGTTTTATATAAATAAACTAGATAGTAATGGCAGCTGATCTTAGCATTAAGCTTTTTAGGCAAGAAGCTAAGTTTGTGGCGGGAGTTGCAAAACCTGAGCAACTTCCGAAGCTGTTTCTTCCTCAGTTTGCTTTTGTTGGTAAGTCAAATGTTGGTAAGTCAAGTTTGATCAATACTATATGTAACCGGAAAGCTTTAGCTAGAGTGTCTCATACGCCAGGGCGCACGCAGCAAATCAATTTTTTCTCAATAGCGGATAAGTTAATGTTGGCAGATTTTCCTGGGTATGGGTTTGCTAAGGTTTCGGCTAATCAAAGAATTGCCTGGGGTAAATTAATAGTTTATTATCTACAAAATAGCGATCTTTTGCGGATGGTAAATTTATTGATTGATGCTAGAAGAGGTATCAAAGAAAATGACATTGAGATTATGCATCTGTTGAAATCTTGTGATAAAGAGTTTCAAATCATTTTCACCAAAGCTGATAAAATTACGGCAATAGACGAATTCACCGCTCAGATGCGTCAGCAACTAGTTGATTTGGGATTTATCTGCAATATAATAATTACTAGTAGTAAAAATGGAACCGGGGCCAAAGAACTGCAAGGTAGTATGCTACGCAGTCTTTAGTAATTGTAATTATTCCTCTTCACTTTTTCTTATTATTATTGGGCTTGGTGCTTTTTTAGATATAAAATCTTCTCCCAGCTAATTACACAACTTAAATATTACATGATGTTTTAGTTCAGGAAAAAATCAATCTAAAAATTCTATCCCCAATTGATTTGATTACTTTGTTTTTTAGTATTTTGAATACAAAGTTACCAGCAAGTATTATAAGTATTGTCACAAGGATGCTATACATAATGTCGGCTGGATAGTGCATTGCTAAGGTAGTGCGTGAGATAGCGACGGCTAGAATGACGAAGCAGCTTATCCCTTTTAAATATTTGTTCATATAAGGCCATAAGCTATAAGCGACTAATATGCTAAGGCCAGTGTGAGCGCTTGGAAAAGAGGAGAAGCAGCGTTCTAAGGATGTATTAGCAATAGTAATAAAATCATCTTTGGCCAAAGAGCAGAAGGGCCGTTTTAAGTTGACGGAGAATTTTAAGGCAGCAAACGTAAAACCAAACAGTGCATAGCAAATACCTATCCTAGAAAGATCAAAGTAACCTGTCATAAAAAAACTTTTCTTGTCAACAGTAGTGCGGCTGGTACGAAGATAAAGAAGCAAGCATGCTGCAAAGTAGAAAATAGCAAAATTGGCAATAAAAAATATATCAGAGATAATTTGCAAAATGCTCGGTAGGTAGCCGATATTTGTTACCTTGTTTATCAAAATAAATAATGATTTATTCAGACCGAGCCAGTTGTATAAAAAATCTACTATGATCTGCTCCATTTTTAAGTAATTCTAAGGTACAAAATTATATCAAAACCCTTTATTATGCAATTATTATAGAAGGAATTTTACTCTCACTTAATGGCCTAGAGTTTTTCTTACACAAAACCCTTGCCAATAATAAAAAAGTTGAGTATAGTTCTGAAAATTTTCGGTTGAATATAAAAGTCGAGTGGGGTATGATACCCCTCCTTGATAGTTTTTTGTAATTTTTATAAAGAAGAAGTAAAATTAAATGCCAACAAATAGTCAATTGGTCAGATTTGGTAGACAGTCAAAGGTCAGAAAAAGTAAGTCTCCAGCTCTTAAGTCAAATCCTTTTCTTAAAGGTGTTTGTGTAATAGTGAAAACGGTAACGCCAAAGAAACCTAACTCAGCTTTGCGTAAGATTGCAAGGGTACGGTTGAGTAATGGAGAGTACGTAAATGCTTATATACCTGGTGAAGGTCATAATTTGCAGGAACACTCGGCTGTTTTGGTTAGAGGTGGTAGAGTTCCTGATCTTCCTGGTGTTAAGTATCATATAGTCCGTGGTGCTCTTGATACTCAAGGTGTTAAGGGGCGTAAGCAAGGTCGTTCACGTTACGGCACTTCTTCTAAGGGTTAGTAATAATTTAAATATAAAATCGATATAGGTATACAATGTCGCGACGTCATGCAGCTGTAAAGAGAGTAATAAAGCCAGATACGAAATATAAGAGCGTATTGCTTTCAAAGTTTATTAATAATGTAATGCAAAGTGGAAAAAAATCCCTCGCAGAGAGGTTGGTGTATGGAGCTTTTGCTAGGGTTGAAAAGAAGCATGGTTCTGATCCATTCAAGACATTTAATGATAGTATGAACAATGTGAAGCCTTATGTTGAAGTCACATCGGTAAGGGTTGGTGGTGCAAATTATCAAGTGCCTTCGCCTGTTGATGAAAGAAGGGGCTATGCTCTTGCTATACGTTGGGTTATTGATGCTGCACAAAAACGCTCTGGTCGAAGCATGATCGAAAAATTGGCAGAGGAATTATTTGATGCTGCAAATAATCGTGGCGTTGCGATTAAGAAGAGAGAGGATACTCACAAGATGGCAGAAGCTAACAAAGCTTTCGCGCATTTTGCTCAAAGATCACAACAACAGAGGTAGGTATGTCCAAGAAGTCATTAGCTGACGTTCGTAATATCGGTATATGCGCACATATTGATGCTGGTAAAACTACTACTACAGAGCGTATTCTTTATTATACAGGGAAGTCTCATAATATAGGAGAAGTACACGATGGCGGTGCTACTATGGATTGGATGGAGCAAGAGCAGGAAAGAGGTATTACTATTACGTCTGCTGCTACAACTTGTTATTGGAATGAGAAGAGAATAAACATTATTGACACTCCTGGTCACGTTGACTTTACTATTGAAGTAGAAAGGTCCCTCCGGGTTCTTGATGGTGCGGTAACTGTTTTTGATGGTGTAGCTGGTGTTGAGCCACAATCTGAGACTGTTTGGCGTCAGGCTGATAAATATCATGTTCCTAGAATGTGTTTTGTTAACAAGCTTGATAGAGCTGGCGCAGACTTTTTTAGATGCGTGCATATGATTATTGATAGATTAGGAGCTGTGCCGCTTGTGTTGCAGTTGCCAATTGGTGTTGAGGATGAGTTTCAAGGGGTTGTTGACCTTGTAAAAATGCAGTCAATTATTTGGAAAGATGGTTCGCTAGGAGCGGAATACACATATGGTGAAATTCCTGCTGATTTAAAAGATAAGGCAAATGAGTATAGATTGAAGTTGTTAGAAACTGCTGTTGAAACTGATGATGTTGTGATGGAGAAGTATCTTGCTGCAGAAGAGATTTCCGAGGCTGAGTTAAAGTCATGTATAAGAAAGGGTACGATTGCTGGTACTTTTGTTCCGGTAATTTGTGGCTCTGCCTTTAAAAACAAAGGTGTACAGCCTTTGCTTGATGCTGTAGTAGACTATTTGCCTTCGCCACTTGATATACCTCCGACTAAAGCTATTGACGCTAAAACCGGTGAAGAAACAACGATTGCGAATTCAGAAGATGGTCCGTTTGCAGCTCTGGCGTTTAAGATAATGACTGATCCTTTTGTAGGCTCTCTTACCTTTGCAAGAATTTATTCGGGCAAACTTTCTTCTGGCTCATCAGTTGTAAATACTGTAAAAAACCAGAAAGAACGTGTAGGTCGTATGTTGCTTATGCATGCGAATGATCGTGAGGATATAAAGGAAGCTGTTGCGGGTGATATCGTTGCTTTAGCCGGTTTAAAAAATACTACAACTGGTGATACTCTGTGCGGTCCTGATGTTGGTCTTATTCTTGAGAGAATGGAGTTCCCTGAGCCGGTTATTAAGCTTGCTGTTGAGCCAAAGTCAACTGCTGATCAGGAAAAAATGGGATTTGCGCTTGCTAAACTTGCTTCGGAAGACCCGTCATTTAGGGTGTCTACAACTGAAAACGGTCAAACAAATATCGAAGGAATGGGTGAGCTTCACTTAGAAATTCTTGTAGATAGAATGAGAAGGGAGTTTAAAGTTGAAGCGAATGTTGGTGCTCCTGAAGTGGCTTATCGTGAAACGATTACTACTTCTTATGAAGTTGACTATACGCATAAAAAACAGTCAGGTGGTGCTGGTCAGTTTGCTAGAGTGAAAATTACTTTTGAACCAGGTGAGCAAGGTAGTGGTTTTACTTTTGATAGTAAAATTGTTGGCGGATCTGTTCCAAAGGAATTTATTCCTGGCGTAGAGAAAGGGTTGAAGAGCATTATGGGTAGTGGTGTTGTTGCTGGATATCCAATGATTGACTTTAAAGCTACTCTCACAGATGGTGCTTTCCATGATGTAGATTCTAGCGTACTTGCGTTTGAAATTGCTGCTAAAGCGGCTTTTAGAGAAGGTATGCCAAAAGCTGGAGCAAAGCTGCTTGAACCGATTATGAAGGTCGAAGTTGTTACTCCGGAAGATTACATGGGAGACATTATTGGTGATTTAAATAGTCGTAGAGGTTCTATTCAAAATATGGAGCCAAGGGGTAATGCTCAGGTAATATCTGCTCATGTTCCTTTGGCTGAAATGTTTGGTTATGTAAATACGTTAAGATCAATGTCTCAAGGCAGGGCTCAATATAGTATGGAATTTAATAGCTATGCTCAAGTGCCTGGACAAGTTGTAGATGCGATTTTGATTAAGCAGAAAAAGTAGTTTTTTTGTTTATCACAAGGCGGTACTATGGTGTGATAACACTTGAATTAGTACTGAGAATATGATAGGAGTGTAGCTCAATTGGTAGAGCGCCGGTCTCCAAAACCGGAGGTTGCGGGTTCGATGCCTGTCGCTCCTGCCACTTTTGCTTTTAGAACGAGATTTAAGGTCGTATGTTTAAGAATTTAAAAGTGTATAAGT
>CAMCMD010000014.1 GCA_945875975.1 Rickettsia typhi
ATAAAGAAAGTCTAAATTTTGATCTGAACATAGAGGATAAATTAGTTATCTTGTGTGATGAATATTACATCGCACGTACTCTTGATAATATTATTATTAATGCTATCCAATATTGTAAAAAAGGAACAATTACTGTTACGTTAAAATCAATAAAAAATCATACCGTTGAATTTAGTGTAAAAGATGAAGGAATCGGTATTCCAAAAGAAGAATTACTAGATATTTTTGACCCTTTTACAGTGAGTTCTAAGACTAAAACACCAGCGGGTGGAAGAGGTATAGGATTAACTTTGTGCAAAAAAGTTGTTACTGCTCATAATGGTGTTATTACAGCTACTAGTAGCAAAAATAAAGGGTCGTTATTCTGTATTACTTTACCAAAAAAAACGGATCTCAGCTTCTAAGATTGCTGCTCGTACTGTTAAATAACATACATTATGTAATGCACCCCTTGTAATACCAAGCTCTCTTAGCAAAATCTATTTTGCCCCTGGTGATAGTCGCCTACATTGATTCTTAGACAATATGGGACTTTACGGTAATAGACTTCTTGCATAAGTCTATCTAGTTGGTGATTTTGTTGTCAAAACTTGCCTTCGCTCCTCATGTACATTTGAGTACATTGCGGTGCTCGGCTTCGTTTTTCCTAAAAATTCCTCAACTATTTTTGACTTATGCAGGAAGTCTAATGAAATGAGATTATAAGCTTAAATGGGGTGAAATCTGAGTCAACAAGGTTCAGGATTTATTATACAACGAGACCAGAATAATCTCTAGCGTCGTTTAAATACTATCGCATCTGAAACAGGTCGAACTAATTTTTGTCCTTCAGCTTCATCCTTGTCGCCAAAAGATTCATTCACGTATTTTCCATCAACGTACATGGTTGAAGATCCGCCGCCATCAAGGTTGATAGCCTCATCACATCCCATCTCTTTCATAAAGTTTGCTAATTCAAGTATTGTTAGGCCAACTGCTTTGCTATTTGTATTCAAATCCTCCAAAATAATTTTTTTCATATCTGCCACTTTCATATCCCCTATGGAAATATTTTTTTTATCCATTATTTTTTTTATTTCACTAAAAGTAATGCTTGAAGCTTCTTTTCTATAAACATGTTCGACAAGAGTAATTACTATATGCCCATCGGCTCTAATGCCAAATGCTGATCTAGCATGAACTTCTTGATTTGAAAGGTCATCTTTTACTTTTCCATCAAGCATTAATGAGGGCAGGCCCATAATAGCAAAATTACCTGATTTATCGAAATGACCCGGTGTCCATACAAATTTTACTATTTGTTTAGGTTTGATTCTTTCTAAATTATAAGTAGTTGGAAAAGAAATAACGTAGCCACCATCGGGGATTTTGCTATTTCCGTGTAGAGAGACTTCTTGCACTTTCAGGTCACGATCAATAATAATTTCTTTTCTATCGCGGTAGCTGCTTAGAGTGCTTGGTCCCCAGTTGCGATTGAAATAAAAAATATCTTTGCCTTTAGCAAATCTATTAAATTTCTTTGGCTTTACTACTTCGTTTTCAATTATCACTTCAAGAGATGGGGTAACAACCTCAACAGAGAACTGATCGCCATTTTTAACTAAACAGGCATGCTTAGTTACTCGCATTCCGTAAACCTCGCCATTGCTAACTAGCGTTCCGGTTGGCCGTCCATCTTGATTGTTTCCTATTTCAAAAAAACCAGCATTAAGTGCAATTTGTGCATTTTCGTGCTTAGCAATTTCTCCTACTCTTTCGCGACCAAAAACCTGGTTGTGAGCAACAGCTAGCGAGACTTCATATTCTTTTGGATTGATAATCACAACATGGATTTTATGTCTGTCTCGTTCTATAAGACGGTATTCATGATCAGCTTTGATAGGCAGGGATAAAAGTAATGCTAAACTTAGAATTAGTAATTTGATAATATTCATAATTTATTTAATGGCTTTATGTGGTTAGTTATTATAATACAATCACTCTATAAACTGTCTCTTTTGTTTAAAGGCCTTCTCTCATCTATTGTTTAAGAATATACCATAAGAGATAAGAATTAGGATAATGCTATTTCCATAGTTTTCTAAAATTACTCAAATATTTTAGATAATCTAGTTCTTTCTCGGTAATCATCCTGCTTTTTTGGCTGAATGTAGATTTTCATTATGGTAATATACCAGCCTAAAAAGGGAGGGTTTTAATCATTTTTTTAACCTAAGGATAAGAGTTATAAGGCTCATTTGCAAAGAAGTAAGAAGATTAAATATATTTGACTTTAAACCATAAGTAGCTTTATAGTTATAAGTTAGAAACTAATAAACAAGGAAAATATAATGGTTACAAGTGTAGGAATGCAAACGGAATTTATAGAAGCTGTAAAAGAACTACTAGAACTCGACTATGACGCAATAGGAGCGTATGAAGCAGCGATAATACGCTTGGAAAGGGCAGAATACAGGAAAAAATTACAAGAATTTAAAGAAGATCATGAAAGGCACGTAAAAGAACTTACCGCATTTTTAGCCGCATTAGGTAAAGATACACCTTCCGAAGCGGATAATACTAAAAGCCTAATGGCCAAAGCCAAAGTTGTTTTAGGGTCGATTATCGGGGATAGGAAAATTTTAAGTGCTATGCTTAGTAATGAGGCAGATACTAATACTGCATATGAACGGATGAATAAGCGAGCTGATGAATTGCCTGGTTCGAACATTCATGAAATAATTGCTAGGGGCCTAGAGGATGAAATAAAGCATAAGAATTGGCTAGAAACTGTGCTCGAAGAAAGATAATGAGTGGTACGGAATATTCAACTAGTATACAAGGAGGAAGATATGCCATATTCAAATAATAAAGAATTACCCAAAGGTGTACAAAATCATTTACCTACACATGGACAAGATATTTATAGAGAAGCTTTTAATCATGCTTGGGAAGAATATGCATCTCCCTCGAAAAGGCGCACTAATGATTCCAGAGAGGTAGTAGCTCATAAAGTTGCTTGGTCAGCGGTTGAGAAAAAGTACCATAAAGACGAAGAAGGCCTTTGGGTTGCTAATAAGTAGGGTTAAAATTTTTAATCATAAGAGCCCAAGGTCAACAAGCTCTGCTTTTTAGTGGTAACATAATAATATAAAAATATTATTATATCTATCTTGCATACTTCACTAAATCAAAAAATAGTTTAACATATTCTATGCGGAGTTTTTTAAACCTCACTTGTATTATGTTGAGTCTAGATGCTTGCAAACAGCAACAATTGATAAGATGAGAATATTCATATGATTCAAAAGGCATGAATTGCAGCTTTTCAATTTCAGTCTAGCTGTATTGCCAGATGGGACAGAGCCTATTTAATTTACTATATTGTGCTATTATGCAAAATACCATTTTAATTTTTGGGTATGGTTATACCGGATCATATGTAGCAAAATTACTCAAACAAAAGGGTTGGTGGGTCATAGGAACTTCTAGTAGCTCTTCTCTCAGAACAGAATCCATTACCATCATCCCCTATGATAGAGAAGCGATAACAAATGTAATTAAACTGGCTACTCATATTCTTATTTCAATACCACCCGATGAAAACGGAGATGTTGTTCTAGGTAATTTTGTAGATCTTTTATCTTTAGCAAAAAATTTAAAATGGATTGGTTATTTATCTTCTACGGCGGTATATGGTAATCACGATGGAGCTTTAGTTAGTGAAGAATCTGTTTTGCGACCATCAAATGAGCGTGCTAAGCAAAGGATCAGGGCTGAGGCTGAATGGTTGGAGTTTGGTAAACAACACAAAATCAGTGTGAATATTTTTAGGTTAGCTGGGATTTATGGACCAAAAAGAAATGCTATTGAGCAATTGAGAAATGGTAAAGCAAAGTCAATTTTTAAAGCTGGACAAGTTTTTTCTAGAATTCATGTGGAGGATATTGCACGAGTAATTGCGGCCGCAATTAAGCTGGGTAGTGTGAGAGAAATATATAACCTTGCTGACGATAAACCATGCCCAACTTTTGAAGTTAATAATTTAGCTGCTGAACTTCTTGGAGTTATCCCGCCTCCCATTATACATATAAAAGATGCTGAGTTATCAGAGATGGCAACAGAATTTTACAAGGATAATAAGAAGATTAGTAATTCTAAGATTAAAGACAAGCTCCATATCACACTAAAATATCCGACGTTTCGCGAAGGGCTTAAAGCTATATATGACTGGAACTCAGGTGATTCGATATAAGAAGGAGATATTGGTAAGTATCTCAATGGCAAGGAATTTTCGGCTTAGGGCTATCCAGTTGCTTTTTTTATAGTTGTATATTTTTTAAACAGGCATGTTACGTAAGATTGTCACTTGCCATGACTATTCTAGCCTCTAGATAGGCAACACCCAGAGGGGCGCTGCCTAATAGTCTTTGCGAACTAACTCTTTTTGCCAGTAGTTGTTTTTACATTGTTGAATATGGTCATAGCTTGTGCGATTACGCTGCTTGGAGATCCCAGGTCTGCTGGTAGTAGAATTGTGTTTGAATCTTTAGCCAGCTTACCAAAGGCTTCTATGTATTGATGAGCAACTTTTAAAGACACAGCATCTTGACCGCCATCCTGTTTAATTGCACTAGCGACGATGCTAATACCTTTTGCAGTAGCTTCGGCAACAAATAAGATTGCTTCCCCTTCGCCTTTGGCTCTATTGACCTGATCGGTATAAGCTGCCTCAGATTTAAGAACGACTTGAGCTTTTTCACCCTCAGAAACGTTTATTTGAGCCTGTCTGTGGCCTTCTGATTCCATTATTCTTGCGCGCTTTTGCCTTTCTGCGGCCACTTCCAGTTCCATTGCCTCAAGGATAGTAGTGGGTGGCTGAATATCTTTAATTTCATAGCGCATGCATTGAATTCCCCAGTTTGTAGCTGCTTGGTTAATTGAAGAGACAATAGCGTGATTTAATGTTTCTCTTTCTTCAAAAGTTCTATCTAATTTTAACTTACCAATCTCAGAACGCATAGTTGTTTGAGCTAGCTGAGTTATTGCATAGTATGGATTTTCGACTCCATACGAAGCGGCAGTAGCGTCAATAATTTTAACATATAATACTCCGTCTATAAGGAGTGTAACGTTGTCATTGGATATTGCCGTTTGAGCATGAACGTCTACTGCCTGCTCTTTTAAAGTATGTTTGTAAGCTACCCTTTGAATAATTGGAATTATGAGATTAAGACCAGGTTCAAGAACCCTGTCATATTTACCAAGTCTTTCTAAAACCCACGCTTGTTGTTGAGGCACGATTTTTATCATGAACATTAGCGTTATTATAATCAGAACGCTTATTGAAAGTAATAATAAATCCATAAATTTAATCCATTAATTTAATTTGTTAGTCACTATAGTATAGCACGAAGAATGCTCGATAAGAAATACTGCTTTAAAAAATGATAAAAATTACCTGTAGCTGGAGACTTGTTACTTAAATATCACTTGACTCTATTAAAAATTAGCCTTATTTTCCATCCAAGACCATAAAAACCCATATTAACCCATTTCTTACCAAATTTTGTGTTAGATTATATTCAAGGCAGAATGCGCCATACTTATTGTGACTTAAAAATATGAATATTTTTCTTTCTAAGTATGTAAATAAGATGGATGTAAAGGGGAGGGTATCAATTCCTGCCAGTTATCGAGCTGCTCTTGGGGCGGAAAATTTTAATGGCATCATTGTTTATCCCTCTTTTAAAAATAATTGCATTGAAGCTTGTAGCATGTCTCATCTTGAGGAACTCAGCAGGATCATTCAAAGGCTTGATCCCTATTCTGATGAGAGAGATGCGTTTGAAACTATTGTTCTTGGAGAGGCAATTCAGCTTCAGTTTGATAATGAGGGTAGGGTTACATTGCCTTCTTATTTAACCAATCAAATTGGCATTACTAATCAAGGGTGTTTTGTAGGAAAAGGGCTGGTATTTGAGATTTGGAATCCTGGTAATTTTGAAAAATATTTAAAATCTGCGCGACTTATTGCTCAAGAAAATAGGTCGATTCTGAAAAATAAAAAAGATAATTCAGGAGAGTAGATGATGGATTTAAGTAAGATAGAAAAGAATAAGTCCAATCTTCCTCATCGTTCTGTTTTGCTTAATGAAGTTGTTGAATATTTATCCATAAAGGATGGCGGTAGGTATCTTGATTGCACATTTGGTGCTGGTGGATATACGAGAGCAATTTTATCAAGCAATAATTGTTATGTAACTGCTCTTGATCAAGATCCAACAGTAATAAATTTTGCTAATGAGGTCTCTTCGGACTATGGCGATAGATTTAATTTTATTCAAACAAATTTTTCTGAGGCAACTTTAAAGTTAAATGGTCAAAAATTTGATGGAATAGTGCTTGATTTAGGAATTTCTTCAATGCAAGTAGATCAGGCTGCAAGAGGCTTTTCTTTTATGCAGGACGGTCCACTTGATATGAGAATGAGTGCTTCAGGCATGAGTGCAGCAGAGTTTGTAGCAACCGCCTCTGAACAAGAAATAGCTGATATTATATATAAATATGGAGAAGAAGTGCAATCGAGGGCAATAGCAAAAAATATTGTTTCTTATCGAGAGACTAATCCTATTGATACAACATTAAAGCTAGCTGAAATTATCCGCCAGTCCAAGCATTATCGTTCTGAAAAAATAGATCCAGCTACGAAAACTTTTCAAGCTATCAGGATATATGTTAATGATGAGCTAGGGGCTTTGGAACGATTTCTGGCCAATTCAGAAGATTTATTAGTTCCAGGTGGTAGAATTATAGTGGTTTCGTTTCATTCGCTTGAAGATAGTATTGTTAAGAATTTTTTTAAAAAATGTTCTGTAAAAAAAATTGCTAAATCAAAATACTCGAAAAAAGAAGATAACCTCCCGCAAGGAAAGTGGCTTGGAATTATTACTAAAAAACCTGTGGTTCCTACTAGAGATGAGGTTCAAGAGAATGCTAGATCTAGATCCGCCAAATTAAGGGTAGCTGAAAAAATAGGAGGTAACAATGTTACTTGAAAAGTCCCCTGTATATATAGTTGTTATAGTATGTCTACTATCAGTTTATACACTATTTACTATAAAAGAAAATGTCATGAGTATTAAAAGCGAACTAACGGAGGTTAATAGCCAAGTCCAAGATGAGGTAGATAAAATTCACCTATTAAAAGCTGAATTAGCCTACTTGACTTCTCCAGCAAGATTAAAAGCTTTGAATGATCAATATATAAAGCTTTCTGATACTAATCTAGCTCAGATGGAAATCGATCCAAATATAAAAGATGAAAGGCTACTTGAAGTTAGACAGATTGCTAGTATTAAGAAAAGAAGTGAAAATACCAAATGGATATATAGAAAGGGGCCAAGCAAGTATGTAACCATGGCCTTTGGGAAGAAGTAGATCTTTGCCAGCAGCGTTTAATACCATTCCTCAAATTAAACGTACAAAAGCGACTTTATGAGTCTTGCTTGTTTTAATTTCTAGTAGAATTAGGGATGTTTTTAACCCTAATAAATCCAGGATCACTAGTTGCCAGTAATTTTTGTCGCAAAAATTATAAAAATAAGGTATATATCGGTGTCAAAAGATAAGATTTTTTTAAGAAATGAGTAATCTAGTTAAAAATATTAATCGGCTAATTTTAGGAGGGAAAAGTCATATCATCGCTTTTCTTCGGCTAGTCGTTTATTATTTACTATATTCAAGAATAGTCTTGCTTAAAACTTTTCACGTTTTATTTGTAAGACGGGTAAGAATCAAGTCAGGGACCCAAGGTGCATTTCTTAGGAATATATCTTTAAAATCTTTGTTTAGATGGGATTTATCGCACTCAGTTTCGCGAGTTCGGATTTTTGTTGTAATAATCGGATTTTCTTTAATTTTTCTTGTAATAAGTGTGAGGTTGCTAATCATAGCCAGTAGCGATTATATAAATTTTCAAAAAACAATGAATCGTAAATTGACACACAGAGTTGACATCACTGATAGAAATAATAATTTACTCGCAGTAAATCTTCCTGGGGCTTCTTTATATGCTAATCCTAGAAAAATTGCTGAACCAGAAGAGTCGCTAAAAAAATTACTACTTGTAATTCCTGACCTAGATGCAAAAAGAATCTTGGCGGATTTAAAAAGTAACAAAAATTTTGTTTGGATAAAAAGAGATGTCGCTCCACTTGAGCATGAAAAAATATACAACCTTGGTATGCCAGGTTTTGGTTTTGAAAGAGAGCAAAAAAGGATCTATACATATGGTAATTTACTATCTCACGTAATTGGCTATGTTGGCCGAGATATGAATGGTCTTGCAGGTATTGAGCAATTTTTTGAAAAATTCATTACTGGTCAACAAGAAAAGGAAGATAGAACGACTATGGGCGATGTTCTGCAGCTTTCGATTGATGTTCGTATTCAGAATATCCTTAGTGAAGAGATGGAAATAGTCATGAAGAAATTCAAAGCTAAAGGCGCTGCGGGAATAATAGTGGATCCAAATAATGGAGAAATTTTAGCCTTAGTAAGTAAACCTGATTTCGATCCACATAACCCTGGGGCTGCAAAATCTGAGCAGTTGTTTAATATGGTCACGCAAGGGGTGTATGAAATGGGGTCTGGCATGAAGGCTTTGACTGTAGCAGTCGGCCTTGACACTAACTCTACCGCAATTAATGATGCTTATGATTTGAGTTATCTTCGGGTGCAAGGTTTTCAAGTTAAAGATCATCCACGTCCTCTAAAAGGGTGGCACTCAGTCCCGCATATTTTTCTCAAATCAAGTAATGTTGGTTTAGCTCAGATTATTCTAGCAACAGGTAAACAAAATATACTTGAATATCTAAGAAAATTAAAGCTACTTGAACCATTGCAAATTGAAGTTCTTGAAAGATCAAGACCACTATTCCCGAATTTTTCCCGCTGGACTGATTTAAGCTTAATAACTATGTCCTATGGCTATGGAATATCTGTGAGTCCAGCGCATTTTATACAAGCAATGATGCCTATTATAAATGGAGGTATGATCTATCCATTAACTTTGACAAAAAGAGATCCTAAAGAAAAGTTAGTAGGAGAAAGGGTGTTCCAAGAGAGCACTTCGCTAGCGATGAGGAAGCTTATGCGCCTTGTTGTTAGTGATGGCACGGGTTCAAAGGCTGAAGTTAAAGGCTACTACGTTGGTGGCAAAACAGGTACGGCCAATATTGCTCATGCTGGGGGATACGATAAGGACCGAAGAATGTCCTCTTTCTTTGGTATTGTTCCCGCTTCAAATCCCAAATATATGATATATATAGTTTATAATGAGCCAGTGGGAATTAAAGAGTCATTTGGTTTTGCTGGAGGGGGGTGGACTGCTGCTCCAACTGTTGGTGCTGTTCTTAGGCGGTTAGTCGCGCTTTATGGTATAACAAAGCTTGATGAGGAGAGTGAAGAAATACAAGAGTTAAATAACATTGAGTACAAGATAAGAGATGAAACTTAAATTACAAAAGCTATTTGTAGAAAAAAATATCAAAGCTATTTCATTTGATTCACGAAATGTAAATCCAGGTGATGCTTTTTTTGCAATTCGGGGTGAAAATTGTGATGGTAATAAGTTCATACAAGAAGCTCTAAAAAAGGAGGCTTCATTAGTTTTTACGGAAGACAAGAATTATACATTTAATGTGGACAAAGTGATATGTGTAGAAAATGTAAGAATGAGTCTCGCTATTGCAGCTGAAATATTATATCCCAAAAAACCAACTAACATTATAGCTGTGACAGGAACAAATGGAAAAAGCTCCGTAGTGTCGTATGTTTATCAAATCTTATCATTACTTGGAAAAACTAGTGCTTGCATTGGTACTTTGGGTTTGGAGTCTAATACAAAATTAATAGGTGATTTTAATAATATTGAAACATCTTCTCAAACAACCAGTGACCCAGTTAGTTTTAGAAGAATATTAAATATTCTAGAGGAAAGTGGTGTAGAGAATATCGCTTTCGAAGCCTCCAGCCACGGTATAGATCAAAAACGGCTTGGGGATATTCAAGTCAAGTCCGCGGCATTTACAAGTTTTTCGCAGGATCACTTAGAATATCACAAAACCATGGAAAATTATTTACAAGCCAAGCTTAGGCTTTTTAGTAATAATTTAGTGCACGGTGGTGAAGCTGTAATTAATTCAGAGATATTATTTTTTGATTCAATTAAGAAATTTCTAGAAGAGCGTTCAATTCAATATTTTACTGTTGGTAGGGATGGTGATATTAATGTAATTGATTGCGTTGGAAGTATTGCAGGTCAAGAAATTTCTTTTGAGTTTTTACAAAAGAAATACAGCTTCTCTACAAGTATTATTGGCTCTTTTCAAGCGACAAACATATTGATAGCGGCAAAATTGGTGTATAACCTAGGTATTATATTTGGTGATATTATCAAGGTGTTACCAAAATTAAAGGCAGTTCGTGGACGGTTACAGAGAATTACAGAACCGAAGTCTGATTCCCAAGTGTTTGTTGATTATGCTCATACTCCTGATGCTTTGATGCAATCTTTAAGCGAGCTTAAAAAAATAAAAACTGAGGCTGGAAAACTCTTGGTAGTTTTTGGGTGTGGAGGCGATCGAGATGTTCTAAAGCGTCCAATAATGGGAAAAATCGCAGCAGATATTGCAGATTATGTAGTGATAACTGATGATAATCCGCGCACCGAAGATGCAACTAAAATTAGAAATGAGATTGCGCTTGGTGCCCCAAATAGTACTGAAATAGCAGATCGTAAAGAAGCTATTACACGTACAATTGAAAATTTAGAGAGCGGAGATATACTGCTTATTGCGGGAAAGGGGCATGAGGATTATCAGATCATAGGGCACAAAGTCAAAGAATTTAGTGATATAGCAATTGCTACTAAAATGTTAAAAAACATGGTAGAAAGGAAAGTGTAATAATGATATATTCAGTGGAAATCAAATAGAGGTTTTTGTAATGATTTGGACAACTCAAGAATTGAGTAAGGCATTGTCACTGAGCATTGCTGGTAATAGAGAATTTGGCAAAGTGCAATTTAACTCTAAGGACATTGAGCAAGGAGATATCTTTATTGCGCTAAAAGGTATGCGTGATGGACATGAATTTGTTGAAGATGCTTTAAATAATGGCGCAGGCGTAGCAATTGTTTCCAAAGAAGTTATTGGGGTTGATCAGGCTAAGCTAATATTAGTTGATGATACGTATGAAGCTTTGATGGATTTAGCTGAATTTAAACGTAGAAATTCAAAAGCCAAATTTATTACAATAACTGGCAGTGTTGGAAAAACTAGTACAAAAGAAGCGACAAAGATAATGCTTAGTGCTTATGGAAAAACGCATGCTAGTCATGGGAATTTTAATAATTATTTAGGAGTTCCTCTTTGCTTAGCGTCGATGCCAAATGATACCCAATATGCGGTAATTGAGATGGGGATGAGTGCAAAAGGAGAGCTTAGCGAGCTTAGTAAGCTTGCTATACCAGATGTTGCTTTAATTACAGCTATTTCTGAAGGGCATATAGAGTCTTTTAATTCTGTTGGGGAAATCGCTGATGCTAAATGCGAGATATTTGAGGGAATGGATATTAATGAAGGAATAGCAATTGTTAACCGTGACATTACCACTTACGAACGTTGCCTACAGAATATTGATCGAGCTGGAATGCAGAACGTACAAACTTTTGGTAAGAAGGTAGATTCTGGAGTAAGGTTTGTTTCGAGCGAAATCTTGGAGGATGATACTTTAAGATTATCATATAGTATTGATGGTGAAGAGTTAGAGTTGGTTATACCACTCATACCAGTTCATTTGGCTGAGAATTTTGCGGCTGCCTTTGCTGTTGTGAAGGCCCTAAAGCTTGACCCGGAAGCGGCAGCGGCGGCGATATCTTCATTCATTCCTCTTATTGGTAGAGGTGGTTTGTTGAACGTAAAGCATGGTAAAAAGGAATATAAAATTATTTGTGACTATTATAATGCTAATCCTCAATCAATGAATGCTGCTTTAGAATATTTAAGCTTGTTTGATAATGAAAATAAAGTTGCTATACTTGGGGACATGGGGGGGCTTGGTAAATTTGCGCGTGAACTTCACATGAGTATAGTTCCACAGATTAAAGATTCTGGGGTAAAAAGGTTATTGTTAGTTGGTGAAAGTATGAAACAACTAAAAGACGAATTTGATAAAGATATTAAAGTCTTTTGCTTTGATGATGCTGAATTGCTTGGTGCAGAAATTGATAAATATATTGTCGGTGGTGAGTTAATACTCATCAAAGGTTCAAGAAGTATAGGTTTAGAAAGAGTAGCGACTAAGCTAGGAGTTAAGAATGCTCTATAACATACTTGTTCCTTTTGCGCATAAATTTCATATCGCTAATTTATTTACATATATTAGTTTCAGAAGTGGTCTTGCTATCTTGGTGAGTACGGCGCTTTCTTTATATATAGGGCCTAAGCTGATCCGATACCTTAGAGACATGCAAAAAAATGGCCAGCCAATTAGAGACGATGGGCCGGCCAGTCATTTTAGTAAAGCCGGTACCCCGACAATGGGGGGGTTAATGATTCTTGGGTCAACGACTCTTACAACACTACTATTGGCTAATTTATCTAATCCATATATTTGGATTGTACTTTTTGTGCTAGTTTCATTCGGCATACTAGGGTTCATTGACGATTATAAAAAAATAAGTAAAAATAATTACCGTGGTGTTAGTGGTAGAATAAAATTGGTTATTCAGTTCGTAATTAGTGCTCTTGCATTTATCGCCATTTTGTATTTTTCTAGGCCAGAATTTGCAACTCAACTAGCTTTTCCTTTTTTTAAAAATTTGTTTTGGGATTTAGGTTATTTCTATATACCATTTGCTATGGTTGTAATTATTGGTTCGTCTAACGCTGTAAATTTGACTGATGGGTTAGATGGCTTGGCGATAGGATCTATAGCAATTGCAGTGGCGTCTTTTGGTTTGATTTCATACCTAGTAGGTAACAGCATATATGCAAATTACTTACAAATAATTCACGTGCCACATGTTGGAGAGCTTACGGTTCTGTGTGCCGCAATAATAGGCAGTAGTCTAGGATTTTTATGGTACAATGCACAGCCTGCTGAAATATTTATGGGGGATACTGGTAGCCTGTCATTAGGCGGGGTAATTGGAACAATAAGTGTTATTACTAAACATGAATTGGTTCTTTGTATTATTGGCGGAGTATTCGTTATTGAGACATTATCAGTGATTATTCAAGTTTTCTATTTTAAAAGAACGGGTGGAAAAAGAATATTTCTTATGGCTCCATTACATCATCATTTTGAGAAAAAAGGCTGGCCTGAATCAAAGGTAGTAATAAGATTTTGGATCTTGGCTATAGTTTTTGCATTGATTGGTTTGTCTTCATTAAAATTGAGATAGCTCTATGCGTGGGAATAATCCAAAAAGAGCTGCTGAATTTGGCGATGGCTCGGTACTTAAAGTTCAAAAAATTTTTAAAACATTACAGGGAGAAGGGCCGAATGCTGGCGTTCCTGCGATTTTTGTAAGGCTGGGTGGATGCAACCTAGCTTGTACCTTTTGTGACACTGATTTTGAAGAGTTTGTTGAGGTTAGACTTGACGAAATAATATTCCAAGTTCAACAATTGAGTTTAAATGATAAAGGTGTTAAATCAGTAAACTTAGTAGTTGTTACTGGCGGCGAGCCTTTCCGTCAAGAAATATCACTTTTATGTAATATACTGTTAAAAGATAATTATGCTCTGCAAATTGAGACTAATGGCACGATTTATAGGACAATTTCTAAAGATGTTGAAATTATTTGTTCTCCAAAGGTTGTGGGAGGCAGTTACCTTTCAATAAGAGAGGATCTGCTACCTAATATTAGTGCATTTAAATTTCTTATTTCGTCTAATATAAAGGAATATTCCTCTGTGCCTGAACTAGGGCAGAAAAAATGTAATATACCAGTTTTTGTTCAAGCGATGGATGAGTATAAAGAGGAAATTAATATACAAAACCTTAAACTTGCTGTTGATATAGCCATAAATAACGGTTATCGTTTATCATATCAAATTCACAAAGATCTTGGAATAGAGTAATTTTTATGAAAAAAGCAGTGGTTTTAGTTAGTGGTGGGCTAGATTCGTCGACAGTTCTGGCAATGTTAGATAAAGATGGGTACGAGATTTATGCTCTAAGTTTTAATTATTCTCAGACTCATTTGGTTGAGATAGCAAAGATCAAGAGTTTTATTACAAATTATAGCGTGAAAGCACATCAAGTTATTAATTTGGATTTATCTGCATTTAGTAGTTCTGCATTAATAGATAAGGCCATTAAGGTTCCTAAATACTTAAAAGCAAGCGAGATAGGTGATAACATCCCTGTGACCTATGTACCGGCAAGAAATACTATATTTTTGAGTTATGCTCTTGGCTATGCTGAGGTTGTTGGTGCTTTAGATATATTCATTGGAGCACATATGACTGACTCGGCAAATTACCCCGATTGTAGACCAGAGTATCTTAAGAGTTTTGAGGCAATGGCGAATTTGGCAACAAAGCTTGGCGTAGAGGGGAATAAGGTTAATATCAATGCACCACTAATTAATATGTCAAAAGCAGAAATTGTTGCAAAAGGCCTTAAACTTGGCGTCGATTATTCAGAAACCATATCATGTTATGATCCAACCCCATCGGCATTATCTTGTGGAACGTGCCATGCTTGTTTAGTTCGTTTAGAAGCTTTTAAAACAAATGGCCAAGTAGACCGCATTCCATATGTGAGGTAATTAATGAATACCCAATATTTCTTTGGTCCATTCCCAGTTTTAGATCTCGGTGAGATAGTGCTTCGTGAGATTTTAGCGACTGATGCCCAGGATTATCTTGATTATATGAATCGTGATGAGATGGAAGGTTTTTTGACAAAAGAAAATAGACCACAAACAATTGAAAAGGCTTTGGAAGAGGTTCAATATTGGGGTAGTTTATTTCCGGCAAAGAGAAGTGTTTACTGGGCTATTGTATTAAAAGAAACTAATAGAATGATTGGCACAGCCGGTTTTAACCATATTTCTTTTGCTAATTCTAGAGCCGAAATTAGTTATGATCTAAGTCCCGATTATTGGGGCAAGGGGGTTATGCTCAGGGCGATTAAAGGTATATTGCATTTTGCTGATTTTGGTCTTGCATTGGTTAGGATTCAAGCAACAGTAATAACCGACAATGAAAAGTCAATTAAGGTACTAGAAAGATGCGGTTTTGAAAAAGAAGGCTTCATGAAGAAATATGAAGTTGTAGAAGGAGAACATAAGGACTATTATATGTTTGGTAGAGTTATTTAGTAAGAACTTGAGCTCGACCTAAGGAAAACAGTAACTTAGGTACAAAATTTCTCCTTTTAGAGAGTTATTATGCGGTCGTGTATTTTTTCATCAATATTAATTAGTTTGAGTTTTTTTATAGAAACTGTGAATGCAAAAGTAATTAATACTACTGACATATTTTTAATCCGTCAGGAAGTTTTAAAATTGACAAAAGATGATCTGGTAACTTTCGATGTAAAGGGTGTAATATTTTCTCCAAAAGATCAAATTCTTGCCCATAAATTTATACCTAAATATAAGCAATTTCTTAAGCAAATAGAACTTACAAAAGGAATAGATGAAGCTAAAAGACTAGAGAAGATTGTTTTGCTTAACTACGAGCCTAAGCTTGTAGATGAAAATATTCCTGAAATCATTAAAGCGATTCAGCGTAATGGAACCAAGGTTATAGCTTTAACTGGTGGGTATACTGGGGCAATTTCCGTGGTGCAGACTAAAGAAGATCTTAGGGTAGAGACATTAAAAAATTTCGGCATAGATTTTAGTTTAAGTTTCTTGGTTACTGCGATTAGTTTTGATTCTCTGATAAAAAAACGCTCTAATGATCCGCTGCCTCTGTATAAGAATGGTGTATTATTTACTTCAAGGTATCCAAAAGGTGTTGTTCTTAAGAGTTTTTTGGAGAAAACTAAGTTTAAGCCGAAGAAAATTATTCACATAGATAATAGTATCAAAAAGATTGATGATGTGGGAAGGTTCGCTGATGAAGCTGGAATTGATTACCTAGGTATACATTATACTAAGATACATGAAAATTATTCGCAAGAACTTAATCAAGCAGTAACTGATAAAAAATTTGAGATTTTAGTTGAGAAAGACTTATGGATTTCAGATAAAGTTGCTCAATGTATGATTACTACCAAATCTTCTATCGAAAAATGTAGTAAAGACAATTTAGTACGTTAGTATGGAGATATTTTTTACTTTCGTTTCTAAGGGATGAATGAGTCTCAAACTACATAAATAGTAGTTATTTTTAATCTAAATAACCTTGAAGTCCTTGTCAAAAGCAAGAATTATATCTACCCTATTATATAAATTAAGCAAATTTTCTAGCTAATTGAATAAAGAAAGAAGTTTTTTATGTCTAAAGACAAGGTTGTAATAAAAAATTCAAGGCCACTTTCGCCTCATTTAAGTATATATAAACTCCAGATAAGTTCTGTGTTATCTATCGGTCATCGTTTAAGTGGGGTGGGCTTATTTTTTGCCTTGAGTGGGTTTTGTTGGTGGTTTATATTTTGGGTATTTAGTAAATTCCAGCCATGTTACTTAGAGTGTTTAAATAGTTTCTCGGTAAAATTTATATTATTTATAGCGAGTTATGGCTATTTTTATCATTTTTGTACAGGGATCCGGCATCTTGTATGGGATGCTGGGTATGGCTTTTCAATTAGATCAATCAATTTAACTGGTTGGTTTGCTGTGATAGCATCGGTATGCTTAACAGTTATATATTGGCTATTTATGTGAGGTTATGACTTATGAAAAATAAATACAGATCTGATCTAGCTATAGCAAAAAATTTAGGTTCAGCTGGTTCGGGATCAGCGCATTGGTGGCATCAGAGGGTTACAGGCGGAGTACTTACAATTGCAACTATTTGGTTGATTTGTTTTTCTTGGAATTTAAGTGGGTTAGAAGTAAGCGGAATAATTGAAGTTGTAAAAAAACCTTATAACATAGTGATGCTTACATTATTTACTATAGCTGGGTTTTATCATGCAGCCCTAGGAATGCGTGTTATACTTGAAGATTATATTCATTGTAGAGCAATAAGGCTAGTGTTGGTTCTATTGGTACAAATTTTCTCTATAGTAACAATTATCAGCTTTGTTATGGCTGCTTTGCATGTAATGAACTTATAACGGAATCTTAATATGGCCTACGAGTATAATATAATTAACCATGAATTTGATGTAATAGTAGTTGGAGCTGGTGGAGCAGGTCTGCGAGCTACATTTGGCATGGCAGAATCTGGTCTTAGTACTGCGTGCATTACTAAGGTGTTCCCGACTAGAAGTCATACAGTAGCTGCCCAAGGAGGTATAAGTGCAGCTCTGGGCAATATGGGCGCAGATGATTGGCGTTGGCATATGTATGATACCGTCAAAGGGTCAGATTGGTTAGGAGATCAAGATGCTATTACTTATATGTGTAAGCATGCCGCTGAAAGTGTTATTGAGCTAGAGCACTATGGTGTGCCGTTTTCCAGGACTAAAGAAGGTAAAATTTATCAACGTCCTTTTGGGGGCATGACTACTGAGTATGGAAAGGGAAAACCTGCGCAAAGGACTTGTGCGGCGGCGGATAGAACAGGACATGCAATACTACACACTCTTTATCAGCAAGCCTTAAAACATCAAGCTCAATTCTTTATTGAGTATTTCGCTACTGATCTAATTATGGAAAATGGTGAGTGTAAAGGAGTGATGGCGTGGAATCTTGATTATGGATCACTACATGTTTTTAGAGGGCATATGGTAGTGCTTGCAACAGGTGGTTATGGAAGAGCGTATTTTTCTGCTACATCCGCTCATACTTGCACTGGTGACGGCGGCGGTATGTGCATACGTGCAGGTATACCTATGCAAGATATGGAATTTGTTCAGTTCCATCCAACGGGAATTTACGGAGCTGGTTGCCTAATAACAGAAGGAGCCAGAGGTGAAGGGGGTTATTTAGTTAATTCAGAGGGTGAGCGTTTTATGGAAAGATATGCCCCGTCAGCAAAAGATCTGGCTTCAAGAGATGTTGTTTCTCGCTCAATGACTATGGAAATAAGAGAAGGCAGGGGTGTTGGGCCAAATAAAGATCACGTATATTTACACCTAAACCACTTGCCACCTGAAGTTCTAGAAAAAAGGCTGCCAGGTATCTCTGAGACGGCAAAGATTTTTTCTGGGGTTGACGTAACCAAAGAGCCAATACCAGTAATTCCGACTGTGCATTATAACATGGGTGGTATTCCAACAAATTATCATACAGAAGTTATTACCTTAAAAAAGGGCAAGCAGGAAGTAGTGCCTGGTCTTATGGCTATTGGAGAGGCTGGCTGTGTTTCGGTGCACGGAGCAAATCGTCTTGGTTCTAATTCGCTTCTTGATCTTGTTGTCTTTGGTAGGGCAGCTGCTGATCGTGCTGCTGATATTGTTAATAAAGAAGCTCCGCATTCTAAATTAAAAAGCGACACTTTAATCCCGCTTTTGGATAGATTTGACAATATAAGGGCTTCTAAAGGAAAAATTTCAGTTGCAGATTTAAGACTTAAAATGCAAAAAGCAATGCAGAATCACGCGGCGGTATTTAGAACAGAGAAAACTCTAGAGGAAGGTAAGAAGCTTATTGACTCTATTCGAAAAGAATATCAAGATATTAGTATTAATGATCGTTCAATGATTTGGAATAGCGATCTTGTAGAAGCTTTAGAATTATCAAATTTATTAGATCAGGCTGTATTGACTATGCATGCCGCTGCTAATAGGAAAGAAAGTCGGGGTGCGCACGCAAGAGAAGATTATCCTCAAAGGGACGACAAAAATTGGATGAAGCATACGATGTTGTGGCTTGATAAGCGTGGTCAAGTAAAAATAGATTATAAGCCAGTAACGCTTGAAACTAATTCTGATGAAGTTGAAACCGTGCAGCCTGTTAAAAGGGTGTATTAATGGTAACAGTTTTTTTTGGACTAATATTTAAGAGGATAGTATGGCTGATTTAAGATTGCCTCCAAATTCCCGAGTGCTTGAGGGTAAGATTCACATTAGCCCGGAGTCTGGAGAGTCTCTTAAAAAACTGGTAATTTACCGCTATGATCCTGATTCAGGAGAAAATCCAAGAGTGGATACTTATGAAATTCATCAGGATAAATGTGGTCCTATGGTTCTTGATGCTCTTATTAAGATCAAGAATGAATTAGACTCGACACTAACATTTAGGCGCTCTTGTCGGGAAGGTATTTGCGGTAGCTGTGCTATGAATATTGATGGAACAAATACATTAGCTTGTACAAAATCTATAGATGACATTGTTGGTGATATTAAGATTTATCCGCTTCCACATATGAATGTTATAAAAGATCTTATCCCAGACATGACGCATTTTTATGCTCAATATGCTTCAATTGAACCTTGGCTTAAATCAGACACGCCGGTTTCAAAAGATAGAGAAAGACTGCAATCTGAAGAGGATTGTGAAAAACTTGACGGCCTTTATGAGTGCATACTTTGTGCATGTTGCTCTACGTCGTGTCCAAGTTATTGGTGGAATGGTGACAAGTATTTAGGGCCCGCGATACTATTGCAGGCATATAGATGGCTTGCTGATTCAAGAGATGAAGCTGATGGAGATAGATTACATCAACTTGAGGACCCATTTAAACTCTATCGATGCCATACTATTATGAATTGTACAAAAACCTGCCCTAAGGGTTTGAATCCAGCAAAAGCTATAGCTGAAATTAAGAAAAAAATGATAGAAAGAGAAGGAATATAGATTAATTTTATGACTAGCAAAAGATTATTTTTTAAAAAGCTATGCGTGCTCCTCTATGTTGTTCTGTTGCCAATAGGGAATTGTTTTGCCTACGGTGACAATAACAGGTCTATCATTTCTTATTTTGTTGATAATGTAGTTTTTGAAATTATTGCAAGTGGAGGGTATTACAGTCTTGGGGGAGTAGTGATATTAAGTATAGCAGCCTGGAGATTTAAAAAATTTAGAGAATTTTTGTTTAGTGTATTAATGGCAATTTTTGGAATTATTCTCTTAGTCTTTATATACCAAGCTTTAGAAGATTTTGATTGGCTGCCTGCAGTATATTGAGTAAGAACATTGCCTTTTTTATTGTGGCGTTTTTGTAGCAATATATCTAGCTCATAACCATCAGAATCAACCCCTTGCCATAATACAAAATATTCGCCAAATTTTAATATTCATCTCATCTATATGCCACTTGTCCTTCTTTTTGACCCTAAATTAGCTTATTTCGGGGATGTAGATGGCTTGACTTTACATAAATTTAAACTTACGTAGATGAGATTAGACACAGATTCAGCTTGCTAAAGTAAAAGGAATCTGCGTCTATTTATTTATCCTTTTGGGGGCTCTTCTTGACTATCCGACTCATCAACTAATTCCTCATCTACCAACTCTTCATCAATCAACTCTTCGTCAATCAACTCTTCATCTACATGATCAATAATTGCGTTGTCTGATACTTCAGCTATTGATGTACCACCTGAAGCAGACTCAAGTTCTGACTGTTGTTTTTCAGTTCCAAGAGCATAAACACATAGATCTTCAAGTGCTACACCATTTTTCTTTGCCAATTCTTGGAGTTGTGTAACCGCTTCCATTACTTCTCCAGGTATCATTCCACCACGAGCTTTAGATAGCCAATCCGCTTGAAAATGGAGGGGATGATGCCCTTCTTCTGGCTTACCGATAAATATTGCAAATGGAGACATTTGTCCGCCAAAGTCACAATTTATTGTAAATTTCTTAGTCACCTACTTCCTCCATTCAAAAACTATTTAATAGTTCATGATACGTACTAAATGCAAAAAATGAAAAAGAATTATACAAAACAACTTATACTTTACTAGATAATATGTTTTATTTTCTCATGAAGCTTGAAATTAGACGCTATAATTTTGTGGCCATGTTTATGAAAAACGCCTCCAGCTTCAGCTATGAATAATTCAATACCCATTAGTAATATTTCTCCTGGTTCAACGATAATCACGTCAATTTTCCCTGATATCAGCAGTGCTAAAGAATATGTGTATGACTCAAAGACCCTTAAATTACTAAATGTATCTAGGATATCTTTTAGAAAATTAGAATTTGTAGAAACTATAGCCTCTTCGATGTTTTCAGTTCCAGATACTCTAACACGGTTTGCACCTGGAAAGTTAAATGAATTTCTTTCTAGCCAAACTCCTTTTCCTTTTTCTGTAAAATATATTTCTCCGAGCACAGGAAAATTAATGACTGATTTCTCAGTAATAATTTGGCCATTCTTGTTTGTTAGGATTGTCACCATAATTCCAAAAAAGGGTAACGACCTTGTAAGATTTGTAAATCCATCTAGTACTTCTACTAGGGCTGCTTTACCAACAAACTTAGAAGTTTCTACTTCTTTGCTATCAAAAATAATTGTATGAAAATATTTACCCAGTCGCTCTTGTAAAATCTGTAGCATTTTTGTACATGATTTTTGCCCAAAGCTTGAAGCACTAGCGCTTTTAGTAGAAGATTGTAAATTTTCCAACTCAAAATAATCTCTCAGTAGGAATTTTGATGCTTGTCTTGTTGCATCAACAACTAAACCAACTTCCCCTTCCATTATTTCGACCTTTCAACAAAAGTTAAATCTTCTGTCTTAACAACTATTTTTTCTCCAGTTATTAGGTAAGGAGGAACCATTACCCGCAGTCCATTCGTCAACGTTGCTGGCTTATAAGAAGACGTAACAGTGGACCCTTTGATCACGGGGTCAGTTTGTTCTACCTCTACCACTACTGTTTGAGGTAATCGTATATTCAGAGCCTTATCCTGATAGAACTCGACAGTTACTACCATCCCGTCAGTAAGAAATGGGAATTTATCACCCAGCATTTCTTTACTGAGCATTAGCTGCTCAAATGACTCGGGATCCATAAATATCAATTTGGTATCTTCCATATATAAAAATTGCATCTCTTTAAATTCAAGAAATGCTCTCTCAACATTTTCTACCGAACTGAATCTTTGATTAAGTTTGTTGCCGGTCCGCAGATTTTTCATCTCCACTTGTACATATGCACCACCTTTTCCTGGTTTAGTATGTTCAGGAGTTTTGGCTACCATCCATAACTCACCTTCGTAATCAAGTATATTACCCGCTTTAATGTCGTTTGCAGAAATTCTCATAAAATCACTCTTTAATATTTTTTAAATTAAATAAAGTCAAAATTGGTGCTGAAATAAATATCGAAGAACATGTACCAACAAATATTCCAAAAAACACTAATATACTAAAGCTTTTTATCGCTTCGCCGCCAAGTAAAATCAATGCTAAATTTGCAAGTAGTGTGGTTAGTACTGTAATTGTAGTTCTAGAAAGAGTTTCATTTATACTTGTATTGATTATTTCGTCTATTCCTTTCTTACTGAATTTACGTAAATTGTCCCTAATCCTATCATATATAACAACTGAGTCATTTACTGAGTATCCTATTATTGTTAGAATTGCGGCAATTGTACTCAAATTAAAGTCATACTTAGTAACACTCATAAAACCAAGACTGATTATGACATCATGAACTAATGCAATCAATACACCAATACCAAATTGCCACTCAAATCTAACCCAGATATAAAGCATGATTGCTATAAAAGATAGAACCATTGCCATTACACCAGACATAATCATCTGTTTCCCTACTTGGGGGCCAACAAAGTCGACCTTTCGATAATCAAATTTATAAGAAAAATTTTCTTCAAGGGATTTTTTTATAAGCGAGATATTACCCATCAAATTTTCTTCGCTGCTTACCCCAACCCTAATTGATAAATCATGAGCAGTGCCAAAATTTTGCAACACAACTTCTCCAATCCCAAGTTCTCCTAGAACCTCTCTCATTTTTGCAAGGTCCGGCTCTTCACTAGCACGAACTTCCATGCTAATACCGCCGACAAAGTCTATTCCGAAATTGAACTTAAAAACACTTATCCAGCAAATACTAAAAATTAGCAAAAATATTGATAGTCCATAAGTTATCTTATTCATAGCCAAGAAATTGATTTTTGGAGATTCGGGTATAAACCTAAGTGGAAATAATTGCATTTGTTTAAACTATTATTAAAATTCTCATAAAGCGAAAATGGATGTTGGCCATTCTACATTACGACAAATAACAAATCCAGAAAATAATATCGTTATAGTTAATTGATATGAACTTGCGTGCGTCGTTGCTCGTCACTCGCCTATTATTTATAGGCTTCGTATCCTCGCGCCCGGCATCAAATTCCTCTGAATTAACTATAGAGTAGCTTAAAGCAAACAAATGAATTTTCGATTGCTCGAGACTTAGAAAGTTTATTGGTATAATTGTAAACTAGAAAATTCGGTATATACAGATTTTACAAGGTGAGAATCAAGGTAAAGAAGTAGTTCAGAGCAAAAAACATACCTCTTTACCTAGTAGTGCTAACTAGCTTTTTTGACTTGCTCTACGATTTGGGCAAAACCTTCTGCATTATTCACAGCAAGTTCTGCTAGCATCTTACGATCAATTTCAATACCAGCTTTTTTCATTCCGCCCATAAAGGTGGAGTAAACCATACCATGCTCACGCACGGCTGCATTTATTCTCTGGACCCATAGCCCTCTAAAATCACGTTTGCGATTTCTTCTATCACGATAGGCGTACTGCAGAGCCTTTTCAACTTTTTCAATAGCTACTCTGAAGCAGTTATTAGCCCTGCCTCTATAACCTTTAGCCATTTTGATTATTTTCTTATGGCGATTTTTAGATACTAAACCTGATTTTGCGCGTGTCATATTATATCCCTCCTAATTTAATTGCTGTTTGGGAGGAATATCTTCTTCAGTCTCTTTGCATCTGGAGCGCAAAGAACTTCAGTTCCTCTCAGGTTACGAAGTTGGGCTTTTGTACGACGTCTCATGAAGTGCTGTTTGCCTGCTTGTCCAGCCTTTACTTTACCAGTAGCGGTCAACTTGAAGCGTTTTTTAGCACCAGAGTGAGTTTTCATTTTAGGCATAAAAATCCTCTATCAAATATGGTATTTACAAAGATTTTATACCATATTCTAGTTTACCTAAGACATGGTATAAAGTAAGCAAATTAGGCATACCAAAGGCCACGTTGCTTTAAATTCAAGCAAGATTATATATAGGAGAAGACTTTTTGCAAGTCATTTTTTTATCATTACTAGTAATCTAATAGTTACACAAGTCTTATGGACAGATAAAAATGTTATTTGTAGATTGACAAAGGTCAATCTAACACGAGATAATAACCCCAGAACTATAAATTCATAGTTCAATATTAACAAAAATAAGAAAAAGGAGTTTGTTATGAACAAAAGAAAAATATTTATTTTCTTAGGATTTAGTGCCTTATTTTTGATAGCTTGTAATACAATGGAAGGTGTGGGACGAGATATTAAAGCGGGAGGAAAAAATCTTGAAGAATCGGCAAAAGATAATAAACCTAATTAGGAAAATCACTCCTCTCTTTTGTTCTCGAACACGTAGAGAATTATAGGTAAGATATTTTTCTTATAGAGTAGGTTCATATTTTTAAAAATAATAAAAGGTGTGGAGTATTTAGATGAAATTTTTTTTTGTAGTTATGTTATGGATGGTTATTACTAGTGGGGCGTTAGTATCTAAAGCTTCATCTTCAGATGAGTATTTATCCGGCTATATTCAAAGTGCATTTATTCATATCTATTATTTGCCTGGTGATGCAGTGGTAGTTAAAGATGGTATAATCTATATTAATGAAGATAAATTAGGCCATTATAATCCAGAACAAATACTGCAAAAAGTCAGACAAAGTACCATAGGTTTGCCACATATTAAAGGTATAAAATTGGTTAAAGACAATATTAGTGAAGACTTACCAACCACAAAAAACAAAACAATTAAAAAGTCTATTTTTACTCAAAAAGCTATTTCCCAAGCACCAGTCACTGACGGTTTAATGGCTAATCATAGTTTATTTGCGCCCTTAATAGCAGATCCAAAATGGCCGCGTTTTACCCTTGCTTATCAATATGATTTAAAAAGTAGTGTTGTAAGACGGCATGCATTTGCTCCAAACTTCGGTGCTAGTTTTTCTCTTTATCGGATAACTGATAAAGATAAGGATCAAGAATGGGAATTAAGCATGCAAGCTGGTTTATTTGGGTTAATGGATATTGGTCGAAATCCCAGTGCCTTAATAAATGCAGATTATTTCGTGGGTGTACCTATTTCTTATCGCTCAGGGGCGGTGACAACTTTATTACGTCCTTACCATATAAGTACTCACTTAGGTGATGAATTTATGTTAACACCTGAGGGAAAGAAGATTAAACGAATTAATTTAAGTTATGAAGGTATAGATTTAATTTTATCTTATAATATCAACGCTTTTCGAGTATATGGAGGGGGAGGTTATTTAGTGCACAAAGAACCTAGCTATATAAAGCCTCTAAAAATACAAATGGGAGCTGAATATTATTCCGCTTATACATTTATGGAAGGAAGGTTAAGGCCTGTATCTGGAATAGATGTAAAAGCTGACCAGAATGGATCATGGTTTCCTGGGATATCTGTAAAAACAGGCGTTCAAATTGAAAACTCAGCTCTTATTAGTAATAAGCTGCAGGTTATGCTAGAGTTTTACTCTGGTAGATCAATGCATGGGCAATTTTATAGAGATAAAATACAAACCATTGGTATAGCGCTGCATGCATTCCTGTAGGATATAATGATTAAGAAAGTCTATCAAAATCCGCTCTTAATTTCATTGGTAATTTTATATATATCTTTGCGACTAAAGCATTCGCTATACTGGGCAAACATTTTATCTGATACTGATTTTGCGCTTAACCCTTGTGCAATCAAACTGGATATATTCTCACGTAATTTATCAACTGATATCGCCAAACATTCTTCGCCTTGTATACTAAAAACTAATTCTCCTTTCGGAGGAGACAATTTATAGTGATTAATTAATTCTGATAATTTTGCAGTATTAGATTCTTGATATAGCTTTGTAAGTTCTCTTGCTACATTAGCTTGCCTATTACCCAATATTTCCAGAGCTATCTCCAAAGTATGGACTAATCTTAAAGAAGTTTCATAAAAAATAAGAGTGCAATTCATTCTCGATAAGGAATTAAACATTTTTAATTTTCCTTCTCTAGTTTTGGGTAGAAAACCAGCAAAATAAAATTTATCTGTAGGTAGTCCTGATAAAGTAAGAGCGGCAATTGCGGCACAAGGGCCAGGAATAATATCCACAAATAAACCGCAATTCTTTAGATCTCTAACAAGTTTATATCCAGGATCTGAAATCAATGGAGTTCCCGCATCTGAAATGAGACTGATTATTTTTCCCTCTACAATGAGCTTCTTTATATTATTTCTTGATGAGAGATCGCTATTGTCATTGTAAACTTTTAATGACGCCTTTATATGATGTTTCACTAGCAATTTATTTGATACTCTGGTATCTTCACAAAAAATGATGTCAGAACTTTTTAACACATCTAATGCGCGCAAAGTTATGTCATTTAAGTTCCCAATTGGAGTAGAAACAATATATAGGCCTGGTTTTAAATTCACTAAAGAACCCGTTTCATAGTATTTGGAAAATTATTTATGAGTAATATAAAACAAAAAATCTTAAAATTCATCATTTCTTTTGCTTGCATAATTTCTATTAGCTCTTGTAGTCAGACCAACCAATCTTCGGAAAGAAAAAACACGGCAGACCAAAAAGGCGTAGATGTAGCTATTGTGTTGCCTTTGTCTGGTACGGAAGCCGCTTTTGGAAAAGAATATGCCCAAATGATTAAACTTGGCCTCGCTGATGGAGCAAAAACAAAGATTCGTGTTACAACATATGATTCTGCAAATCCAGAAACTTTAAGTAAATCTCTAGATAAAATCCTTGAAGACGGAGTTGACATAATCATTGGACCAGTTTATTCAGAAGAAACAAAAGCAGTAGCAGAAAAAGTTAAAGGCAAAGGAACGATTATTATATCGCTTTCAAACAACCCTGTTCTGGCAGATAAGCAAACCTATGTATTTGGCCACGCGCCAATGAGACAGCTAGAGCAAATTACAAATTATTTTCTAGAGAAAAAGCACAAAAATTACATCACATTACTTCCTGCAGGTAGGTATTCAAATACGATAAGCAAAGTCCTCAAAGATATGATTACCTCAAAAGGTGGCACTCTTGCTAGACTTGAGTTCTACGGCCCTACCCCAGAAGATTTAGAAAAGTCCTTGCGTTCAGTCTCAGATGCTGTCGACACTTTAAATGAAAATGATTATAATTTTACCAGGCCTGTAATTTTACTTGCAGACGATCAGTCTACACTTGAGACACTTTTTAAATATGCTCAGAAATTTAGTTTAGATAAGAAGGCAATCATTGCCGGAGACAGCAGAATTGATCTAGGTCTTTCAGAGCCAGTTACAACAACATTTACCGGCTCGCTAAACATGGTAAATTTTGACTTGCCAGCTCGCTCAACGCAACTTGGTATTAAGCACATTTCATTCATTCACACGCTTGCTTATGACGCAGGTAGGTTAGTAGGAAATTCTATTGGAACGAACTATAGTAAAAATAAATTTGTTGAACAGCTAAATTCGGCAGAACCGTTCTCTGGTGCCTCAGGATCTATTGGCTTTGTCGACTCCATTGCTCAACGTAAATATGACATTATCAATAAAGAAAACGGCCAATATAAGTCAGTATCAAATAATGTAAATTAATCTCTTCGTCAAAAGTTATATTTACAATAATCCAAAATTTTTGAGCACAGTGTCACAAGTATTGGATGCTACCTTACGAGCCTTTTCTGATCCAATTTTTAGAGAATTATGTATATAATTCTTATCTTTAATTATCCTAGAATATTCGTTATTTATTGGCTTTAGATGAGTGATAATTAGCTCAGCTAAGTCTAATTTAAAATCAGAAAAACCTTTATATTGATAACTAGTTAATATTGTTTCAATGCTATAGCCTGACAAAGCGACAAATATATTAATTAAATTGGTAACTTCTGGCCTATTCTTTTGATCATAAGTGATTTCTTCAATACTATCCGTCTTTGATTTTTTGACTTTTGTAAAAATAGTTTCAGAGCTGTCAGTCATATTTATTCGTGAAGCATCACTAGCATCTGATTTGCTCATTTTTTTAGTGCCATCTTTTAGACTCATAACTCTTGTAGCAATACCTTGAATAAGGGGAGTTGGAACCTTAAATACTTCTTTTTGAAACTTGCGATTAATCACTGCGGCAATATCCCTAGCAAGTTCTAGATGCTGTTTTTGGTCATCTCCAACTGGTACAACATCGGCATTATAAAGCAGAATGTCAGCGGCCATGAGGACGGGGTATGTGAATAATCCCGTGTTAGCATGATCTTGTTTGCTGCCGGCTTTATCTTTAAATTGCGTCATGCGTTTAAGCCAGCCAATTGGGGTCACGCAGTTTAAAATCCATGCTAGCTCGCAATGTTCTTTAACAGCTGATTGTAAAAATAGTGCTGATTTGTTTGGATCTAGACCGCAAGCAAGGTAAGTAGCTGCAGAATTTAAGACATTTTGTCGTAGCTCTGCTGGACCTTGATCTATTGTGATTGAATGTAAATCAGCAAGGAAAAAATAGCATTCGAAATTTTCTTGCATATGCACCCAGTTTTTAATTGAGCCAAGATAGTTACCAAGGTGAAGCTTACCCGTAGACTGAACTCCGGAAACTGCAATTTTTGTCATAAAATCTCTTTAAAAAATACCTAAAAAAATAATTGTCTGTAAAGAAATTTATAGTTTTACCAATTTTAAAAATACTATATAGTCAGCCAATTAAACTTTTTAGCATATATATGTTTTGGCGATCTAGAGTACTTACTTTTTATACAATAATTAGCATAATAATGGTATTGTTTTTTATCCTATTTTGGGTGCCAATGCAATTATCAAATGTGTCTTACAGCTCGCGATACAAAGTAGCTGAGCTTTTTTCGTATATATTTATTTATCTACTTTGGGTGGTATGTGGAATAAAATTTAAGGTAATTGATAGAGAAAAGCTTCCAGTTGATGGGAATCCTTATATAGCTTTGTCTAATCACCAATCTTTTTGGGAAAATTTCTTTATGCAGATAATAATCCCTGAACATTCTTGGGTGATAAAAAAAGAGTTGTTTGATATACCAGTATTTGGCTTTGGTCTCCGAAGTGTTGCCCCAATAGCTGTTGATCGTAGTGACAGTCGATCAGTCGTGCAGATTTTAGAAGAGGGGAATAAAAAGATTGAATCTGGATTGTCTATTGTTATGTTCCCAGAAGGTGGAACAGTTAAACCTGATTGTAGTGTGAAATTTAAGCCTAGTGCAGCTAGACTTGCTTTAAATACAGGCGTGCCAGTTGTGTTAATTGTTCATAATGCGGGCTTAGTTTGGCCAAAAGGTTTTTGGTTCAAAAGGCCGGGAACAGTTAAAGTAAAGATTATAGAGTGTTTGAGTTCTGCGCAAATTAACTCTTATGGTGCGGACGCGCGTGAGTTAACTTATTATATTCAAGAAAAAATTAATTCTGAGAAGAAAATACTAATTGACCTAGGCGTGTAATAGGGAGTTTTATCTAATTCTATTAGTACTTATCGTGTGATTTTTAAGATTTTTGCAATGGTGGTTGCGGTAAGACCGTAGTGCTCATAAAGCTGTCCTGCCGGGGCAGAAGCTCCGAATGTATCTAGTCCGAAGAAAATCCCTTCCAAACCGATAATGGCCGTCCAGCCAAAACTACTCGCAGCTTCAATTGCAACAAGGTTTTTAGCGCTTCCTTTTAGCTTATCAAGGTAATCTTTTCCTTGTTTAAGCAAAGTTGAAAAACATGGGACTGAACATATGCGTATGGAAGTGCCTTCTTGTTCTAGTAGCTGCTTTACTTCCATAGCAATGCTTACCTCGGATCCCGTGGAAAATATAGTAAAATCTATCGATTTAGGATTAAGAGCTTCTGAAATAATATAGCCGCCCTTTTCTGATTCATTTTGTTCTGACTTATACCTTATTTGGGGCACATTTTGTCTAGATAGAACCATCATGGATGGCTTATTGGTGTTTTTAAGTGCAATTTCATAGCATTCCTTAACCTCAATAAAATCGGCTGGTCTAAAAACATCAATGTTTGGCATTGCCCGAAAAGAAGCTAGCTGTTCAATTGGTTGATGTGTAGGGCCGTCTTCTCCAACTCCTATGGAGTCATGAGTCATAATAAAAATCACCGGTAACCCCATTAATGCAGCTAGACGAATTGAGGGTCTCATATAGTCTGAAAAAACGAAAAATGTTCCCCCAACCGGGGAAAAATTTGACAAAGCCAGTCCGTTCATAATGGCAGCCATTGCATTTTCTCGTACTCCGTAGTGAATAAAATTCCCACTAAAATCTGTTGAGTTAATAGCTTTGCATGCTGGGTTTGTTAGGCCATTTGAACCAGATAAATCAGCAGATCCTACGATTATTTTATTTTCATTCTGCATCAGTGATTCAATGATTTTTCCTGACGAAACCCTTGTAGCTTCAGGTTTTTTTGGTGGTTCCATATTCTTTGGAAGGGTGATTATAGCTTCATCCAGATAGATTTTTTGTTTGGGTAAAAGTGCAGAAAACCTTTCTTGCCAAGAGTCGTAGTCTTTTTGATTTCGAAGCCAAGCTTGTTCCCATAGTTGCTTGATATTTTGGGGTATAAAAAATTCCTCTCCAGCAAAATTTATGTTACTTTTAAGGTATTGGGTTTCATCTGGTCCAAGAGGAGATCCATGGGATTTTTCGCTACCTTCTTTATGCTTTGTTCCTTTGCCAATTTTCGTTTTAAAGGCAATAAAACTTGGTTTATCAGAGGATTGCGCGTCATTCAAAGCTTGACAAATTTGTATTGTGTCATGCCCATCTACCGAAGCGACATTAAATCCAAATGATCCAAGTTTCATTAAATGATTTTCTGACACTGTTAGACTAACTTTGCCATCAATGGATATCCCATTATCATCAAAAAGCACTATTAAATTATTCAAATTTAAATGTCCGGCGAGTGAGAGCGATTCATAGGAAATGCCTTCCATTAAACAGCCATCTCCAACTATTACATATGTTTTGTAATTACAAATATCATTTCCAAGCTCAGCTTCATATTTCTTGGCTGCAATAGCCATGCCAACTGCATTCGCTAGACCTTGTCCAAGTGGTCCAGTGGTTGTTTCTATTGCGGCAAATAAATGATGTTCTGGATGGCCTGCTGCTTTAGAATTTAATTGCCTAAAATTTTTAATATCATCTAAAGAAAAATCCTTATATCCTGTTAAATAAAGGAATGAGTATATCAACATAGAGCCATGGCCCGCAGATAAAATGAGTCGATCGCGATTAAACCATTGTGGGTCGTGTGGATTAAATTTAAGGAACTCAAATGCAAGACAAGTCATGACATCAGAAAAGCCAAGTGGTAGCCCTGGATGCCCAGAATTTGCGGCCTCAACTGCATCTGCCGAAAGAATTTTTATGCAATCGCTTAGTTGATCCAATGAATAATTTTGCTTTTTCCTTGAGTTCACTATAATGTCCAATCATATCGAATGAGCAGGATCTTAAACTAAATATAATCTTATGACAACACTAGTTTTAACTCTAATAATTTTTATCAAAACTCTCGTAAAGCATTTGTGGCTATCTGTTAGTTCAGCAAGGTTCTATCAAGATATATTTTATACTTATCAAGGTTATGGAGCAAAGTATATATTGACCTTGTCCATTATATCATCGTTGATTTGTAATATTATATTTTTAGGTTATGTGGATAAAATCCAAAAGTACTTATCTGATAATATTATTTCCGAGAGTGTAGTAAATATTGATCATGTAATAGGTCAGCTACCAACAATTAACTACAATGGAAAAGACATCAGTATTGGCGAAGATTCAGCGTCAGTTATATATGGTGTGGATAATACAAAACTACTTGCAATAGACCCCGTAGGCAAATTATCTAATAATGATAAAATTCAAATACCAATTTTATTAAGAAAAGATGAAATAAATATTAATTTAAGAGATTTTAATGGAAAAACTAGGAATACATTGCCAATAAAATATACTCAAATCTTTGGATCAGAGGCGCAAATTCTAACCAAAGAAACCATTAAATCTAGTTTTATACCTTTATTTAAGAGAGCTCCTACCGTTCTTATATACATTATTTTTCCAATCACTACAATTATGATTTTTATCAGTCATTTGTTTGAAAAGAGTTTTATGGTTCTATTGGTATTTATTATTTCTCGCTTCGGGACGGAAGGAAGGAGCTTAAAAGATTCTATTCGCGTTGTCCTTTTTTCAAGCGGATTTTGCGCTCTTTTTCAGTTCGTAGCTAGTATAGTATCAATAGAGTTAAATTATGTATTATGGATTCTTCAAACTTGGGCAAACATCCTCATGATAATTGGGATAATGAGATTGCAAGATAGAATAATATTTTCTTCCAAATAGTCACATTGCCACCACAAATTGCTTAAATGCACTACAAAAACAATTAAAAGCCTATAGAGATGCGCCAGTGTAAAGGTATCATTGGTTAAGATAATAACCCAATTCAAATAGCGTTCAATTAGTTAATAAATATTAAATTAATTGAGATTTAAGGCGAGGTATATATGGCTGATTTTAAATCAAATGATGGCAGAAAAGGGGTTCCTGAGCAAGGCGATAGGGAACAATTCGATCACTTTGATAGATTGGGTGAAGTTGACAAAAAAGACTTAAGTGCCAATAAGCTTAAGGCTAATGATAAAGAAAGAAGCGTCGAAGATCTTTTGGCGACAAAGGATAATATGCGTGGCGCCACGGTGGACTATGAAGGTGGTAAGATAAAAAGGCTTGATGAGACATTAGAACTAAATGTTAGTAAAAGCTCCGCCATAAATATAGCGCATATAGAAGAAATTGGAAAAAAAGCTGATGAAGCCACAAAAACTGAAGAAGAGTTAGCAAATGAATATAAGGAATTAATTGGACTAAAGATTCAATTGCCTGAAGATGGCCTTATTCCTATAAAAATAAATCAAGCAGAAGCTCAGATAGGTGTAAAAGCTAATCAAGAAAATAATAATATCCCTACTCCTCAACAAGAAGAAGCCACAATCGGTACCAAGATACCAGATAACATTAAGGAACAAATACCTCTGGAAGAGCCTACTCCTCCTACCGGTGATGATGACGATGATGATGATGATGACGATGATGACGATGACGATGATGACGATGATGACGATGATGATGACGACGATGATGACGATGACGATGATGACGATGATGACGATGATGATGATGATGACGACGATGATGATGATGACGATGATGACGATGATGACGATGATGACGATGACGATGATGATGATGACGATGATGATGATGATGATGATGATGATGATGATGATGATGATGATGATGATGATGACGATAATGATGATGATGACGATGATGATGATGATGATGACGATGATGATGATGATGACGACCG
>CAMCMD010000015.1 GCA_945875975.1 Rickettsia typhi
TATTCTAAAGCTAAAGCTGTTAAAGCCGCGACCGTCGGATTTAATGCCCGTGGTCGAATTGGTAATTTTAGCGCTGATCAAGTTGCGTCCCTTGTGGCAAGTGGCGCATTACTTGCTGCATATAGATTCGATAAATATTTCACTAAACAAACTGAGCAAGAAAAATTTGTAATAAACGACTTTAATATAGTAGTAGCTGATACTGAGGCTGCGTACCATGCTTTTGAGCCTATGAAAGCGGTCGCGATGGCAGTTTATTTTGCACGAGATCTGGTAAGCGAAGTACCAAATATTTTATATCCAGAAAGCTATGCCGAACAGATTGTAGAAAAGCTTGAACCGCTGGGAATTGATATAGAAGTTCTAGGAGAACGAGAAATGCGGGATTTAGAAATGGGGGCTCTGCTTGGTGTTGGGCAAGGATCTCACAATGAATCTAAGCTAGTAGTAATGAGGTACAATGGCGGACCATCTGAGCAAAAACCAGTATGTTTTGTTGGTAAAGGGGTAACATTTGATACGGGAGGTATTTCAATAAAACCAGCTCCTGGTATGAGTGATATGAAACACGATATGGGAGGATCAGCTGCCGTGGTTGGAGTCATGAAAGCTCTAGCTTTACGCAGTGCGAAAGTTAATGTCATTGGGATAGTGGGCCTGGTTGAGAATATGCCAGGGGGTGGCGCACAAAGGCCTGGAGACGTGGTAAAAACTATGTCTGGTCAAACAGCTGAGGTGTTAAACACTGATGCGGAAGGGAGGCTGGTGTTGTGCGATTGTATCACTTATTTACAAGAAAATTTTGAACCAGACTGTGTAATTGATCTTGCCACATTGACTGGAGCAATTGTTGTTTCCCTAGGATATACTTATGCTGGAATATTTGCCAATGACGATGAACTTGCGAGAAAACTTACCGAATCCTCTCTCAAAACAAATGAGAAATTATGGAGAATGCCTCTGCATAAAGATTATGACGATATGATAAAATCTTCTGTTGCAGACGTTGCCAATCTAGGTAGCGAAAAGGGCATTGCTGGAAGTGCAACAGCTGCACATTTTATTGGTCGCTTCATTGAAGATGGTGTCAAATGGGCTCACCTTGATATTGCAGGTACCGCGTGGGATAAGGCTGGTAAAAATCCAATCTGTCCAAAAGGAGCAGTTGGTTTTGGCGTGAGGTTACTCAACAAATTTGTCTTAGATAATTATGAGTCAAAATAAAAATCCACGTATTTTTGTTGTCGGCAATGAGAAAGGAGGTGCAGGTAAAACAACTTGTTCTATGCACTTAATTATTGGTTTGCTCGATAAAGGGTATAATGTTGCGAGTATTGATGTAGATTCCAGACAGCATTCTCTTACATCTTATATTAATAATCGAGAGAATTATAATCAGCAAAACATAGCGTATCCCGTTGATATGCCCTTACATTTCCATCTAAAGGAAGCGGTGAATAATTCTATTGAAGAAAAAGATAAACAAGAAAAGTCGCAATTTGAGGAAGCTTTTAATGAAGCAAAGACTCATGCGGATTACATTGTAATTGATACACCTGGAAGCCATACAAATTTATCAAGAATAGCACACTCATATGCGGATACGGTTATTACTCCAATTAACGATAGTTTTGTCGACTTAGACGTAATTGCAAAAATAAGTGGAGATAATTTTGATATATCGAAACCTTCTATATATAGCCAAATGCTTTGGGAACAAAAAATGGAAAGAGCTTCAAGGGATCACGGTTCTATTGAATGGATTGTAGTACGTAATCGTCTTAGTAATATAGATGCTCAGAATAAGCGCAATGTTGCATTGGCACTTGAAAAGCTAGCCAAGCGTGTCTCTTTTAGAGTTTTGCCAGGTTTTAGTGAACGTGTTATTTTTAGAGAACTATTTCCATTCGGACTAACTTTGCTTGACTTAAAGAAAGCTAATTTCAATAAATCATTCAGTTTATCACATGTGGCTGCGCGTCAGGAATTGCGTGATTTCTTGGATAGCTTGGGTGTTAAATAAAAACCATTATGCTTTTTTATATTCCAATAATAATAACTACAATTTTTGGCATAGGGCTTGCTTTCTCCTTTTATAAAAATGCACGACTTCAGTTTCAACTTAATTTTCTCCGTCAAATATCTCAAGAAGAGCAAAATAAAAACAACTTGTTGGAGATACAAAGAATTGAATATGTTAAAAGAATAGAACAATTATTATCTCAATCAAAGTATCAAGAGAGCTTAATTAGCGAATTCAATAAAATAAAAGCTGATTCAAATGATGCAACTAAAGCAGCTCTTTTTGAATTAGGAAATCAGCTGTCAAAACAACTGATTGAAATTCACAAAAAAGAAAACCAAGAAACTAGAGAAATTTCAGAGAAAACCATTAAAGAAACCTCCTCCAGGTTTAATTCTGAGTTCGAAAGAATAGTGAGCATGGTTGGATCTCTTAGTAAAGAAGTTTCTTTATCCAAAGACACTGTAGACATAATAAAAAATTCCTTACTCTCTCCATCTGGAGCAGGCAACCTTGCCGAAATTACGCTAGAAAATATTTTAAAATCCTCAGGTCTTAGAGTAAGTATAGACTTTATGATGCAATATAGCACTAATGATGAGAATCATAGCATTTTTAGACCAGATGCCGTAATTTTCTTGCCCAGTAATAAATTGATGGTCGTGGATGCAAAAGCTTCAAAGTTCTTAGTAGAGGATCAAGACGATTTAAAAAATCTTGCTAGGACAATGAATAATCATTTAAAGTCATTGTCTGGTAAAGGCTACGCGGATATGGTTAGGAAAAATATAGAAAATAAAGGCTATTCGCTGACAAATATAGTTACCTTAATGTTTCTGCCATCTGAACATGCAGTAGAAAAATTAATAGAAGCAGATAACGACTTTATGAATAAAGCATGGAAGGCAAATATTTTCCCTGTTGGGCCAGCTGGCCTTATGAATATGCTCTCATTTGCAAAGTTCCAAATATCAGAACAGCTAATGATGCAAAACCACTTGCAGATAATTGAAGAAGTAAAAAAACTTATGGCCTCTGTGGGCTTGATGGCTGAGCATTCTTCGAAGCTTGGCAACAGCATTTCTAGTGCAGCTAGTCACTATGATAAATTTGCAGCATCTTTCAATCGTAATTTTCTCTCAAAAGCTCGTAAGCTTAACAAAATGGGTATTGATGGTGGGCTTAAGAAAGACCAGGAATCTCTTCAACGCATACAAGTATTTTTAACAAAGTCTAAACTGATTGAAGCGGAAACAGAGGTGGAACTCAAAGAACTAACCACTGATTTACCTGATAATCAAACGGTATGAAACAAACTGGAATTTCTCTTTTTATCTTTAAAAATTAGATAAAAAATAAAAATGGTTATTGATGTATGATTCATTTCTTTGCTATGGCGACTACATAGACATCAATTAGTTTTCTGACAGGTTTTATCAACTTGACCTGGGGGTTCGAAAACTGTTAACAACAGCTACAATAACCTTTAAGAATAAATTTTCTCTGGACATTATTACTATCTCCCAGGCTGTGCAATCATCGGGGTTAATGACTAAAAGCCCCTTTTAATAGGCATTTTTAAACCTTAAAGCAATGTAATCACTCTAATTGTGATTCTAGGTTGATATATTGATGCAGTCAAGGAAGTATTTGTCAGCAAAAATAGCTTCGTAAGCTTTTCGCCTCTTTAATCGAATATCAATTAAATTTCTTGTAACTCCCATAGTTTTTTATATAGACTTTTGTGATTACGGAGCAATTTATTATGACTGCCTTCTTCAATAATTTTGCCCTTATCCATGACTATCACTCTATCCATATGCTTTAAGGTAGAAAGTCTGTGTGCTATAGCAATAACTGTTTTGCCCTGACTTTCAATTAGGAAGTTAAGACTATCTTGAATTAATTTTTCTGTATGGCTATCAAGTGAAGAGGTTGCTTCATCAAGAATTAATATCGGTGCATTCTTTAAAATCGCCCTAGCAATAGAGATACGTTGCCTTTGTCCACCTGAAAGCTTAACACCTCTTTCTCCAACATAAGTTTGATATCTCTCCGGTAAATTCATAATAAATTCATGAATATGAGCAGCTTTACTTGCCTCAATAACTTTCTCGTCGGTAGCACTACCCCTACCGTATTTTATATTTTCAAAAAGCGTTCTATGAAATAACATCGAATCTTGAGGTATAACAGCAATATTTTCTCGAAGTGAATCTTGGGTTACGCTACTGATATCTTGGCCATCAACAAGTATTTCACCACTAGTAGCTTTAAAATACCTGAGCAACAAATTCACTAAAGATGACTTGCCGGCACCCGAATAACCTATTAAGCCTACTTTCTCTCCCGCTTTAATATGTAAATCAAGGTTTTTAAAAACCCCATCATCATTATTATACCCGAAACTAACATTATTGAATTCTATCTTCGGATCTTTAATTTTTAAAATCTTTGCATTTGGCTTATCTATACCTGTTTGAGGGGTGTATAAAAGTGAAATAGAACTTCGAAGGTCACCAATATTTCGGGCAAAATCCTGCATAGACATTGTTATTGCCCAAGTTTCTTCTATTATCACTATGGCGATACCAAAAACAAAAGTAAAATCACCAACAGAAATCAAATTGTTTATCCTGAGATGCACCATGTAGAGAAGGAAAAACGTCATCATGATAAGAAAGAAGATCCCACTAATGATATTGCCAATTAAACTATATTTATAAACCTTAATTTGTTTTGGTAAGAAATCATTGGATATTTGCTCATCTAGTTTCTTCAATTCTGCTTTTCTAGCAGAAAAGGATAAGATAGCAATTATGTTAGTGATTTTATCTGAAATCTGTCCAATAAGACGATGTCTACTTTCTGTTTCCTCAAATGAAAGATGATTTAATTTACCCGAATATTTGTACATAATCGGGAAATATAAGATGCTCCAGGCAATAATGAATAAAGTAAGATTAACATGAACTATAGAGAGGATACAAAAACTAATAATAATTTTTAATATTCTTTGCGATATGCCATGGTGCATTTCAGCCCAAAAATGATCATAACCATCTAAAATACCTTTAATCTTACTACTTATTGCTCCTGTAAAATTATCTTGAAAAAAACTATAAGAATGATGCTGTACATAATCGTATGATTTTAATAATAAGGATCGTCTGACATTGGGTTCAGCCTTAAGTTCCACCACATCAGATATTCTCCATGACGCTTCCATAATTAACTGAGACAAAAGCAACAGAGAAATCGGAAAAATAAGATCACCATGGCTTATGGTGCTGTCAGTTGACATTATGTCAACAAATAATTTAATAGAATAATGATAAGCAAAAGGATAAATAGCTCCAATAATAGGCGCAATTAACATCACCATATAAAGCAATTTATAGGGTTTTATATGTTGCCATAAAAATAAGATAATAGATCTATTTGGCTGCATACTGGTATTTTTAGGCATTATTTAATTCCTAGTTCTTTAAAATTATTAATCTTTTAAAGATTAGCGCTATAGGTTTATTTTGGCAACGAATTTATTGATACTAAATTCACCAAGTTGCTTTGCTTTATATTTTTCACCTTATAGAAAATTTGGTTGAAGTAGCACACCAGGAGCGGAGAGTAAAGCTTATGAATACTAAATTAAGCGCCCCAGGAGAAGCAAATTAAGTTAAATCAATTTACAAATATGTTGATAACTTTGCTTTAGCTTATAATGCTGCTGATGTCCTAAGTAATTTAGTTAACACGATTTTCGGATGCCGGTAAAAAGAAATTTCCTTGCATTCCGTCAATTTTTATATCTATCAAGAACTTAGCAATTTCTCCATTTTCTACAAACTCAGCTACAGTCTTAATACCTAGATCGCTTGCTAAGCTGATGAGGGCTTCTACAAAAAATCTATTATGATCATTGTTTAAAATATCTCGTATGTAACTACCATCAATTTTAATAATATCAATAGGCAAGTTGAGAAGCTGTTTAAAAGAAGTAAAGCCTGAGCCAAAATCATCTAGTGCAAATCGGCAGCCATAAGTATGTAGTGTATCAATAAACTTCTTGGTAGTAGTAAAATCTTGGTTAAGGGAAGTCTCTGTGATCTCAATTATGAGCCTATCAGCTACCTCATACTTCTTGAATAAGCTTTCAATCCTCTTTAATAATCTTTTGTTCAGTACTCCTATGTTAGAAATATTCACTGATAATTTAATTTCTGCGTCCTCGTCAAGTTCTTTGATTGCCATTTCAACTACAGTAAAATCAACAATACTGATTAATCCCTTTGATTCAGCCGCCTCTATCATTGGACCTACAGAAACAAAACCCTCATCTTTGTCTTGTACACGAAGCAAACATTCGTAATATTCAATATTACCAGACTTACGATCGATAATTGGCTGATACATAAACTTTGCTTTCTTCTTTAATAAAGACGTTCTTAGCAAATTTAAGTTAGTATTACTCGCTCTTAACGTCTCAACATCAACTGGATGATCATCATAGCTGTGATAATAAGTACGATCTTGGGAAATTGACATGTTATAAAGTAATAGCGACAGAAGTTTGCCAGCATCTTTTTGTTTGTCATCGAATTTTATGCTACCTACTCCGCATTTTAGGTAGCTTTCTGGAACCTGCGAATCCACATAAAGCTGAACCTGTTTATAAATAGAGTAAGCAAGACGTTCAGCAATTTTGGTGTCATCTGGTAGGACTATGTATAGTCTAGTTGGGTCATATGTTCTTAAAATAACGTGGTTGCTAGCTTTTTCACATGCTTTTTCTACCATTAAATAAAATTTGTCGATAATAGTTGTGGTATCTTCCATTAGAATGTTGAGTTCATCCTTATTCAAGAGCTTTACAATTAGTAAAACGCCACTCTTAACTCGGTTAATCTCTTCCTGCAAGTTTTCCATCATTCTTGCTTTATTAGACATAATACCTTATGCTTTTGTTAGTTGAAGAGTAATGCTCAACAATGATAGCAAAACAAACTATATTTTTAAACACTAAAGCATATAATGAATAGAAAACAAAGCATTGAACACAAGCTTCGTGCTTTAAATCCACATTTTCTTGAAGTAGACGATGTAAGTGCTCATCATATTGGTCATTCTGGTAATCCAAACGGCGAGGGTCAAACACATTTTGAAATTAAAATTTCTTCCCATGCTCTGAATAGCTATACAAAAATTGAGCAACATCGCGTCATTAATAACCTTCTAAAAGAAGAATTTGTTAATGGATTACATGCACTTTCTATTACAATAGTCCAAAATAAGTGAATTAGGTTAGTATATGACTCAACAAACTATAGTAAATATACTGGCAGGTGCTAGTAAAATAGCAAGAGAATCTAGGGAAGTTATTAGATCATCAAGTGCTAAGTATATCGAAGAAAATGTTATCAAAGGAAAATATGTCTCACGAGAAGAGTATGAGCAGCTAAAAAAACTAGTTGTAAAGCTTGAAAAAGATATTCTTAGCCTTACATCCTCTACAAAAAAATAAGTATTATACAAAGCTAATTTGTGACCAATTAGCTTCAACCAGGAAATTATTTTTTTGTAACTTTAGAAATTCATGGTACAATCAACAAGTTGGTGCATATTTAGTCTGTAAATATAAAAATCTAAATCAAAACTACTTAAATTCACTATAACAGAGGTTAAGCTATGAGTAATAATAATCCGTTTGAGTTTTTTCAGTCACTTATGAACCAAGAAGCTTTTACAAAGTCAATGCAAGGAACACCTAATATAGATATGTCTTCATTTTCTGCTTCAATGAAAAATACAGCTGAAACTCTATCTTCGACTAATCAACTGGTATCAGAAAATATGCAATCGATCTTCAAAAGAGGATCTGAGGCTCTTCAGAAAAATACAACTGAAATGTATAATACGATGAAGGATGCGGTTTCTGCAGGCGACATCACTCAAATTAGTGCTTGCCAGCAAAAATATTTACAATCAACCTTGGATACTAATTTCAATAATGCAAAAGAAGTTATTGATATGTCGACAAAGTCATTGCTTGAGGCACTGAATGTTATGCAAACTGGTATTAAAGAAAATGCTGATAAAGCTTTTGTGAAGCCAAAAAATAAATAAATCGTAGCTGATGTGGATGTTGCTGCTTCTGAAGAACATAATGAACCAGGTGAATCTAGTTAAAAATAAATAGCTTGCATTCTAAACAATAGCCGCTCTACGTTTTTGTTGACGCTTTCAGATCTCCGCGGAAAAGCTCTTGACAAACCAGGTCAAGAGCTTTTTTTTATTAAATAATTTTATCAGCTTTTGCTAATAGTTCTCGAGAAAATACTATTCCAAGTTTAGTTGCCGTGCTTTGATTCAAAAATAATTCTGTACCTTTTGGAAACTCAACATTCATTTTATTTATGTCTTCTCCGTTTAGTATTCTTGCAATCAAACGGGCCGTTTGTTTACCAATTTCATATTGATTTGGGCCAAGCGCAGCAAGCGCACCATCCCTTACGATATCAGTATCACTTACAAACACGGGGATTTTTTGAGCATCAGCTGCTTTCACTATGGTTCTTAATGCGCTAAGAGCCATATTATCGTTACTAATAAATATTGCATCAACAAGTGAGCTGAGTTTAATAGCACTTTGGTAAACTTCAGAAGTTTTGCTAGCAGTCATTTCTATTAATTCTAGTCCATATCTAGGACAAATTTCTTTTAGCCTGTTGACTAAAGTAATAGAATTTAATTCTCCAGGATTATATAAAAATCCTATCTTTTTTATCGTTGGTTTTATTTTCTTGAAGAGCTCAATCTGAGGCTCAAGATCAACAAAATTTGATACACCGGTGGTATTGCCTCCTGGCTGCGTAAGTTTGTTCACTATTTTTGCTCCCAGTGGATCCGTCACAGAAGTAAAAACAAGTTTTATTTTACCTTCCTTTGCGTATTTAACAAAGGATTGAGCCGTGATTGTAGGGTTACCAACCACCACATCAGGCTTTAAACTAACCAACTTAGCTGCTATTTGATTTGCCAATACTGCGTCACCTTGTGCATTCTCAACTTTCAAGTCTAGGTTTTTGCCATCTGTATAGCCCAACTCAGCCAGACCATCAATAATTCCTTTTGTGGTCATATCAAGAGCCGGGTGTTGAACCAGCTGATTAATATAGACTTTTTTTATAGCATCATTACCCTCTGCAATTGATAATAGGCTTAAAAAAATTGCAATTAGCCGTATAAAATTCTTAACCATCTTTATTCTCCTAGATTTGCTAAAATATTTCTATAGCCACCATATCTTTCTTCTTTCAAAAACCTAGCTACTCTTCCTATCGTAGTTAAACTTGCACCAGTGATTGCATGTATTTCTCTATAAGACAAATTTTCTTTCGCTAATAGCTGGCAAACTTTCCACCTTTCATCTAAAGATCTCAACTCTGCTGGCGTACATAAATCTTTTAAAAAATTGCTGAGTTGGTCTTTTGTATCAATAGCTAGAAGAGTAGCTAGTAAACTTACTGATTCGTCATTATTCATTAGTTACTGCATTAATTTGATTGTCATATTATATTAGTATGGTAGTACAGTAAGACAATGTCAATAGCTATTTATTATTTTGTAGAAAAATGTGAATTAGATGGAAAAGATTCACCATATCCAAAGTTCAAAACATCTTGAATTAAGCTGACCTAGCGCGCTGTAGACACAAAGACTCCTACGACTTCAAGATGAGAGCTCCAGTAGAACTGATCTACTGGCGTAACCTCAAGTAGCTTATATCCTCCATTTTTTAAAATAGCGGCATCACGAGCAAAACTCTCTGGATTACATGAAATATAGACTACTCTCTCGCACTCACTGTGAGCTAATGCCTTAATTTGCTCTGAAGCACCTGCTCTGGGTGGGTTAATAACAGCAAAACGATATGGTCGTAGCTCGCCCTTACTCAAAGGATCAGTAAATAGATCGCGTTTATGAAGCATTATAGCTCCTTCTGAAGCCTCTTTAAGGGCCTCAAGGGAGGATGAGTCACATTCAAAACCATCTACGCTAAAACGCTTACTAAGTGGTAAGGCAAAAGTACCACGACCGCAAAATAGGTCAACTAGAGCACCTTTTTCTTGAGGTAAATATTGCTCCACTAAATCTGCTAATATTTGATCTGATGAGAAGCTTGCTTGCATAAAACCTCTAGCATCGGTAGCAACCTTTTTATCTCCTAATAAAATATATGGCTTTTCACTCTGAAATAAAATTTTAGGTTTTTTAGATGAACGAAATTGCAGTCTAATGATTCCGTTTTTTTTTGCAAAATCCACTAACTCTCTTTCCCGCTTTGGAGCAATGTCAATAAGGTCATGCAACTCAAGGAGCATATCGATACCATTACTTGCATGTGTTAGAAATATTTCAGCTTTTTGTCTATGTTCCAAAATCCCCATAAGAACTCCTTTTAGTGGTATAAGTAGAGCAGATAATGGGCTCATCATGGCTGGGCAGCTATCAATATCAATAATCTGATGCGAATGAAAACGGTGAAATCCAAGAAATAACTGCTCATCTTTTTTAAGCGCTTGCAGATTAACACGGCGGCGATTCCCTTTAGGAATAGTAATTATAGGGTTAATTGTAGTTTCAGGTGGTAAAGCATTTTTTACAAGAGTAAGTTTGAAATTCACGTAAGTTTCTAGATCCATATGCTGGAGCATACACCCCCCACATCGCCCAAAATATTTACATTCTGGCGCGATTCTATGACTAGACAGCTTTTCAATTCTTTTAAGCAAACAATTGGACTTTCTACGATATCCATGCCTCTGGAAGGTGATAATTTCATTCGGAAGAGCGTATGGCACTTCCACTAGGCCAAGAGGACTTTTGCCAGAACCAAGCCCTTGCTTATTTATAAATTCGATAAGACACGAACCTTCTTCTATTAGAGCCATTAATTTCCCATGTAATTTCTAGTTTCTATCAGCATTTTTTAGAACTTAGCTAGATTTAAGTGCGTTTTTTGCACTATCCAATGTTGTTTCCAAAATCATGCTAGCGGCAGCTAAGTCATCAATCGAGTTTCTATTCTTTCTTTTTAAACCAAAATCTTTTAGTAAATTATTAGCCGCTTTCGAAGTTAGACGTTCGTCTTGGAAAAATATTGGCAACTCAGTTCTTTTTGTAAGCTTATTTGCAAAATGCTCTACTATTAAAGTTTGCTCGCTTTTGGTTCCGTTCATGTTGATAGGTAAGCCAATTACAATAGCGCATATATTATTTTCTTTTAAAATATTTATAATATCCGTAATCTTTTTTCTATCAGATTCATTTTCAATTATTCTAAGAGGCATAGGTAAGTGATGATCTGGTGTAGAAATCGCAAGACCAAGCTTTTTTAAACCGTAATCAATAGAAATTATTGGTTTCCCTTTTTGAAAAAACTGACAAAATTCTTGCAGCGAGTTTATGATCATGCTAATTAGTGTTAGTTGATTTTTTTTAATTTTATATAGTTTCATGTTCAAATATATTCGAAAACATCTAGATATCAACCTAATAAAAGCCTCGTTAGCTTTTGCAGTACTCTATTGTGTTTTATTCAATTCTGCAGTTTTTATTTACAAATTTCAGTATGTACAGTCAGATCTATTGCAAGCACTCATTGAGTTGACAAAAGATTTCGTTTACAACCTAGTTGTATTGTACATTATATTTTTTGGCCTTACAGTTTATCGCTTATTATTTATTATCGCTGCTTTATTTTTGTTTATAACAGGAGCACTTGCTAGTTATTATTTATTTTTCTTCTCTATTAGTCCTACACTTTCGATAATGCCTTCAATATTTGGCACAGAATCAACAGAAGTTTATGAGTTAGTTAGTGCAAGAGTTATTGTTTGGCTAGTTTTTAGTGCTTCAGTTTGTGTCTATAGTATTAAGTATTTTAAAATTCAAACAACTAAACTATTCTTTACTAGAATTTTAGCTGCAGTTTGTTTGCTAATAGCAATAAATAACATTATTGCTCCTAAATTTAGTTTTGTAAGAAGCTATTTTCCAATCCAATATTTGCATAATAGTTATTTATATTTCTTTGGCCAGACAGAAGAATACATTAAGACGGATATTAGTAACAAATACACCTTTATTGATTCATCAGATGATGATGTAATTGGTGTTTTAGTTATAGGAGAAGCTGCAAGATATGCCAATTTTGGTATAAACGGTTATGAGCGAGAAACGACGCCAAATTTATCCTTAGTTGAAAATCTTGTGTCGTATAAAGCTAGATCATGTGCTAGTACAACTTATCTGTCTGTTCCGTGTATGCTATCACGTTTTGGTGAGAAAGATATTTCAATGCTCGAGTCAGAATCAAGCGTTTTGTCCATACTTACCAGATTAGGTTTTGAAACTACATGGTTTGGCACCCAGTCAATTACAAAATATTACAGAAATAAGCCTGGTGGCTCATTCTATGACGAGGTTAACTTTCATATGATCCCTGGCGGTTCTATTCTAATGGCACCAAATAGTCATGATGGTAAATTGTTGCCGCATTTAGAACAAAATATCATATCTGGTATGAAAAAATTTCTGGTGCTTCATACCACTGGCAGTCACTGGAATTATGGGGCTCGATATCCAGAAGAATTTGCTAAATTCAAGCCTACTATTGCTGACACTATAAAGCGTGATGCTGCCAGTTGCGATGAACATGAACGTCTAAATAGCTACGATAATTCTATATTATATACCGATTTTTTTTTATCTAGCGTAATAAATATTCTAAAAAACAAAAAAGCTTTTATGATTTATGCCTCTGATCACGGCGAGTCTCTTGGTGAATGCGGAAGATTGACTCATGGTGCGGATGATTATGTAGAGGAACAACGCACGGTACCATTTATAGTGTGGTTTTCTGATAGTTATAAATCCTCCTACCCTGATAAATGGAAAGCAGTTAAGTCTCTAGAAAAAAAAGAGATTTCGCATGATTATATCTTTCATACAATACTAGATTGTCTTAATATTGAATCAGATGCTGTTGATAAATCGCTAAGTTTGTGTAGGGGTAGTAATTGATAAAATTCTATATTATTGCAGGAGAGCCTTCAGGAGACTTTATTGGAGGGTTGCTGATCAGCGCCATCAAAAGGTTACTAAAAAACAGTGATAGTATAATTTTTCATGGAGTTGGTAACCGAAACATGAGAAATGAAGGAGTGAAGTCTTTGTTTCCGATGAGCTATATAAGCATGATGGGGTTTTTCGAAGTGCTACCTTATATTTTCCATCTTAAAAGTCTTATTAATAAGACTGTTCAAGACATTATTACTCAGAATCCTAACGTTTTAATTACTATTGACTCTCCTGGCTTTACCTACAGAGTAGCTAATAAAGTTAGAAAAATCGCTCCTCATATAAAACTTGTGCACATCGTTGCCCCATCAGTTTGGGCATACAAACCAGGTAGAGCCCAAAAATATGCTAAACTTTATGACCACCTGCTCACTTTACTTCCATTTGAGCCACTTTACTTTACTGCTTATGGTTTGCAAGCTACTTGTATTGGTCATCCGGTTTTAGAGCAAGCATTTTATGTTGGGTCAAAAGGTTTAAAGCAAAAAATGCATATTAGCGAAAATGTTAAAGTAATCGCTGTTACTCCTGGCAGTAGACTTGGGGAAATATCTCGTCATATGCCCATAATCAGGCAGGTGTTTGATGACTTATCCTCAACACATGCTATTAAGGTAATTTTTGTCCAGCCAGATAAATCAAATATACAAAATATTCTCAAATACCTTGTATCAGCTAAATTTCAGTTTGAATTTGGCTTTTCTACAGAACGGCTTAAAATCTTTGCTATAAGTGATTGTGCTTTGGCGAAGTCTGGTACTAATACAATTGAGATTGCTGCATCTGGTACTCCAATGGTTGTAGGGTATAAACTAAATCCAATTACTTTTTTCTTTTTAAAATTGATAATAAAAATTAAGTATGCCTCTTTAATAAATATTATATCAAATAAAGAAATAATCCCTGAGTATATACAATCAGATTTTAATGCAGAGAACGTGTCGCAAGCTATAAGGGATCTACTTACTAATAACGAGCATTCTGAGACTCAGGTAGCTGAATCCCAGAAAGTTCTAAGCTCCATTGGTTTTAATTGGGATCAAAAACCCTCAGATATTGCCGCGAAAACAATAGTTGACATGGTTTTATGAGATTTACGGGTAGTATGCTAAATTTGATGGGTTTAAAAATAACACAAATCGCCAGGTTAAATTATGAATCTTACCGAAATGTACTTACTCCTCTTCACCGACACTTTAGTAACCAATCTTGCTATTAATACATCTGCAGAACTCGTTATTCATTCGATGAAGATCTTTAATTCATATAATCCCTACCTAATTATCCTGGTATCTACTATCTCATTTGCCTTTGCTTCTTCTATAAACTATCTACTTGGCCTAATATGTCATAAAGTACTAGCCCCGTTGACAAATGAAGATGTCGTATCATCACAAAACAAAATTGAACAAATCCGTCGTTCTAGATATTTGCTTTTATTTTTAGCACTTAGCGCAGTGCCTTTTTTTGGTAAATTTATCCTTGTATTTGCCGGATTTTGTAGAATTAACTTGAGCTTAACTATTGCTATCACGGTTTTTTCAAAGCTGGTTTATTACAGTTATTTTATGTTATACCAATCACTATGAGAAAAAAGGTTTTTCAATCTAATTCTAAATTTAAATTCCTTGAAGAAGTAGCTCAAATTGCTATAAATAATTCGGCCCATGACTTTACTAAACTTAAAATTCTATTGCCCACTGGTCTTGCTTGCAGTGAACTACAAAAAATATTAGTAACTAAACTTGGCACTTGTATATTGCCTAAAATCATTCCTATTAGCGAATTGATTGCTGAGAGTGAAGAAATTTTCAAAATACCCTCAGAACAAGTTGGCAGTATAAGCCGCCTGGAAGAAAAAGTTACTTTAGCTATCACTATAAATGAATATAAACCTTTAGGTTATGATTTGGTGCAAAGTCTTCGTCTTAGTCCATCTTTGGCCAATTTGTTTTTTGAATTGGAAGCAAATAATATAAATCTTGAAGAAATAAAACAATTACCTATTCTTGATCAGCCTGAACATTGGCATAAAATACACGATTTTCTTTCTTTTGCTTTTGATAATTGGCAAATAAAAATTCAATCTATGAAGAAAATGACTCGTGCATCCTACCAAAAATTGATGTTTAAAGCGGAAATCCAAAGATTATGTAAAGATCCATCAGAAGCTCTGATTATTGCTGGCATAGTTAGTAATAATTTAATGACTTCTGATTTTATAAAAACGGCTTCTGGCTTAGATAATTGCCAACTTATAGTGCAGCCGGAAATTGATCTAGAAAATCTACCTAATAACATAAATTATGTTGAGTTTGAGAATATTGCGCACGAAGCAGAATATATAGCTCTAAGATGCGCATCTCAATTAAACAAAAACCCCAAAAGTAGTATTGCATTAATCGCCCATAACCAATATTCTAAAGAACAATATCAGATATTTTTAGACAAATATTCATTGGGTTATAAAGACCAGTTTGGCGAGAATATCCTCAACCAGCACTCTATATCCTTAATATTAATCGTCACCGAATTGTTATATAATGAGTTTGATTTAAAAAGGTTTTTCACCTTCCTCGCCCATCCAATGATTAATTCAACTAAATCACAAGAACTAAAAAATATAATCAGAAAGGCTAATAAATTTGCTCCTAATTTAGAAGCTGTTTTATCTATTATAGAAAATAATGGAGATCAAAAATTATTAGAGCATTGTACAATCATCGTCGATGCCCTTTCTAGCCTCACTTCCTCAACTCAATTTTCTTTGATATTTAAGAATATAATAAAAGTCGCTGAGAAACTTGTGCCAACAATTTGGCAAAATAATCAAGATGTTATTGCCTTGATTACTGAAATTGTTCAACTAAATTGCACCTTAGAAATTAATAATATAGAAGATTGCCATGACATTTTACGACAAATTATTGATGGCGGTAGACTATTTCCAATAAATCATGAACAACAAATTATCATCTGCCCTTCCAACTCTTCCGCATTTATCGAGTACGATCTAATTATTATTACAGACCTGAACGAAGGTAGTTACCCAAATATCGTACAAAATAATCCTTGGCTCAGTAAAAATATGCAAACAATGATTGGTTTGGATAAAAGACAGATTGATTTTGACAAAGCATTATACGATTTTTATATGAATATTCAAAATCAGCAGGTGCTACTAACCCGAGCAAAAAAACAAGGCACAAACAAATTAACCCTCCCCTCACCATTTATTTTAAACCTAAAGCATATTTTGGTAGGAAGGTTAGAAACGACGCATGCAAAACGAGCCAGCCCAGAGCCTGGATTACTACCAACAGAAATAAGTTCAAGAAGTGAAACCTTTCCGGATGTACTATACGCTACTGATATTGAAACATTAATAAGAGCACCATACAATTTTTACGCTAAAAAAATACTCAAATTACGCAAAATTGAAGAAATTGATGAGCGTCCTAATTTGGCAGAATTTGGGAATTTCTTTCACCTAGTAGTCGAACACTATACTAAAAACTATAATCCCAGAAACGTTAGTAAATCATTACAAATTATATCTATTGCCGAATCTATACTTGCAGAAAGTAATGTTCCAGACTTCTCTAAAAAAATGTGGAAAACAAAAATCATGACTCTCGCGGATGAATTTATAAAATTTGATGATGACAGACGTAAAAATGCCGTTAAAGTTTATAGCGAAATCCAAGGGGAAACAACGCTTGATATAAAAGGGAAAAATATTATACTAAAAGCAATTGCGGATAGAATAGAGCTGGACCATAACGGTACATTAGCAATTCTTGACTTTAAAACAGGCACTCTACCAACAAAAAAAGATGTCTTATCCGGCATGTCTCCACAACTTCTTGTGGAAGCAATTATAGCTTTCCAAGGTGGATTTCCTCTCGGCTCAGAAGTATCTTATAAAACTATTGCAGAAAGCTCAGCTTTACATCAGACCCTTGAATTTCAAAACAAGAATACGGAACGTACACTTTTACGGGAGCAAAGCAGAGAGCTACAAAATTCGAATATATTATATAAAAATGAGCTAGTTTTGACTTATGTGAAAATTGGCAGCTCTAGCCCCTATATCAGTACAAGCGAGATAATTCTATCTTTTGATGAAATAATGAGGCATAAAGCTGGCTTGACTTCGTTACTTGAACACTACATGAGTGGCCTTGAATTTGCCATAAAACCCAGTTTAATGAAATATGACGATTATTCTCATTTGGCAAGACGAAATAAAAATTGACTTATATCTTGTCAGCTATTTTTATAACCTATTAAACCTGAACTGAGTTTGAGCTTATATATTTAGATAATACTCCATCGGTATCATATTTCTCAGTTATTCCCCGTAACTGATATATATCTGCTCCTTTATGAATCATACTGCTAGCCCACTCAGCAGCTGAAGTTTTATGACGAATTCCATACATCCGTAGACTTAAAATCATCAACTTCTACGATAGGGCTAGCTCCAGCTTTAATAGAAGATCAGCTGCGGCAACTTCTCCACTTATTATGGATACATACGTGGTGTGAAAGGTTTGTTATATAAAGTTTAGGGCTGGTGCTTCCTTGTTTCTAATTAATTCGTGATTCTCCTTGAATTATAGTTAATTCAGATGAATTTGATGCCAGACGCGAGGATACGAAGCCTATAGATAATAGGCGAGTGACAAGCAACGACGCACGCAAGTTCATATCAATTAACTATAGCATTCAGCGCCCCATTCCACCACCTTTACTCATTGACAAAGCTTGGTGTTTTATACGCTCAACTTTTGCTGCTCCATATTCCTTAAGATCAGATTCTTTGCCACCTTCATACCTGCTAGCAAGCTGCTCCCCACCTTGCATTAAGTTCTTTCTGTAATTATCTTCTTTAGTCTCGCCAGCAATTCTTTTAGGATTCATAACTTTATAAATTTCATAAACAACAAAATTTTTCATAATCCGTTTGATATTTTTTCTAGCCTCAATATTCAGTAAACTCGCCCTGTCTTTTTTACTAACAGTACCTATGTTTGGGTCAATATCTTCTTCTATAGTTTTAGTAAATTTGCCAATAAAGTTGGTAATATCTTCAGTTATTTTTTTTTCTAGATCTTCAATCTTGCTAACATCAATACCTGATTTCTTTTTTGTTTTTAGATAGGCTTTGAGGAGCAAAATGATTTTTGTCTGTATTTCATTTAAATCTGTAGTTTCATCAAAAATTTTCTCTACAGCCTTTCCTAAATCTTCATCTTGCTCAAAAAGATTCTCTAAGTCAGATTTAGGCTTTACTTTAGCTGAAGCAGTTACTTCCTCAATCGCCGCCTCAGCTTTAACAGGCTTATCTTCATCAAACTCCATTACTCTCTAACCCCTTCCTCGATTTTCGCCAACATTTATGTTTATCTCTGCTTCTTTGGCAAGATGCTTTACTCCACCCTCTATAATAGTTTTTTTAGATATGTCTTGAGTAGCGGAAATTTTTTGAGCAGCACTTGCTATTTTCTCCATGTTTTCTTTAGTAAATACTTCGGGATTACCAACCTCTATTATTCTCGCTATATTTGCTTTATCCCCGTCAATAACTGCAGAATAAAGCTCATTTAGCTGGTCTTTAGTCGAAAGCTTTCCGAGCTTTTTTGCCATTGCCTCATCAGGGCCCTCTGAGCCGCTAATACCACCACGCCGCCCTTTTAGAGCTTGGGCAAGGAATCCCATATCATTACTAGGACCAGAACCTGTATAGGTAAATTCACCGGAATTTAAAGACTGGCTCTGGCTCACCTTTTTTAAATTCTTCAGACCATCTTCTCGAATTTGAGTCACTAAGTCGCCTTTATCTGGTACTACAATAGGCTTAGAAGTAGGAATCTTTGGTTCCTTAACAACAGTTTTCTTCAAAAGAGTAGGGGGAGGAGGCGGTGGAGGGCCACCTTCTCCTATCCCACTGATTGGCGAAGGCGGGATAGGCAGCACGCTCTCAACTTTTACAGTTGTAGTTGGACTCACCTCAACCTTAGGAGTAATAGGCACGGATTTAGGCTCTTCTTTCACTGTAACAAGATCAATACCAGCAGCGACTCTAAGTTTAGTTTCTTCTGCAGCTTTACGAACAGTCTCCACTTGTTCGGGCGAAAAAGTTGATCTCTTTTCTACAATCTCTTCTTCCCAACCATCTTCATTCTCTCGTTGCTCCCCAGTGTTAAACTCTGATTGATGCTTTAGCAAGGCTGTAACAAGCTTTTCATTATTATCAACCATTGCGGAATAAAGTATATTTTGCTGATCTTTTTTAGATGCTCCATCAAGCAATCTTTGTTCAATTGGTCTTTCTTCTCCACCCCCCATTCGAGCTTTAAGACCATCTAACAAACCTTTTCCACCACTTTTTTGTACCTTAGGCTCTGTAGCGACATGTTCATAATTTGGATGATTAAGCGATAATGGTTTTTGCTTGCCACCCCTTTCACGTATCTCGCTCAGGAAATCCTTTTTAGGCGCTAAATCAATTGGTATATCTCGTTTGGAAGGTGGTTTTAATCCCCCTACTCCTTCACTCATTGGCGGTGGTGGTGGTGGTGGTTTTGGTATACCCCCTACATTCAAGTCCGATGGCAGTGGCGGTGGTGGTAGCTCTCCTACATTCAAGTCAGATAGCGGAGGAGGAGGTGGTGGTAGCTCTCCCCCTACTTCACTCAGTGATGGGGGCGGTTTTAGTCCTCCTCCTACTTCACTCATTGATGACGGCAGGGGTGGAGGCATCTCTGACGGCGGAGGCATTCCTCCTATCTCCTGAGAACTCATGCCCTTTTGAACAACTTGTTCTAATTGTGGTATTTCCGGAGATTCTTTCCCCCCTTTTCCTGGGATTGTAAATCTTTCTTGGCTCTCGTTACTAATTGCATTAGTTCTAACATCTAAACTACTTGAGGCCTGAACTAGTTTTTGTTCATCCTTACCTTTAAATACACTGCCTATAAAGCTAGCAAAGGTAGAGAAAAAGCCTTTTGATACTTTCTCATGCTTTGCTATCCCTTCAGAAAATTCATTTACAGCTCTAGTCATAGCAAAACCAGAAGTTTTTTGACCTACGGCAGATGAAAGATCACTCAATCTATCTTTAAGTAATTTTATTTCTGCAAGTTCGACTCCATTTTCTTCAGTCCTCTTATTAACATAGTCAAGAGTAATTTCTCCCGGGTTTTTAGGGTCAAAAGCTTTCAAGAGTTGCTCTTCATAGTTACGAATCTCTTTCTCTTTTTTATCTAACATTTGCATTACATCAAACAGCTTGCCGCCGGATTTAAACGCTTCCTGTAAACCCAACGCTCCTGAATTTGTCTTAACTGCTGCTACATATCCACCCAAATCCTTTCCTAAATTCTGGTATTCATCTAATGACGACATAAAAAGCACCCCTAATATTTTGCAAATTACTTAATTATAAAGTACATCGCATCAGGATAATAAGTCAATAGGAGGTAAACAACTCCTTAAATGAAACATCAAAATTAACTATAAAGATAGATATGTGTGGTATTTTTTTAAGGTAAGATCTATATTAAATCTAGCAGATCTTAGAGAACGCTCTAAAAAAGTCATTGGATAGTTTTGAAAAATTATAGTTTTCAAAACCTCGTTTGGGTATAACGATTATTGACTTGTTATCTGTGTTTATATCAGGATTTTTTACAAGCAGCTGAGTTAAATGCCTTATTCTTCTCTTAGCTTTATTACGAATAACAGCTTTTTTAGAAAATTTCCGGCTGACTTTCATTCCTAGAATTGTGGGATTGGAAGCTGACACTATTTCTGTTTGAAGAGTCTTTGTAGATACTATTAAAATAAAACAGGATCCATGTATTTTTGATCCATACTTATTGACACTGTCAAATTCTTTCTGATTTTTTAAGGAAAGAATATTCACCCCACAATTTACGCGGTAAGTTTTTTTCTACCTTTTGCCCTACGACTTTTTATGACAAGTCTACCGCCAACAGTAGCCATTCTAGCTCTAAAGCCGTGTCTTCTTTTTCTCACCAGATTACTAGGTTGGAATGTACGTTTCATAATAAATTATTTTTTATATTTATTTTATGTGATCAAAGTTAAGGGCAGTCTAATAAAAAAACACCCGATTGTCAATAGCCTTAAGGATCTAACTTGACAAAACTTCTACATAATTCTTTAATAGACACCAAATAGGACTAAATAATCATGATATTTATCATCACTTTTGCCGTACTTACCACAATTGTTTTGCTGTTGGGATTACTTTCCATGGCAGCTGGAGAAAAATTTAGTAAAAAACATGGCACAAAATTAATGTCGTTAAGAATTGCAATGCAGTCCCTTGCCATTTTGTCTTTAGTTTTTGCTTATTTTCTATGGTCTAATTGAACCACAACCTTTTTTGAATTATTAATATCCACAAAAATTGTGGATAACTAAGTGAATAACATGGTCAGATGCAATAATTTTTCTATAAAGACTCAAGTTTTGCTTAATATGAGTAAAAAATGAGCATACCCCAGGAACCCGCATGAACCTTACAAAACTCAAATTTAACTACAAGCTTTATTACTTTAAGGTTTAATAATTTAATAGAAGTATGAATTTGTGCATAACTTAACCATGCTTTATCAATTTCAGATTACTATTTCTATCTCACGAGAAGCAAAAAACCTAAACTAAGTCGATAAATTAAGTTAAGATAAGACAAGTTATTTTACACCTATTCTTGCAACACACAGGAAACAAGTTTGGACATGCATATTATCTATAATGTATTATTGGAATTTATTTGACAGAATATATTCGCAACTATATTATGCCTTAACCATGATCTAGTTTTAACAACGTTGTTTCTTTTGAGCAAATTCATGATTCAATCTATGCTATTTATTATGACCATAACTACTACCGGTGTTTCCGGTCAATAACATAGCATTCGTCAAATTTTTCATATATATTTACTAACAAAAATCAAGGTCTAAAGCCATGTTTCATCAAATGCCAGCATTGTTGGCACTCCTAATATTTATAATTATCGCTTTTGGCGGCTATATACCCCTACAATTAGCAGAGATACTCTTTGGTGTTAGCTTAACCATTAAATCAATAATCATCTTTTTGCTTCCAGTAATAATCTTTAGCTTGCTTTATAAAGCAGCAGCAAACCTTGCAAAAGATGCGTCTAGAATAATCTTAGTAATTCTGGGAGGAGTAATAATTTCTAACTTCTTAACCACCTTTCTAAGCCAAGTGATAGGAATAATTATCTATGGCTTTGACTTATCGCTTGCAATTCCAAATGAGAATGATGCATTAAAAGGACATATACTATTTGCACTACCAAACCTAATACCAAATCACTACGCCATGTTTTCTGGAATCATTACCGGGATATTATCAGCAAGAATAATTCCTAAAAAAACAGAAAATATATGCTTATTGCTTGAAGTAATGACAACCCAACTACTCAAAATCATTACTTTTATGATACCTCTATTTGTCACGGGGTTTGTAGTAAAGCTTCAATATGATGGGGTTATAACCCAGATTTTGAAGAATTATACTATGATATTTATGATCATTGCTTTTAGCCAGTTTGGCTATGTTACTTTTGTATATTTTGTCCTAGAAAAGTTTAATCTCTCTAGCTCCGTTATTTCTATTAAAAATATGCTTCCTGCAGCCATGAGTGGCTTTAGTACAATGTCCAGCGCTGCTAGTATGCCCCTAACCATCATCGGAACAGAAAAAAATGCCCAAAATAAAGACCTTGTTCACACAGTTATTCCAGCAACTGTCAACATTCATCTAGTTGGAGATTGTATAGCAATACCTTGTTTTGCTTATGCTATCTTAAAAAACTATAATTTACCTCAACCAGACATATATACGTATATTATATTCACATTTTATTTCGTACTTGCAAAATTCTCTGTTGCAGCCATTCCGGGTGGAGGAATACTTGTCATGTTGCCAATATTAGATAAATATCTAGGATTTAACACAGAGATGCTTTCTTTGATAACTGCTTTATATATTTTATTTGACCCATTTATTACTAGTGCTAATGTCCTAGGCAATGGAGCATTTGCACGAATTATAGATAAATTAAATTTGAAAAAACAACTCTGAGGACTCAATGACCTTTAAATTAAGTTCCGTATTGGAACAGGATAGTATCTTTATAACTAAGCTTGAATTATGCCAATTACGCTTGATGAATAATTCTCATTTTCCTTGGGTAATACTTGTCCCGGAGAGGAATGATATTGTTGAAATTATGGATTTAAAGGTAAATGAGTTTAATAAATTAAATTCAGAAATACTGCAAGTAGCTAAAATAATGAAATCAGTATTTAATCCAGATAAACTGAATATTGCCACTCTAGGAAATATAGTGCCCCAAATGCATATTCATATTGTTGCTAGATTTAAAAGCGACGAACTGTTCCCAAAGCCAGTTTGGGGACATGAGTTTAACAGATACTCTTTGGAGAAATCCAAAGAGGTCGTGCACTCTTTAAAAACAACTATTAATAATATAATTACCTAGGATAAATATGAAGAGCCTGCCCCTATTACTTGTAATATCCCTACTAACATGCTGTGTAGAAGTAGATATTTCTGTACCTAGTTTTCCTGATATTTCAGACTATTTTAACATATCAGATGGCTTGACCCAGATGACAGTAGCACTTAACTTCTTTGGCTTTTGTCTATCAAGCGTGGTCTATGGGCCATTATCTGATTCATTTGGGAGACGCAAAGTCATGATTATTGGCAACGCAATAATGATGGCTGGAGCATGTGGCTGCGCTTTTGCACCCAATATTGGATTTTTACTTTTTTCACGATTAATTCAAGGAATTGGTGCTGGCACTTCTGCTGTTGTTGCATTTGCAATGGTAGCAGACATCTACAACTCAGAACAATCAGCTAAGTTAATTGGGATGATGAATTCAATGATTACAGTTTTTATGTCTGCTGCCCCAATAGCTGGCAGTTTCATTAATAAATCTCTTGGCTGGAGAGGTAATTATACCACGATTGCTATAATCTCCGTTATATCTTGGATAATGTTGTATTACTGGTTACCGGAAACAAAGAATGATCGTGAGAAATTTGAGCTTAAGAAAATTAAAAAAGATTATATAGAACTTCTGTTTAGTAAAGAATTTTTCTACGCATCTATAACCCCAAGCTTGGTATATGGAGGTTGGATGAGTTTCGTTGCATGCGGCTCTTTTCTCTATATGGAAACATACAATCTACCGATTATGTATTACGCTTTGCATCAAGGAGCTATTATTTGTGCATTCTGCATAACTAGCCTTTATTGCGGACAAATAAATAGTTTTATTGGCATGAAAAATTCTGTAATTTATGGAACTATACTTACCATACTTGGCTCAATATTACTTCTTCTTGTATCGGTAATATTTGATAATGCACCATACCTAACAACAATTGCTATGACAATATTCGGTATTGGCGCTGCTACTACCTATCCAGTTATATTTGCTAAATCGATGGATTTATTTCCTGAGATCAAGGGAACTGCTTCATCAGCAATCATGGCGCTTCGTTCATTCATATGTTCTGTATTCGTTGCTGTATCAAGTTACCTGTACTCAGGCAGTCTAATTACAGTAGCAGCTATGGTACTATCGGCTGGGGTATTAACGTCCTTGGTCACAATAAAATTGCTAAAAATAATTCAGTTCGATATAAAGGAATAGGTTATTTGATCATTAAGTCAACCAGGGAGAACTAGCGATGAAAAAACAGATTATTTACTCTAAATTCATCCCTCGGGTTTTTTCTATGACAATAGACTTAATCATATTATCAATAGTTCTTACTCCGCTGATGAATATAATATCCCATTATGTTTTCCTCTCTTTATTTAATGATTTCTTTGTTGCCTACCAAGTAGACTTCTCTAACAAAGACACTTTTGCAACAGCAGTAGTAATGCCAGAGTTTGCAAGTTACCTTACTGCGGGTAGATTTTTTTCATATTCCTGTATATTATTTGTAATAAACACACTCTTCATGGGAGCTTATTTTGTTACCTTCTGGAGAAAATTTGGGGCTACTCCTGGTAAGATGTTTCTGCGGATGAAAATAGTTGACGCAGATACTCTGGAAAGACCATCTCTTCGTAACCTTATCAAAAGATTTCTAGGCTATATTACTTCTATAATTGGTATTTGGTCTATAGTATTCAGTAAACGAAGTATGGCTATTCATGACAAAATCGCCAATACTATTGTAATTAAAAGTTAGAATTTATTATATTTATACCAGATTCGTTCCTTCTCCATACAATTGACAAGTATTTTCTTCCTCTATTATTGGACACTCTAATTGTCCTAGCAGTAAATTATTAAATTGCCCTAGCATTAAATCATTAATATTTTTATTATTTTTTATTATTTCACATACTTCTGTAAAATTAATTTCAGCATGTTTGTATTCTGCAGGATTAATCTCTACCCTTGTAATAACAGGGTTATTACTTACAGCTCGAGCAAGAGCATAAGTACCACTGCTACTAAAACAGTCTTCATCTTCAGAAAAAAGAGATACTACTTCTATATGGGAAATACTTTGATGTTTGCTAAAAACCTCTGAAAGAATGGCTAATTGCTCATCATTTATATTACTTTCCCAAAATGCAAAAATTTTTAATCTACTATTAGCAAGAGCGGTAGCTAACATTTCTATGCCCGAATGTTCAACTGCCTTAACATATAACCATAAACCTTCAATTGAGCTGTTTGGGTCTAATATTTGTGTTAAAATTTCTCCGCAGTTACTATCCAGGTTCATGCATATTTCCATGCGCAGGAACATAATAGTCTTATTATCTTTAAGAACATCAGCTATAAACCGCAACTCTTCTATAGTTGGTACAGTAACTGACATATGTTGACCAGTAACTGATATACTTTGTTCTATTATATTCATTTGATTTATACGCAATCTTTCCTCCGCTCCTAGAAAAACTGCCACTTGGTCATCTACTAATTCATCCTCTTTCTCCTTGCCTTCAATTCCTTCCACTCTTTTTGCCATTTTTATTCCTCCATTTTAGTACTCCAAATTTTATTTTTAATTAATTTATTCCTTAATATAAATACTTATTATCAACTTATGGTTTATATAAATTTCTACTTATTGATAACCTTATTCCATAATAAATTATCTATATACTACAAATAAGACTAGTCTTTTTAGGGCTGATATTAATTTAACTTATGGTAGTATATAATTTTAATGTTAATTATATACTCAAATTATGTCAAATTATTCTTTGGTTCTTTGATAATTTGCGTTGAATTGGCTTTGTTCGGAAGCCTTCTTAAATTAAGAAATATTTTGTTTACAACAGACTAAATTCAGTAGATCTATTTTTTCTTAAAGATATCTTTCTATTACTTATATGATCTGAGGCTTTTGTCGAAGTGTCAGAAATGGAATTTCCTAATACCTCGTCATAGCTGCAATACAACAGATACAAAATACAACAGATACAAAATCGAGTCATCCAGCAGCAGAAACATCTTGAGATAGAAAAAGATATGGGTGGGTTTAGTATGTAAGGTTAAATACTAGAGTTAATGAGCATTGAATTTAAATACCAAAAGGACTATTGAATGAGAAGAAGGGTTAATATGCTTTGAGAGTCAAAAACACACAAAACTTTAAGGATTTAGCACCAAGATCATTCTTGAAAGCTAAAATTGATCAAATCATTATAATGTTTTTTGCATTTTCTTAAAATTTTATGTAAAATCTAATTGGAAATTTATAAGAACATTATTGAATATGGCAAAAAAACCGATAAAATACTCGCCAAATAACTTAGAACAACCTAAACAAAAAGCGTCTTTTTTTGAAAAAGCTGTAAGACGTACTAAGGCTTATGTAACTATGGACTTTAATATTGCAGACATCGTTAAAGTGAAGGATAACGATGGGAATGTTATGACTTTCAAAGATACTGGTAAAGCGATAGACGCAAAGGATAAACATGGTAATAAGCTGTTAGATGTTAAAAATCCAACATATGACCTCATTGGTAAATCATATTTAAATAATGACAAGACTATTAATGTCAAAAAAGCGTTGAATCCTTTTAGAGCTGTAGATGTTGCAATAAAAGCTCTAAAATATTCAGTAGCTAGAGCTATAGATAAGGAGATTGTAAGCATAAGACCTATACGTAGTAAAATTGGCGCTATGATAGTAAAGGGAGTTGTACAAGCCCTTGTTCTGCCGTTAGAACTGCCAGTAAAAGCACTAAAAAATGTGACTGATACTGGTATTAATAGTGTTATAAATACTGTAAAAAAATTGCAAGCTTCAAGAAAACAAAAAGATGTAGTTACAAAGAATGATGTTTTAGGACAAAACAAAAAAATACAAGGGCCACAACAAGAAAGTAGTATTCCTGAAATTGCAACTACTGCACCAAAGTCTAAACCAGTGTTGCCAATTTCAGTTGCGGAGTTAGGTCATGGTGCGGCTGTACAACATATTCATGCACAACTGGCGCATAATAATAAATTACCTCCGCCTTTACCTAAAAATCCACCAGTTGGTATAGGAACGCCTCAAGTTAAACCAGTGCTAAAACGTGGACAAAGTAATGGTCAAGGAAGGTAAAAAAAATTGGTAAAATATTGGTAACTATAGACCACTGCATATTTAGTGCCTACTAAGCTGGGAGCGGCATTTCCTCTGGCACCTCACCATGATTAGTGCTTCTGACCATAAGAGTACCTATGTGATTGACGGACTTATGAATAATGATGTAGTAAAAAGCAATATTCATTCTACAGATACGCATGGTTATAGCGAAGCTATTTTCGGCCTAACCTATATGCTTGAATTTCCTTTGCCTCAAGACTGAAAGGATTGCAGAATAAGCATCTCTACATATTTAAACATCACAGCAAAGAGAGGAGAAAAGACTGGAAAATTGTATCTAATCACTACGTCAATGAGAAACTGCTTCATCAGAACTGGGATGATTTCTTGCGTTTAGTCACAACCATCAAGCTAAAGGAGAATACCGCGTCTGGTATATTCCAGCGGCTCAATTCTTACTCAAAGCAGCATGCTTTATACCAGGCAGTCAAAGCCTTCGGTCAAATTATAAAATCATTGTTCATTCTTCGTTATCTGGATGAAGTGAAATTACGACAGGCAATCGAGAAGCAGCTAAACAAGGTAGAGTTGGCTAATCGTTTCACACGCGCTGTAGCCGTTGGTAGCCCACTTGAATTTATGCAGGTTGAGAAAGAAGATCAGGAAATTGCAGAAAGCTGTAACCGACTGATCAACAATTGTATTATCTGTTGGAATTTTACCCCCGAAAATGGCCACCTGAATCTATCGGAAAAACAGGGGGCATAAAATCGCTGCAAGGCAACAGCAGGCAACGATTATAAAAAATTCCTATGGTACTTTGTGTACCTTTATATAGGCACGCACCCTTTATTCAGAAAATTACGCGCGTACGAAATGTTTAATAAAAATAAACTTATCGCATAACGGTTCTTGATTTTTGGATACTAAATTGGTATTATTGGACATCTAGGAATCGCCCTATATCTCAATAACAATGCAACATGGATAATGTTTTTTACAGCGTACTACCAATATTTCTAATAGCATTCCTAGGAAGTGTTATTAGAAGGAAATGGCTAACGTCCGATGAATTCTGGCGTGGCCTTGAGAAATTATCATTCTACGTTTTGTTTCCAACCGTTTTATTCAAACACAGCTCCAAAGTTGACTTCACTTCATCAGAGTTTTTAAGACTCACAATTGCTCTAATAGCCGGAAATTTAATAGTAGCAGCAGCACTTATCGTCTATCAAGCAAGGACAAATTATAATAAAGTACAATTTACCTCTGTATTTCAGGGAGCAACAAGATATAATAATTATATATTTTTTTCAGTCGGGGCTGCCTTGCTTGGCTCAAACGGACTAACCATTATTGCCACTATCTCACCTTACCTGCTTATACTAACAAACATTACGGCTATAATGTCGTTTTATTATTATTTGCCTAAGGACGGCAACCTTACTAAAAGAAAAAGCTTGGCAATAATGAGCAAGTCAATTATAGCTAATCCATTTATACTAGCTAGCTTAGCTGGTTTTAGCTTTAACTATTCTGGCCTAACCCTAAATATAGGAATAGATAATACCCTTGACACTATAGCTGATTCAGCTTTCGCCATTGGTATGCTTATCGTTGGCGCAGGAATAAAGTTGAAAATTGAGCCTGAGTATTTCAAGCAAATAGCGCTGACTAGTGGAGTTAAATTGATAATCACTCCTATTGTAACATTTATTCTGCTCTGGATCATGTCAGTGAGTGGAACCGCAAAATCTGTAGGTATACTCTTTAGCTGTCTACCATGCGCTACCTCCTCTTATATTTTATCAAGGCAACTTGGAGGAGATCCGGAAACAATGTCTTCAATAATAACCTTTACAACCATCTTTTCAATCTTGTCATTATCGACTCTAGTGTATATCCTAGGCTAAATATATAACATTAGTTTAGGATAAAACTATGGATAATTCAAAGTCACCAGAATATCTCAAAGCGTTGGAATATCATCAATCTGGCAAACCTGGAAAAATAGCCTTGCGACCAACAAAGCCTCTTGACACTCAGCAAGACTTGGCTCTAGCTTACTCTCCGGGCGTTGCTGCTCCATGTCTTGAGATCCAAAAGAATCCGGATGATATTTATAAGTACACAGCCAGAGGTAATACTGTAGCTATTATTTCAAATGGTACAGCGGTCCTGGGGCTTGGAGCAATTGGAGCTGCAGCTTCTAAACCTGTAATGGAAGGAAAAGCCGTATTATTTAAAAAATTTGCTGATATTGATGGTTTTGATGTTCAAGTAGA